>JAMCWL010000001.1 GCA_023481285.1 Actinomycetota bacterium | reverse complement strand
TCCGGCAGCTCCCATCCGAGTTGCTCCGCCGTCTCGAAGGCGAGCGTTTTTGAACCCTCCGCGTAGTAGGGGCGCACGTTTATGTTAACGAAGGCCCATGGATATTCGGCGGCCACCTCGGAGCAGAGGCGGTTCACCGCGTCATAATTGCCTTCGACCACTACGAGCGTCGACCCGTAGACCGCAGTCGTTAACACCTTGGCCGCTTCCAAGTCCGCCGGGATGAAGATATAGCTGGAGAGACCCGCTTTGGCCGCGTGTGCGGCGACCGAGTTCGCGAGATTCCCCGTCGACGCGCAAGCGAGAACGTCGAAACCAAATTCCCGCGCCCTGGCGAGCGCCACGGAAACGACGCGGTCCTTAAAGGAGCTGGTTGGGTTGATCGTATCGTTCTTGACGTAAAGCTCCTCAAGCCCAAGTTCACCGGCCAGGTTTTCCGCCCGAACGAGTGGCGTGAATCCGGTCCCCAAGTCCACGACGAAGTTGACATCCACCGGCAACAGAGCGGCATACCGCCAGATCGACCTGGGTCCTGCCGCTATCGATTCGCGTGAGACCTCGCGCCCGATCGCGTCGTAATCGTAGACCACCTCCAGCGGTCCGAAGCAGTATTCGCAGACGTGGATCGCCGCCAGCGGATACTCAAGACCGCACTCGCGGCACTTTAGTCCTTTTTCAAAAGATGGCATATGGGTTCACCCCTTGCATTACTACTTAATCAACACAGGTGCCTTTAGCTATCAGCCGTCAGCCATCAGCTTTTGGTGGCTGACCCTTGATTATTGCCTCGCCGCTCTGCTGGTTTCTTAGTCTCCTAGTTTCTTAGTTTCTTGGAATCTCTTCGTGTTTATTGGAGGCGCTATTCGCGGTGAATGGGGTTACCAGGAAACCAGGAAACCAGGAAACCAGGAAACCAGGAAACCAGAACCGCATGTGAGGCTTTTAGCTAGGAGCTGGCAGCTAGTAGCTAAAAGCACCCATTCTGCACGTAGTTGCATGTAAAGCGATTAAGCACCAGCTACCGCTCATGCATAGGCTATCCTTCAACAACGTCGCCCTCGATCGGCTCGACATCCACGCCGTAGCTGTGGACAAAATCAAAGCCCTTTTTAATATTCTCAGAGGTGCCGCTTATCTCGAGGACGACCCAGCCCCGCTCCGCCTCGATGTTCGCCCGCCGGATATTCGGGATCAGGTCGAAGTCCTTGACAAGGTAGTAGATGACGGGATCCTTCACCCTCGTCAGAGGAAAGTTGAAGCGCACCCTCTTGGTCACGAGTTCGCCCTCCTCGCTTGCGCCCGGTTCTTCCTCGCCGCCGGCCATGTAGTATAGGTACTCCAGCTCGTCGCCTTCGGAGACCGACTTTGTATCATACTCCTCTCTCTTGAGAAGCTCGCCGTTGAGCTCGACGGCGATGACTTCCGGCCTTAGCCCCAGGCTTTCAAGTATTTGGAGTACGGTGCTACCTTCTTCAAATTCCCTTTTTTCGTCGTTGACCATAATCGTAGAATTAGCCATTACTTCCTCCTCTTCGACCCAATCTCCGGCTAGCTTTCTGACTCTTTTAAAGCCGGCGCCATTGATGGAAAAAATTCCACCGCCTCCTCAAACTTCTTCTGGACTCTTCGAGTCCAGACGGGCGGTTCTCGAACCGCCCCTACAACCGCAGTCAGCGGTCAATAACGACCGATGACCGTTTCTGGTACCTTGGTACCTTAGTACCTTAGTACCAAGGTACCAGAAGTCAGCGCGCTGAAGGCGCGCTCACCACAGCGGTCCTTTGAACCTCTTGCTTACCTCTTCCGGCTCCTCGGTCCAGATATGCTCGCTTATATACTTCCAGCCGCCGTCGGCCAGAAGGGCGACTATCGTTCCGGCCTCAAGCTTCTCGGCCTGCTTGAGGGCCTCATGGACGACCGCTCCCGAAGAGATGCCCATGAAGAGTCCCTCCTCCCGGAGAAGCTCCCTTGTCGCGCGAAAAGCGTCTTCATCCCGTACGAGCACGCTCTCGTCCAAAGCGTTCAGGTCGAGGATCGGCGGTACGTAGCCGTCGGTGACGTTTCTCAACCCCTGGAGCCCCCCGTGAGGATAGGGCTGGACGGCGATGACCCTGGTGACCGGATTGGCTTCTTTCAAGCGACGCCCCACACCCATCAGCGTTCCGCCCGTGCCAAGACCGGCCACAAGGACGTCAACCCGTCCGGCGTCCCTGATGATCTCCACACCGGTAGTCTCGTAATGCGCTCGGGGGTTGTCCTCATTCGAGTACTGATCCAGCATCACGTAGTCCTGGTGCTTTTCGACCATCCGGTGGGCTACTTCGATCGCGCCGTTGGTGCCCTTCTCGCCGTCGGTTAGAACGAGCTCCGAGCCGTAGGCGGCGATCAACTCCCGACGCTCGGTTGAGACATTATCGGGCATGACCGCGATAAACCGGTAGCCCTTGAGCCTCGCCATCATCGCGAGAGAGATGCCGGTGTTGCCGCTCGTCGGCTCGACCAGAGTCACGCCGGATTTCAGCCGGCCGCTTTCTTCGGCTTTCAAGAGCATATTCTTTACAATGCGGTCTTTCAAGCTACCGGAGGGGTTCTGCCCTTCGAGTTTTACATAAAGCTTGACTTTAGCGTTATGGTTTATGCGCTTCAGCTCGACGAGCGGCGTATTGCCAACCATATCGAGCAAATTCTTGTAAAGCATATTGCTGCTCCCTTGGTTCTAGTCTCCTAGTACCTTTGTACCTTGGTACCTTGGTAGAAAGTTTCGTGTGTATCCAATCTTTGGTGCACCAACTTAAGCATCCACAGAAGACTAATCTTTATAACATCGCTACAGCAGTCGGATCCTTGCGTGCACTTAAAGCTTGATGCACCACCCGACTATCTACCATGGTACTAAGGTACTAAGGTACCATGGTACTAGTCGACCCCACAGGCGAACTCTATATCGAAAGGCTCTTTTATCACCGGGTTCTCCCCGCAGACAGGACAGCTCGGGTCCTTCCTGACGTTCACCTCTCTGAACGTCATGTCGAGCGCGTTCATGGCGAGAATCCGACCCTTCAGGATGCCCGGCAGCCCGAGCACCACCTTGACCGCCTCGGAAGCCATGATCGAGCCGATGACGCCGGCGACCGCCCCGAGGATGCCCGCCTGGGAGCAGCTCGGCACGACGCCCGGCGGGGGCGGCTCGGGAAAGACGCAACGGTAGCAGGGGCCGTCTCCGGGCACGATCGTCGTCGCCTGGCCATCAAAGCGCAAGATCGCCCCGTGCACCAGCGGTTTGCCGGCGATGACGCAGGCGTCGTTGACCAGGAAGCGGGTCGGGAAGTTGTCGGTGCCGTCGAGCACCAGGTCGTAGGCGCCGACGATCTCCATGACATTGGCCGCCTCCAGGCGGAGGTCGTGCTCGACCACCTCGACGTCCGGATTTATATCGGCCAAACGTTCGGCGGCGGATGTCGTCTTCGGGCGCCCGACGTCGGCCGTCCCGTGGAGCACCTGGCGCTGCAGGTTGCTGAGGTCGACGGCGTCCGAATCGACGAGGCCGAGCTTCCCTATGCCGGCCGCCGCCAGGTACAGAGCGGCCGGCGAACCAAGCCCACCCGCCCCAACGACAAGCACCTTAGCTTCATTCAGCCGCTTTTGCCCCTCTCCCCCGATCTCGGGAAGAAGGATGTGACGGCTATATCGTTCGATCCACTCCTCGTCCACAGTTAAGTCTCCCTTTGTGCTTCATCGCTTTTCTAGTACCTTAGTACCGTGGTATCTTAGTATCGTAGTAGAGGCGAGCCGGTGGCTCGCCCGTGAACCCGGCAACACCATCCTCCGTGAATAGCGCCTCAAATAAGCGTATAAAGAATCCATGGTACTAAGGTACCAGGATACCAAGGTACCAGGTCGTCGATCACGCGACGAAGTCACGCCTACTCCACGACTAGCTCTATCTTCTTGATCTCACCATCCACTATTCTGAACGCCTGCGTATCGACGCCACCGTCCCTTAAGGAGACGATCAAGTACGCCGCTTCCGGGTAAAAAGCCAGCTCCACGTCGGTCGCCGAAGGGTAGGCCTCGGTCGCCGGGTGGGAGTGGTAGATGCCGACGAGCTCCACTCCCTCCCGGCGCATCCTCTTAAAAGCTTCAAACTGTTCGGCCTCGTTCAACCGGTAGCGTCTTTCGGGCTCCTCCGAGATATTGGTCACCGGAATGACGAGCTCCACGCGCCCGGCCCACCCGGCGAGTATCCCGCAGGCCTCTTTTGGGACGCTCTTAGCGCAATGCGTCAGCAGCCTGGCAAACCTATGTTTATCGATCAACACTTCTTTAAGCGCTTTCAATGCCCCACCTTCGACGTATCCTCGTCTCCAATACGTTGAAGACTGCGCGATCCACAAAAAGACCGAGCGCTATTATGACGATCATCACGGCGATGACCTGCGCCATGTCGTTCAACTGACGCCCGACCTCCAACAAGTGACCGAGTCCCAGGCTCACGAAGAGCAATTCGCCCGCCATAAGAGAACGCCATGCGAAAGACCAGCCGAGCTTCATCCCCGTCACGATAGACGGCAGCGCCGCCGGAAAGACGACGTCCAGATATGTCCTGATCCCATTGCTCCCCAACGTCCGCGCCGCCCGGAGAAGAAGCGGCGGGGTATTCCGCACCCCGTCCTCCGTCGCGATCGTTATCGAAAGAAGAGCGCCCATAACGACAACGAAGGCTATCGCGCGCTCCGAGAGGCCGAACCAGAGAACGGCAAGGGGCAGCCAGCAAATGCTTGGCAAGGCTTGCAGCCCCAGGACTATCGAGCCGACCGTCTCCTTTAGGATTTTCACTCTGCCCAGCAGCATCCCAAGAGGTATGCCTATGATAAGCGATAAACCATAGCCCTCGGCGATCCGGCGCATGCTGGTCAGGATGGCGAGCGGAAAGCTCCCATCCTGGAACCCGCCGAGAAGGGCCACCCCCACTCCGCTGGGAGACGGTAGGATGAACTCCTCCCAGATTCTAAGCCTAGATACCGCTTCCCATGCTGTGATCAGCAGAATGAAGAATAGTAGCTTTCGAAGCAGCCCAGTCGCTGTCGAACTCTTCTTTAGCAATCTTCTCTACCTCTTCCTTGAGCTCTTTCATGATGAGACTGGTTATCCTGCCGACGTCCGGATTGGCCGGATCGCGCGGCCTGACGAGGTCGATCTTAAATTCACTCTTAATGCGACCCGGCCGCGCCGAAAGCACCAGGACGCGATCGCCTAGATGAACCGCCTCTCGAACGTTGTGCGTGACGAAGAGTATCGTCTTTTTCGTCTTCGACCAGATCTCCGTAAGCTCCTCGTGGAGCATGTCCCTGGTCTGCGCGTCGAGAGCGGCGAACGGCTCATCCATCAGAAGGACGTCGGGATTGAGCGCGAGGGCTCTTGCGAGGGCCACCCTCTGCTTCATCCCGCCGGAAAGCTCGTGGATATTTGAGTTGACGAATCGGGACAGGTGGACCATCTTTAAATAGGCAAGCGCTCGCTCGGTGCGTTCCTTCTTCGGCATACCCGCCATCTTCAGCCCAAACTCGACGTTCTTGCGGGCGGTAAGCCAAGGGAATAGGGCCGGCTCCTGGAATATCATCACGCAACTCGTTCTTGCGCCGTTGGCCGGCCGGCCGTTGGTGACGAGTGAACCCTCGTCCGGCCGGTCGAAGCCCGCGATGATATTGAGCAGCGTCGATTTCCCGCAACCGGATGGACCGACCAGGCAGACGAACTCCCCCTCGCTTATCTCGAGGTTGATCTCCTCGAGAGCGGTAAGGGTGCCGTTCTTCGACGGGAAAGTCTTCGCTATGTCGGTCAGCTTTATCTTCATCTTCACTCCTAAGGGGGACGTTGGTTGCAATTGTTGCAATTGTTGCAATTGTTACAGAATGCTTCCTACCAGGACATTAAGCCTACCCTTTAGTTAAACGCAACATACGCAACCAACGTCCCCCTTTGCGGCCCTACTTGACCTTTGCGAGGCCCTTCTCCCCAAGCACCTCGTTCAGTATCTTAAGATCGTAAATCTTCGAGAGATCGGGCTTCTCTTTGCCGAGGAAGCCCAGGTCGTAGGCGCTCTGAGCCGATTCGAGAAGGGACTTGCTCACGGGGTCGTAGGTGACATCGAGCCTCCTGAAGCCGGCGTCGAGCACGTCCTCCGGCAGGGCCTTCTGTGTGAGCGCTTTAATCTGCTCGTTGACCAGCTTCTTCGCCTCATCCGGGTTCTTGTTGATCCAGTCGGTGAGCTGCACATGCGTCTTGACGATCTTCTTGACTAGCTCCGGGTTCTTCTCCAGAAACTCGGTTCGCACGATGATCTGGGCCGTGACGAACTTGCCGTTCGGCCATAGATCGCGCTCGTCAAGGAAGATGCGCCCATTGCCCTCCTTAACCAAGCGCGCGCCCCACGGCTCCGGCACCCACGCCCCGTCGATCTCCTTCTTCTTGAAGAGCGTCAGGATGTCCGGGTTTTGCGTCGGCACTACCGCGACGCTTCCCCCCTTCTCGGTTAGCTCGTAGCCGTTCTTCTTGAGATAGTTCTTCAAAGCCACATCCTGTGTGTTGCCGAGCTGGGGCGAGGCGAACTTTTTGTCGGCGAAGTCCTTCTCGGACTCTATACCGGCGTCCTTGCGGACGACGAAGACGGCTCCTCCGCTCGTCGCCCCGGCGACTATACGCACCGCCTTGCCCTTCGACTTGATGTAGCCGTTGATCGCCGGATTGGGGCCGATGTAGGAGATATCGAGCTGGCCGGCGAAGATCGCCTCGATGACCGACGGGCCGGCGTTGAACGCCTTGGTCTCAAGCTTGACGTCGTTCCCCAGAGCCTTCTGAAAGTCGCCCCTGGCAATGCTGACAAGCGCCTGCGAGTGGGTGATGTTAGGGAAGAAGCCGAGCCTTACGACTTTGGCCTCGCTCTTCTCAGCCGCTTGTTTTTCCGTCTCTTTTTTCTCGGTAGAACTCTTAGTTCCGCAACCGGCCGCCAAGCCGGCTAGAACGGCCATTAAAATTGATAAACCAATCAACTTCTTAAACATCGGTCCTCCTTTTGGGGATGGGTTTCACCTTCAAAAATTTACGCAGGGCTATAGACAATAGCCCATCCCCCCGAGGCTCGAGAACTTACCGGTCATGGCCATTGCTCTCTCTAGCCCAATCCATAAGCACTTTAGCCACCTCCGGCCTGGTGAATTCGGTTGGCGGCGCTACGCCCTCCTTCAACATCTGACGAACTTTCGTGCCGGAGAGGGAGACGTGCTCGCGTTTGTCATGCGGACAGGTTTTATGCGACGCCATGCCCCCACAACGGCGGCAGTAGAATGTGTAGTCGAAGAAGAGGGGTGTGATGCCCAGCTCATCCGGTTCAAAATCCTCGAAAATCCGATGCGCGTCAAACGAACCGTAGTAGTTGCCGACGCCCGCGTGATCGCGCCCGACGATGAAGTGCGTGCAGCCGTAATTCTTACGAACGATCGCGTGGAAGATGGCCTCCCGCGGCCCCGCGTAGCGCATCGCGGCCGGCAGCACCCCGAGAAAGACCCGGTCGGCCGGGTAGTAGTTCTTTAGAAGCGCCTCGTAGCAGCGCATCCGGACATCGGCCGGGATATCGTCCTCTTTTGTCTCGCCGACCAGCGGATGCAGGAAGAGCCCATCCACCACCTCGAGGGCGACCTTCTGGATGTACTCATGCGCCCGGTGGATCGGGTTCCTCGTCTGGAAACCGACGACCCGCTTCCAACCCCGCTCGTCGAAGGCGCATCTCGTCTCAACCGGATAGAAGCGGTACTTGCCGAAGCTTGCATGGTACGGGCGTTCGAGGAGCGTTATCTCGCCGCCGATGGCGATCGGACCCGTCTGGAAGAGGTAGGCTACGCCCGGATGTGCGGGTTCCTCCGTCCTATAGACGAGTCGCGCCTCGCGCTCCCGGTCCCGATAGAAGATCTCCTTGACCTTTATGACCGCGACGGCGCGGTCCCCCCGGCCGGTCAGCGCCACCTCGTCGCCCTCTTTGACCGATTCGGCTTCGCCAGGAGATACGGAGAGCGCGATCGGCACCGACCAGGGAAGCCCGGACGAAAGTCTCATCCGGGAGACGACCGACTCGTAATCGGACCTCGTGAAGAAGCCGGTAAGCGGCGAGAAGGCGCCGGTCGCGATCATTTCGACGTCGGAGAGCTCCCACGGCCCGAGGGCGATCTTCGCCAGGCGGGGGAGCTTTTCAAGGAGCTCCTCGCGCCCTTCGGGATCAGCCTCCCGGTTTACGAGCGCGCCGCCGTGCGGCGGAATCGAGCCCGGGGTTTTTGTCTCAGCGGACAACGCTTCAGCCACTTCTGCACCTTTCGATCCTATACCGATTCATCGACATGTCGCTTTCACAAATGCACACTTTTGTCACGTTCAACACACTAACCCGCTGGTAAACAAACTACCCGGTGCCAGGCACCGTGAAGTCGGTCGTTAAGACCCGTCCGCCGTCCGCCGTCCTAGCTTCTTGGTTTCTTGGTTTCTTGGTTTCTTGGCAACCGCATCCACCGCGAATAGCGCCTCTAGCCTCTAATAAGTGCATAAAGATTCCAAGAAACTAAGAAACCAGAAGTCTAAGAAACCAGAAGCACCGAAGGCACCATCCAGCGTCCAGAATCCGTTTTACAGCGTCCTTATAACGAACTCTTCTTTTTCACCGTCGATGTCGATGAGCGTCCACTCGATTCGGTCGGACTTCACCTTCGGTTTGAGGGTGGCTTTGTAGAGCGCGAGCTGGTACGGAAGGCGCGTTTCGAGCGCGCCTCGCGGGCATGCTTTTACGCAGGCCATGCAATCCCAGCAGTCCGCCGTGTAGCGGATCCGGCTCTTCCCATCCTCCCCCATCGCCATCAGGTCGCCCGGGCAGACTTTGACGCATTGTGGCTCGTCAAGACCCCCACAGCCGTTGCATTTAACTTTGTCGGTTATGACGCTCATCTCTTGGCCTCCTACTTACCGTAGGGTCCGTTCCCTTCTAGTCTCTTGGTATCTTAGTACCTTGGTACCTTAGTGCCTTGGTATCCCGGCAACCCCATCACCGCTTCTGGTACCAGGACACCAAGGTACTAGGCCGGCGGTAAATACCGGTCGCCCGGCACTATCTGCATATAAGGTCTCTCCAGCATCTCGACCATTCCGTCCGGCCCCCGGCGCGAGTTGACGAACTTGAGCCAGCGCTGATCATCCCGATCGGGATAGTCGAGCCTTGTCTGGTAGCCCGGCCAGCGAGTTTCCTTGCGATGGATAAGGTGTTTGACGAGCACCTCGGCGACATCGATCCGGTCGATCACCTCATGGGCCTTCATCAGCTCGTGAAGGTCCCCGGCGATCAGATAGCGCACCTGCCCTTTGAGCTTGCCGACCTGCTTAAGCGCGACGAGCAGGCGCTCCTCGTTCATCTCATAGAAGGTCGATATCCCGCCTGCATACTCGTCCATAACCTTCTGGAGGCGCTCCTCCATCTCGAAGGGAGCTACGCCGTCGCCGACCTTCTCAAAGCGCTCGAGCGCGGCGAAGACGCGCGCCCTCAGAGCGACGGTGCACTTGTCGTCGTGCTTCACGGCCCCGACGCTCGCGGCGCAGGCGACCGCGCTGCGGGCGGCGATGATCCCCTCCGCCCAGGCGCCGGAGACGAACTTGTAGGGATTCCCTCCGGCGACGTCTCCCGCCGCAAAAAGTCCCGGAAGCGTCGTAGAGCGATCCGGGTCTATCCAGTAACCGGCCTGGCAGTGACCGCCCATGACGTACGGCTCCGTCCCGCAGATTTCGACCGGCTCCTTTGACGGATCGATGCCGTTCGCCGCCCAGTAGAGAACGATCCCCGGGTACATGTCGAGATAAGAAGCTTTGAGTCGGTGGACGTCCTCGGCGCTCAGGCCTCGGGTATCGAGATAGCAGGGGCCTCGCCCCTCCTTGAGCTCGAGCGTCGGTCCGTAGACCCGCAGCGGAGTCGCCGCCCCGTCGCCGCCGGCGTGACCGAAGCGCGTCTGCATAAAGCGCTCGCCCTTCGCATTGACCTGCGGCGCCCCGAAACCGAGAGCGAGCGTGCCAGTCGGTGCTATCGCATCCTTGGTGCGAAGTGCGATGAAGCGCATCTCGAATGAGGTCATCTCGACGCCGGCGCGGATGCCGATGGCGTAGCCGGCCCCGGCGTTGAAAGGCGGGTACCACATCTTGTGGTGGGCGCTCCCTGGATTATTAGGTCGATATAAGCCGGCGGTGCCCCCCGTCGCGACGATCGTCGATTTGGCCAGGAAGACGTAGAAAGCCCCGTCGCGAACCCCAAAGCCCACCGCTCCGATCACCCGACCTTCGTATATCAAGAGATCCGTTACGTTCACGCGGTTATAGATATCGGCGCCCGCCCGGCGGGCCGCATCGGCGATGATGGGCTTCAGGCGCTCGCCGTTGATCTTGATGTTCCAGCGGCCGCGCGCCGCGTAATTGCCGTTTCCATCTTTAAGGATCGGGAGACCCCAGGACTCTACCCGGGCGACCGCCGTGTTGATCTCCCGCGCTGAGGCCAGCACGACATCCTCCCGGATAAGTCCGAGCGCGTCCGCGCGGACGTGCGCCGTAAAGCTCTCCGGCGTCTCACCAGGGTGAAGGTAGGCGTTTATCGCGTTCATGCCTGCCGCGAGACAACCGGAGCGGTCGATATGCGCCTTCTCGACGATGACCACCTTAAGGCGAGGGTCCTTTTCCCGCGCTTCGACGGCGGCCAGGCAACCGGCGGTGCCGCCCCCGATGATCAAGACGTCGGCTTCGACGATTTGCGTCTCGATATCCTTCGGATCAAAAGCCATTGGCCAACTAACCTTTCTTGACGACCACGCGGTAGTAATCGCCTTCGCGCTCGAGCGAAAGCACCTTGTGCCCCTCATCCCTGGCGCTGCGAGGGACGTTCTCGATCGGCTCCCCCGGATCGAGCAGGACGACCAGCTCCTCTCCGCTGGCGAGCTCTTCGAGCTTGAGCTTCGTCTTGACGAAGTTTATCGGGCAGACGATTCCCCTCAGGTCCAGCTCATGCCCGGACACCGTCTATCGCCTCCTTGAAGGATTCGAGCCCCATCCGGTTGATGAGATCGCCCAGCCTCTCCCGCTGGTTCGCCAGCTCTTCATAGACGTTAAGCACTCGACCGATGAGCAAAACAGCGTCCTCATCGCTCACGAACTCCGTGAGAAGCATGCCGAGCTGTGGATACCGGCCAAACTTGCCGCCCGCATAGACCTGCCAGCCCTGCCTGTCTACGTAAAGCGCGCCGGTTGGGCAGGACTGGATGCACTTCCCATCGCGACTGCACTTCGCGCGATCTATGACCGGTAAATCGCCCTCCATGGTGATCGCACCCGCCGGGCAGATCTCAGCGCATAGTCCACAGCTAATGCACTCCCCCTCGTTCAGCCCCGGCTCGACTGCGGCTACAAAGCCGACATCATTTTCTTGCGGCTTTATGCAGGCATTGGGGCAACCGGTTACCGCCATCTTAAACTTGTGAGGCAGGGGACCGCGGGCGTAATATTGTTCGTCGAGAGCGGTCGCGAGCTTCGCGGTGTCGCCGAGCGCGTGCGGGCAGAGCGTTCTCCCTTGGCAGGCGGTAATGACCCGCACGCGAGGCCCGCAGGCGCCCAGCTTGAAGCCAAGCTCATTGAGCTCCCGCTGAATCGCATGGAGGTCGTCAAAGTGAACGTACGGAATTTCGATGCACTGGCGCATGGTGAGATGGAGCGTCCCACGCCCGTACTTCTTCGCGAGCTCTGCGAGGGCCGCCAGATCATCGGCAGCGATGTTCCCGACGAGGATGCGGATCCTCACCGAGAAGAGGTCAGGCTGCTTCTGCTTGATTATCCCCCCCTGCTTGAGGGCCGCGTAGTCGATGGCGTTCACATTTTCCTCTCGATGAAAACGCATATACCCAATCGGAAATATAGTTATTATAATGTAGTTGCAAGCTCCCTATGTCAAGCGGAAGTTGGAAAGTTTAGCAGAAGGGCGTGAAATGGCTTTTTATCCTGTCAATCTTCGGCTGGAAGGAAAGCCCTGCGTCGTGATCGGCGGGGGCGGCGTTGCCGAGCGTAAAGTCCTGACGCTTCTGGAATTCGGGGCGAAGATCAAAGTGGTGAGCCCTAAAATTACCGCCCGCCTCAGAGATCTAGCTATCTCTAGAAAAGTCGAGCACCTGGAACGGGAGTACGCTTATGCGGATCTGAGCGGGACTTTCCTGGCTTTTGCCGCGTCGGACGATCCCGAGGTCAACCATCAGGTCTACGAAGAAGCGACCGACAGAGGCGTTTTGATCAACGTTGCCGACCGGCCGGAGCTATGCACTTTCGTCGTACCTTCGGTGGTAAAGAGAGGAGATCTCGTCATCGGCGTTTCTACGAGCGGAAGCTATCCGCTGTTGGCCCGGAAGATAAGGGGCGAGCTGGAAGACGGATACGGAACCGAATACGCAGAGTACCTGTCCTTACTTAAAAAGATCAGGGAGAAGGTCATTCGAGAATACAAGGATGGCGTTGCAAGACGGGAGGTTTTGGCCAAGCTCCTCGAACTGGACACCCCTACTCTCATTAGAGAACTTGGGGGACGTAGTTTCCTAAGTTTCCTATGTGAATATGAAGCAAAAGTGAGTCAATACAGGAAACTACGTCCCCTAGAGGGAAAAGTTTACTTGATAGGCGCGGGTCCAGGCGACCCAAAGCTAATAACGCTCAAAGGAATGGAATGCATTCGCGAGGCGGACGTCGTTATCTACGACCGCCTGGTAAGCGAAGAGCTTCTTTCATACGCCAAGCCGGAGGCCGAGCTGATCTACGTCGGTAAGTCTAGCGGCCGCCATTCCATCAGTCAGGAAGAGATCAACGAGCTCCTCGTCTCAAAAGCGCGCGAGGGCAAAGTGGTGGCCCGCCTTAAAGGCGGAGACCCCTGCATCTTCGGACGTGGCGGCGACGAGGCGCTCGCCATAGCCGAGAATGAAATTCCCTTCGAACTCGTCCCCGGCGTCTCCTCCGCCCACGCCGTCCCGGCCTACGCGGGAATACCGGTGACGAAGCGAGGCGTGACCTCGACCGTCACCTTCGTGACCGGCCACGAGGACCCGGCGAAAAGCGACGTCGACTGGAAGGCGCTCGCCGACTTGAACGGGACCATCGTCATCCTGATGGGCATCCGAAACCTCGAAGCAATAACCCGAAAGCTTATAGAGAGCGGCCTCCCCGAAGGGACCCCGGCCGCCGTGATCGAAAAGGGCTCGACGCCGGAGCAAAAGACCCTGGTCAGCATGGTAGGAGACATCGCCGAGCAAGCCAAAGAGAGCGCCATAGAACCGCCGGCGGTGATCGTCATCGGAGAGGTGGTGCGCTTGAGAGAGAAGCTGTCGTGGTTTGAAGAGGCCTCAACGGGGGTACCACGGGTTAAAACGCCCAGCCGCCTTCGACTTTCTTAAGTTTGCCGGCCGCCTTAAGATCGTCATGGAGCTTTTTCCGCTCTCGGAAGACCCCTTTGTCTTTGAAAGCTACTCCGTCTTCCAAGATGTCCCACACCAACATGCCCGTCGCTTTCATAAATTCCTCTTCTGTATAGGCGACGGCTTCCAAAGCAAGATCGGCGGCCCAGACATCGAGCAATAAATAGGTTCGCTCGAACCTTTTCATACCCTTGAAATCGTCCGAGACTACTGCGATATCGTAATCGCTTGTTAAAAGGGCGTCGCCTTTTGCTCTAGAGCCGAAAACGATCAAGGCCTTTACCTTAATGCGCTGCTCAAGATTATCAAGAAATGAATTAATAAGCGCTTGATCTAAATATTTTGATGCACTAAACTCAGAATCCGGCCTAGACATTCCATTGCTTCCTCGGCGATTTCTTTTGAATATAGGTCTTCCGGCGGACCACCGGCTCCATTGGGATATCTCGATTGTATATAGTGGCTGTCGAGCCTTTTAGCAGAAAGCTCCACCGATGAGACATCCAGCCCCTCCATCTTCAGCAGCTTCAGTATGCTAACGCATGAATGAGTGCGCGCCTCTCGACCGTATCTGATTAGTAAAGCTTTTAACGCCTTCTCGGCGGATTGCTGGGCGTGAAAAGCCGAACTCTCGAAGAGGTCCCAGTTTAGAAGTTTCTCCGCCGCTTGCTTATCCCTGTCGCTGGCCCTAAGCCACCATGTCGCTTCTTCTCGCATAACTGAATATTAGCATAACAAAGCACGCTCTACTTGGCCCGCAGGTTTTGTTGCAGATTATAGGCGTGGGTCCGGGCGACCTTAAGCTGATAACGAGTCGCCACGTCCAGATACGCCCGGCTAGTGCTCCCGGCTACGTCCGGTCCGGCCGGCGGTTTTACGGTTGGGGCAGAGGTCGCCGCAGATCTTCTCGAGCGCGCACTTGAAGTGCGTTCCGCTGGAGGTCCTGATGTAATAGATTGGAATCCCGTAGCGTTTACACACCCGTTTAATGCCGTTCACCATCGGATGAGAAACTTCGCTTGTCAGGCAGACCACGGCGTCATAAGAGCCTACATGCGCCTTCCTGAATCGCCTGTTATGCACGAAATGAGATATCGAGATATCGCGAGCGATCTCCTTGTAGGCGACCGCCTCCACGCCCCCCAAGACTAAGAGTCTTGCTTTCCTTACCTGCTCCACTTTCTCTCCTCGCGTATAATAAGTGAGGCCCCGGCACTTCAGGGCCTCTGGTCTTACCAGTCAGCTTTTCTTGTCCAACCTAATCTTGTCCGTCTTATTGATCTGTATGATCTTGAAATCCTGAACTATGATCTCGATTGACCCGTGATTCATACTCTTGATCGCCGAGGCGATTTCCATTAGCGCTTTCACGTTCTCGGCTCCGATTTTATTGCTCTTGCCCATCGTCCAATCCTTTAACTATCCTGCAGGACATCATATGTAATACATGGGTTCCCTCTGATGCTGGTCAATGCTCTTGCAAAGGTCCCCGAAGGTACGGTTGTCGAGGATGCCGGATATCGCACCCCGTACCTCGAGCCAGAGGCCTCTCAGCCCACAACTAGGCTCAAGGGAACATCGCTCATAGAATTTTTCGCTCGCACATCGAATCGGGGCCAAGGGGCCGTCCATAACTCGGACGACCTCGCCGACGGTTATCTCTTCAGGTGGACGAGCCAGGTAGTATCCTCCCTTGACGCCCTTCTTGCTTATTAGAAGCCCCGCGTTCTTAAGGGTAAGCAATATCTGCTCGAGATACTTCGTGGGAATGCCCTCGTTATGGGCGATCTCATTAATCTGAACGGTTCCCGTCCCATGTCGCCGCGATAGATAAAGGACCGCTCTTGTTGCGTATTCGCCTTTTGTGGATAGCCTCATTTTAGAATTCCTGGCTCATAATACGGTAATTTCTATAGGATTTGTCGACTTTAACACCAAGCCATACTCCGTGTCAACAGCTTCTTAATTATTCTTCATCCCATTGCCAGGATGCCGCCATGACCTGCAAAAAAGCTCATGGTAACTTACCCTTTACCTAAGCCCTTGATCTCACGTCCGAGGAAGTAGCTTAGCGCGATCCTTATGGACACTATGGCGGCGAGCTTGCCGAGCTCGGAGAAGCTGGGGGTTACTATCGTGCGCACAATGTCGGCCGCTACGAAAAACTCCAAGCCAAGCAGTATTTTTAAGCCGAAGTACTGCCTGATGTACTCGTAACCAACTTCGCGAGCTCCTGTAATGCTGGAAACTAGCTGCTGGATATAGCGGAAGAGCGCTTGCAGACCTGCGACCGTAACTACAAAAACACCGAACAGCGCAAGAGCGACTGATAACAAGTCGGCATAGCGTACTATGGTGTTCGTTAGCTCCATCACGACCCCAGATGGTCTCTGGCAGCAATAAAAGATCTCTTTCTTGATACCCCAAACAGCGATATACAGCCTTTGCCAATCAGCTAATTGCTAATTGCTAATAACTGCTAATTGCTACTTTTTAACCAGGTCGTTCTGGCATTGTCCCAGAAGGGGGTCTCGTAGATCATTGACGGATAGCGAAGGCTCGACCCGTCGGCGCCGAAGAGCCAGGCGGCCGTCCTCCCCCCACCATAGTCATAGAAAGCGAGGAGGTCGGAGGCTCCATCACGGTTGAAGTCCCCGGCGAGGAAGCTCGATCTCGCATAAGCCCAGTATGGTGAGTGGAAGGCCATGCGGGGGTAGCTGTAGCTCGCACCGGTGGCGTCGGTCCGGTAAAAGGTGAAGACGCCGGTGCTCGTCCCGCCGTAGTTGTAAACGGCGACGATATCCCCATAGCCGTCTCCGTTTACATCACCGGCAAGGAAGGTCGACCGGCTGTAGTCCCAGTAAGGCGAGTAGAAAACCCGCTGCGGATAGATGAGATTGCCATTGGCGTCAAGGCCGAACTGCCAGAGCCCCATCTCCGTCCCGCCGTAGTTGTAGGCGGCGACCACGTCGGCGCGGGAGCCGGCTTTCATTGAAAGCAGCGTCGTCCGCCCCCAATCCCAGTAAGGGGAGTAGAAGATTTGACGGGGGTTGTCGAAGACGCCGCTCGCGTTCATTTTAAAGAGATAGACGCCAACCTTGGTTCCCCCGTAGCTATAAAACGCCATGACTTCGTTCTTGCCGTCGCCGTCAAAGTCGCCGGAGACCAGCTTGGTCTGCGAGACCTCCCAGCTCGGCATGTAAAATACCTTGACCGGATTTTCGAGCGCTCCATTTGATTTGCCCTTCCAAAGCCAGAAAGCCGCCACCTGCCCGCCGTAATCATAGAGGCCGATAAGGTCCGTTACCCCGTCGCCATTAAAATCGCCGGTAACGAATTTGACGAATACCGGATCCAGCCCCTGGGGACCGCTAAGCCAGGCCACATAAGGCGCCAGGGTAAGCCCTTGCCGTCCGCTGACCGTTCTGAAATTCCAGATGGCAGAAGTGCCGCTGCCGTAGTTGTAGACCGCGACCGCATCCGAAGAGGCGATGCCCGGGAAACCGCTCGGCGGCACCGCGGCCGGATAGGCGCCGATTGGATCGGCAAAGAGATTCATGATCCCGGCGATCTTGCTTCCCCAGTTGGGATCGGTCGCATATCTGACGTTCATTCCCCGCAAGGTCGCCCCGTTATAGTAAGCGCCTCCCGGAGTAAGATAATTCGCGTTGATCTTTCCGGTGACGTAGTCGATGCACTCCTGGAAGCTGTTAAAAGCCATCGCGTACCCGTAAGGATCTCGGTCGTAGGCACCATAGCCGTAGATGTTCTTCTTGTCCGTCGCTATCTGGCTCGTTCCCCAGCCCGACTCAAGAATGGCGTGCGAAAAAAGGTAGACCGCGTTTACATCATACTTGTTGCCCGCGTCCACCCAGGCTTGCCCGAGCCCGATGAGAGGGCTATCGGCCTTCTTGTACCTGATGAAACCGTCGATTTTGGCCGCCGAAACGGCGGCTTTCGGCTTTAGCTGGCTGTCCACCGTATAGAGCGTAGCTCCTGCGTCACCCGCCTGAAGAAGAGCGCTGGTGAGTAGAAGAGCGGATGCTAAAGATAATCTCAACAACTTCATGAACATCCTCCTTTTGAGCCGTCAACCGGTCGCTCGGAGCCAGAAGGCCCACCAACAAAGCAGAATCAGCGAAACCCAATACCGCAATAACTCTTTTATAGCAAATCCACAAACTATAGGAAACTACAGGTGGTTGATGCCCAAACGCCTCGTACAAATGACGCCGGCAATCATAAATGCGATGGACAACCAACCTCTACAGCCATTTCGGTGCATTCCATAACTTAAGGGCTTGATAAGAGAATGACTCTATAGAAAGTGATTAGAAATTACAAGACTGTTTAGTCATACACAAAGATTGGGAATAACTCTCCAGGGTTTGGTCTGACTCTAGGAGCCCGCTATGTCCGACCGCTACACCGGCCGCTTCACAAAACTTTCGAGCATTGGACGCAAAATAAGGGCGGGCCGCCGGCGTGCTTCTACGGACCAACTTCCGGCTTATTTGTCTTTGGAACGGCCCCCTGCGAGAGGTGTATTCCTAAATGAGAAGTAGGCCCGTAAGTCTACTGCTCGCCCTGCTCCTCACGCTCCTCTTGCTCTTCTCATTCGCTTCCTTCAAGGTGGTATCGGCTGAAAGCCCTCCGAGCAAACGCCATTTGAGCGTCAAAAGGCTCGGAGTTAACGGGCCTAAGCGAGCCCCCGATCAAATACTCGTTAAGTTCAAGGCGAACGTCGGTGACGCCGAAGCGCGCACGGAGATAGCGCAGGTGGGCGCCTCCCAGGTCAAGCAGATACCGGTGTCGGACGTCCGGGTGGTGAAAATCCCCGGGAGTACGACTCCCGAAGCGGCGGTCGAGCTTCTCAAGTCCAATCCAAAAGTCGAGTACGCTGAGCTTAACTACATACGGTCTGCGATTGCGGTCCCGAACGACCCCTACTACGGATACCAGTGGGGTCCTCCGCGCATCGGTTGCGAGGCGGCCTGGAACTCGGCGCTCGGGGACGGAGTCACGATAGCCGTCATCGACACGGGCGTCGACTACAACCACCCCGACCTCCCGCTGGGTATGAAGGTTATAAAGGGCTATAACTACATAGCCGGCAATTACGAACCCATGGACGACCATGGCCACGGAACCCACGTCTCGGGCATCGCCGCCGCGGCCACCAACAATGGGATAGGCGTGGCGGGCGTCGCCTGGAACTCGAGAATCCTGGCGATCAAGGCACTCGACGCCAGCGGGAGCGGTTACGACAGCGACATAGCCAGCGCCATCCAGTATGCCGCGGACAACGGGGCCAAAGTCATCAACTTGAGCCTCGGCGGGCCCGGCCAATCCACGACCATCGACAACGCGGTCATTTACGCGAGGGGAAAAGGGGCGGCCGTTATTGCGGCGGCCGGCAATGACGGGGCGGATATAACTCTTTATCCAGCGGGAAGCCCCGGCGCCGTCGGCGTCGCCGCCACTCAACTGAGCGGTGGCACCGAAAGCAGGGCTTCTTTCTCGAACTACGGCCAGTCGATCGATCTGGCCGCCCCCGGCGTAAATATCCTGAGCACCTACCCGCAGAATAACTATGCGTGGGCCGACGGAACGTCGATGTCGACGCCCTTCGCATCGGGCGTGGCGGCTCTCGCCGCCTCGAAATATCCCTCGAAGACGGGCGACCAGATCGCTCGCCTGGTCATGGAGACCGCCGTCGATATGGGAACCACCGGCTGGGACGTTTACTACGGCTATGGAAGGGTCAACGCCGACGGAGCCGTCTCGACACCTATGGGATCGGTTGAGGAGAGCTGGTCCGGGATAACGTACAGCGGCAACTGGAGCGCTATATCAAACGGCGGAGCAAGTGGAGGCACATATAATACATCGGCCTCGACCGGCGCGACGGCGACTCTCGCTTTCTCGGGATCGACGGTGAATTGGGTAGCCCTCAAGTCGCCCTCTCAGGGCATAGTAAGCGTCACTCTCGACGGGATTTCTCAGGGAAACGTTGATCTTTACTCTTCGCAAAACAGATGGCAGTCGCTGGCTTTTCAAGCCTCAGGCCTGCCTGCCGTATCTCATACGTTACAGGTATCTCATACGTTACAGATAACTGTAACGGGCAGTAAAAACCCATCTTCAAGCGGCTACAGCGTCTCCGTCGACGCTTTCGACTTCACATCTACAACACCGCCCACCAGCCCGGCGAACCTCGCCGTCAGCCTTTCGGGTGGCAATCTCAATCTCTCGTGGACCGCTTCGACCGGACCGGTCGGTGTCTCCGGTTACGAGATTGACAGGAGTGCGGACGGCTCGACCGGCTGGGTAATTAGGGGGATCGTGACGGGCAATCCCCCGGCGGCCGGCTACTCGGACCAGATAGCCCCGGCCGACCAGAACAGAACCTGGTACTACAGGGTGAGAGCTTACGACTCGGCCGGCAACTATTCCGGCTACTCAAATGTCGCTTCCGGGTTCGTGCCGGACGTCACCCCTCCGAGCGCCCCTCCAAGCCTTACCGTCACCCGCTCCGGGGCCTACTTTAATCTCTCATGGGGCGCCTCGACGGACAATATCGGCGTCGCCGGCTACAAGGTGGAAAGGAGTTTCGACCTGGTCAACTGGGGCCAAATCAGTATGACGGTCGCTACAAGCTTCACCGATGCCCCGGGCACGAGCGTCGTCTACTACCGGGTGAGGGCTTATGACGCCGCCGGGAACAACTCCGATTACTCGAATACTGCTTCGGCCACCGGTGTAGTGGTAAACGACGTGACCGGTGACGCCCGATCGGATGCCATAGCCTTCTACAGCTATGGCGGGGCGACGGCCGGTGCATGGGCATTCAAGACGGTCGGCAGCTTTTACACCCCGCTGGGACTGACCTTCGCCCCCGGTATGTGGTGGACAAGCGGTCGGGGCTACTTCGACGCTTCCCGGGCGAAGCCGGTATCCGGCGATTTCAACGGGGATGGAAAAGCCGACGTGCTCGCCCTCTATAACTACGGGGGGCCCACTTCAGCCCTCTGGTTATGGAGATCAACCGGGAGCAGCTTCAGCGGGCCGGTTCAGGTCTTCTACTCCCCGCACTGGTCCTGGGATAACACCAAGCTTACCGCCGGTGATTTTAACGGGGACGGCAAAGACGAATTATTCGCTTTTTATACCTACGGAGGCACCTCAACCGGGGTATTCGTTTTCGAGCAGAACCCCGATGGCACCTTCAGATACCCAAGGCTGGTCTTCTTCTCTCCCTACTGGGATTGGGGTAGAACGAGGCTCCTATCCACAAAAAGCGGGACGCAATCCAAAGTCGTTGCGGCATACGACTACGGGGGGTCGACGACCGGCCTCTGGGTCTTTGAATTAAACTCGGACGGCTCACTGAAGTACCCGGAGCTCTCCTTCATCTCCAACCACTGGTACTATCCCTCGACCTCCTTCTTGACCGGAGATGTGGATGGAGACGGACTGACGGACATCATCGCCTTCTATAATTATGGCGGCACCTCAACCGGGGTATTCACCTTCAGAGCAACCGGTCTACCGGGGAAAAACGCCTTTGCCTATCCACAGTTCATTTACGCCTCTCCTTACTGGAATTACGCAAGATCCACCTTCATCCCCGGTGACTTCAACGGCGACCGCAAGGAAGATGCCGCCGCCGTCTACGACTACGGCTGGGGGTTTACCGGCATCTGGATATTCCAGTCAAACGGCGTCAAGCTCGGCAATCCGGTCATGGTCTACTTCACCCCCTACTGGAACAATGCAGCCACGAGGTGGGTGATGCCGTATTAGCGACCGACGACCGCCGCCCTCCTGGTTTCCTGGTTTCCTGGTTTCTTGGTTTCTTGGCAACCCCATCCGCCGCGAATAGCGCCTCATATATCCAAGCTTTATAGCGGCGGACGGCGGACGGCCGACGGCGGTCGTTTATAGCGCCTCCAATAAGCACCCAGAGATTCCAAGATTCCAAGAAACCAAGATACCAAGGTACCAAGGTACTAGGAGACCAAGAGACTAGTTCCTCGTCCAGGCGCAGAAGCGGCGTTCCAACGCCTCTAGGGCTTCATAGACCACTGCTCCCATCAGCGCCATCGCCGTAATGCCGCCGAACATCTCGGGGTAGTTGATACGGGTCCAGGCGTCCATGATAAAATAGCCGAGCCCCTCCTCGGTCGCGTAGGATTCGGCGAGGAAGAGAACGGCGATCGCCGTCCCGACGCTGATCCTGAGAGCCGTGAAGATATCCGGGAGGCAGGCAGGAAAGACGACATGGCGGTAGACCTGCCGCCATCCAGCCCCGAGCGAGCGGACCGAAAGAATGGACTGCGCCGGGATTGCACGGGCGGCGTCCCGCGTCGTGACCAGAATCTGGAAGAAGATGATCAAGACGATGAGGGTTATCTTTGACAAGTTTCCAATCCCCAGAAGAAGCAGGATCACCGGGAGAAAGACTATCTTCGGGATGGGGTAGGTCAGAAAGATGAAGGGCGCGAAGAAGCGATCGAGCTTCTCTTCCCTGCCGAGGACGAGCCCCAGCGGGACCGCCAGGGAGACGCTCAGGATGATGCTCACCGCAACCCGATAAAAGCTGATCAAGAAGTGCTTGAGAAGCTCTCCCCTCATCAGCTCGGCGAAGCTTGACATGACCGATAAGGGGGCCGGGAGTGCGGCAGAGCGGACGACCATCGACGCCCCTTGCCAGGCAAGGAGCATCGCGGCGATGGTCGATAAGTAACTCAAGATGCGCCGCTTATCCATCGCCATTGCCCTTCCTGAGAAGATGGCGCAGGTGGGAGCAGACCTCGTGAAACTCCGGCCGGTTGCGGTAGTCGAGAGCGCCCATGCCGGGATTGTCGACGATTTCGGCGATCTTGCCCGGACGGCTCGTCAAAACGAGAATCTTCCGCCCGAGGAAGACCGCCTCTTCGATGCTGTGGGTAACCAGGAAGGTGGTCAAACCATCCGCCTGCCGGACTTCCAGCAAGTTGTTCTGGAGCTCCTCCCTGGTCAGCGCATCGAGTGACGAAAACGGCTCGTCCATCAAGAGGAGATCGGGATCGAGCGTGAGCGAACGCGCCAGGGCCACCCGCTGGCGCATACCACCGGATAGTTGCGAAGGAAAGCGGTTCTTAAAATCAAGCAAGCGCAGGTCGATCAGGATATCCCTGGTTTTTCTCGCGACCTCTTCTCTTGAATAGTGTCTGATCTTGAGTCCGAGAGCGGCGTTCTCATACACCGTCTTCCAGGGAAAGAGGCCGTAATCCTGCAAGATTATGGAGGTCTCCCGCCGCTCCCCCAGGAGCCGCTCTCCGCCGATAAAAATGGAACCGGTGGTCGGCGGGACAAGACCGGCGAGGGCGTAGAGAAGCGTACTCTTACCGCACCCGGACGGACCGATGACCGCCCACGCTTCGCCTTTTTCGGCGGCCAGGGAGACGCTGGAGAGCGCCTCCACCTCGCCGCCATGACCTTTATAGGTGACTGATACTTCGTCCAGCCTGACGAAAGGCACTACTTGGGCTGAACCTCCTGATCGACCACTCTTTCGTAGGTGACGTCGCCCTTGATGAGCTTCTTCGCACTCATCCACTTGAGAACCCGATCGACGTCGGCCTTCTTGGGAACCTGGACGGCCGGATACTTGCCGACCAGGTAAGTCCTGGCGATGATGGTCGGGATCCGCGCCTTCTGGATGAGAAGGGGTTGGAAAGCAGCCGGATTGTCCTTGATCGCTTTGACGCCCTCGTTCTGCGCCTCGAGGAAGGCGGTCACAACCTCCCCGTCCTTGTCGACGAAGTCCTTCCTGAAGAGAAGGACCGTCTGCGAGAGATTGGCCCCTCTCGTATCATCGACGATGACCCGCGCGCCGCGCTTTTCGGCGACGGCGGCGAACGGATCGGGGAGCGTCGCCGCCTGGAGCTGACCCGCGACGAGCATCTCCTGGCGGATCGGAATCTTCTTGACCTCGACCTTCTTGATCTCGCTACCCTTCAGGCCGTACTCCTTGAGGAGCTCGTCCGTCACGTACTCGATGACGGTATCTTTCGAAATGGCGACCGGGACGTTCCTGAGCTGGGCGATTCCTTTGATCGGCGAGTTGCCGGGGACCAGGATGGCAAAGCGCCCTTCCTGGGGCGTCGCGCCCATCATAATTGAGACGACCGAGACGTCGACGCCGCCGTTTTCAAGCATGGCGGCCGCGAGCAAATCTCCCATAAAGCCGTCTATCTTGCCCGCCTGGAGTGCGGCGTCCCTCTCCTGAGCGCTCGGGAAAGTTTCGATCGTGACGTCCAAGCCCTTCTTCTTGAAATAACCCTTTTCGACGGCGACGAAGAGCGGCAGGGCGTCCTCCGTCGGCACCGTCCCGATTCGCACCTTCGTGGGTCCGGCCGGCTTCCTCGCGCAGCCGGCAAGCGCGAATGCGACCGTCCCAACCATCGCCAGGACGATGAGAACGGCCACGGTTCGCCTAGACATAGAAATCCCCCCTGATTTTGGATTAAACAGATGCCCGTCTTGCGGACAGCCTGGCGACTTATGGATGCAACGTATGGAGGTTGCCACGCCATACCGTCCAGGAACCATCCGGGCGCCTCGTTGGGATTATACATCAAATCGGCCGCGTGCTTAACCGCTTTGCATCCACCTACGCGTGAAAGCGAGTGCTTTCAGCTTTGAGCTATGAGCCGTGAGCCGTGAGCTAGAACCTAACGTACAATCCCTTCGGTCATCGGTCATGCATTAACTGGGCGCATCCAAGCGTTGGGTTTTAGCTCAAAGCTCATGGCTCATGGCTCATGGCTCAAAGCTAAAGGCACCTGTGTTGATCGAGCAGGGATGTAAGGCGGTTAATCACCGATCTTCTTTATTATCGCTTCCGCCATCTCTCTGGTGCCGGCCGTCCCGCCCAGGTCATAGGTGACGTCCTTGCCCTCCGCGATAACCGCCGCGGTGGCGTTGAAGATCCTGTCGGCGGCTTCGCGCTCGCCGATGTGCTTTAGCATGAGGACGCTCGATAGGACGAGGGCCGTCGGGTTCACTCTGTTTAAGCCCGCGTACTTGGGGGCGCTCCCGTGGACCGGCTCGAAGACGGCCGCCTCGTCGCCGATGTTGGCGCCCGGCGCCACACCAAGGCCCCCTACCAGGCCCGCGCAGAGGTCGGAGAGGATGTCCCCGTAGAGATTGGGACAGACGAGAATGTCGTAGAGCTCCGGCTTCTGAACGAGCTGCATGCACATGTTGTCGACGATGCGGTCCTCAAATTCTATATCCGGATAATCTTCGGCCACCCGGCGGGCGGTCTCGAGGAAGAGCCCGTCGGAGAATTTCATGATGTTCGCCTTGTGAACGGCGGTGACCTTCCTGCGCTCCTCGCGCCTAGCATACTCGAACGCCCAGCGAACGATGCGCTCGGTTGCGGTGACCGATATGGGCTTGATGCTTATGCCCGAGTCGGACCTGACGATGGCGCCCTCCTCGTAGAGAAAGCCGATCAGGCGCTCGGCGGCGCCGCTTCCCTTCTCAAACTCAATGCCGGCATAGAGGTCCTCGGTGTTCTCCCTGACGATGACCAGATCGATGTCCTCGTAACGGCTTTTAACCCCCTTCAGGGTAAACGCCGGACGCAGGCAGGCGTAGAGGTCGAGCTCTTTGCGGAGCGCCACATTGACGCTACGAAAGCCACTCCCCACAGGCGTCGTGATCGGACCCTTGATCGCCACCTTGTTTCTCTTGATCGATTCCAAAACGGTGTCCGGGAGAGGGGTACCGTGCTTGTCCATGACGTCGGCGCCCGCCTCGACGACCTCCCACTCGATGGCAACGCCGGTCGCCTCGACCACCCGGCGCATAGCATCCGATAGTTCAGGCCCTGTGCCGTCACCTGGGATTAGGGTGATGTTATAAGCCAATTTGACCTCCATCTAAACGTCCGCCGTCCTGGTTTCTTGGTTTCTTGGTTTCTTGGTTTCCTGGTTTCTTGGTTTCCTGGTTTCGTGGTTTCTTGGTTTCTTGGTTTCTTGGTTTCGTGGTTTCTTGGTTTCCTGGCAACCCCATCCATCGCCCCAATAGCGCCTCACACATCCAAGCTTTATAGCGGCAGTCATCGGTCGTCGGTCGTTTATAGCGCCTCCAACATCCACGCGTGTGCCTTTAGCTCATAGCCGCCCTTAGCGGCGGACGGCGGTCGGCGATCCGCGGTCAATCCTACAGGGCAAAACCCTTATGCTTCTTAAAGTGCTCGACGATGCCGCCGTCGTTCAATATCTTGATCATCACGTCCGGCAGAGCGGTCGTCTTGATGGATATCCCCTTGGTGAGATTTTTGACCTCGCCCCTTGAGATATCGACCTCAAGCTCGTCGCCGGCGTCGATCTGATCCGTGTCGCAGGTGAGCACCGGCAGACCGATGTTGATCGCGTTCCGGTAGAAGATACGCGCGAAGCTCTTGGCCAGGACGGCGCCAACGCCTGCGAGCTTGATGATGCGAGGCGCGTGCTCCCGGCTCGAGCCAAGACCGAAGTTGCGCCCCCCGACGACGAAATCACCCGGTTGAACCTTGGAAGCAAACTCGGGGTCGGCATCCTCCAGAACATGCTTGGCAAGCTCCGGCAGGTTCGTACGCAGGTGAAACAACCTACCGGGCGCGATATGATCGGTCGAGATGTCATCACCAAATTTCCAGGCTTTACCTTTAAATAACATTACTGCTCCTAATTATATTTTCGACCGCCGTTCTGGTTTCTTAGTTTCTTAGTTTCTTAGTTTCTTAGTTTACTAGTTTCTTAGTTTCTTGGAATCTCCGGGTGCTTGTTGGAGACGCTATTCGCGTTGGATGTGGTTGCCAAGAAACCAAGAAACCAGGAAACTAGGAAACTAGGCGGCGGACGTTACAGATAGTCCCGTGGATCAGCGATAACACCTTCTATAGCTGAAGCCGCCGCTATGGCAGGCGACGAGAGATATATGAACCCTTCCGGGTTTCCCATCCGGCCCTTGAAGTTCCGGTTCTGGGTCGCCAGGCAGACCTCCCCGTCGCCGAGGATGCCGGCGTGAACGCCGACGCACGCCCCGCAGCCCGGGTTGACGACGGCCGCTCCTGCCTCAACCAGGGTGGCGATGATTCCTTCGGCGAGTGCGTCGAGATAGACGCCCTTGGAGGCCGGGCAGACGAGAAGCCTGGTGCCGGAAGCGCGCTTCTTCCCCTTAAGGATCGATGCTGCAACGCGCAGATCATCCAGGCGACCGTTGGTGCAGGTGCCGATGAAGACCTGGTCGACTTTGGTCCCCACGACTTCGGAAATGGTGGCCGTGTTGTCGACCGTATGTGGCTTCGAGACCGTCGGCTCCAATTTCGAAAGATCGGCCTCGACGACTCTCTCGTAGACCGCATCCGCGTCCGCCTCCAGAGGTTTCCAATCCGATCCACGGCCGACCGATTCCAAATACGCCCTGGTGGTGGCGTCGGACGCGCAAATCCCCGTCTTGGCGCCCGCCTCGACCGCCATGTTGGAGAGCGTAAATCTCTCCGACATGGACATGGCCTCAACCGCGTCCCCCGCGAACTCCAAGGCCTTGTAGGTGGCGCCATCGGCTCCGATAAGGCCGATGAGGTGAAGTATCAGATCCTTCGAGTAGACCCCTTTTTGAAACTTACCCGTCGCCTTGATGAGAAAGGTCTCCGGGACCTTGAGCCAGGTCTTACCGGAAGCGATGCCAAGCGCCACGTCGGTCGAGCCCATGCCGGTGGCGAACGCCCCGACCGCCCCAGAAGTGCAGGTATGAGAATCGGCTCCGATTATAACGTCACCGGGGCGGGCGTATGATTCGACCATCCGCTGGTGGCAGACGCCCTCGTTGACTTCGGAAAGTATGGCCCCGGTCTTGGCGGCGAACTCGCGCAAGGTCTTGTGAGCGTTCGATAGCTCCTTCCGGGGGCTGGGCGCCGCGTGGTCGATAAAAAGGATGGTGCGCTCGGGCTTCGCCGCCCGCTCCATCCCGATTCTTCGGAGCTCTTCGACGGCGAGCGGTCCCGTTCCATCCTGGACAAGGGCCGCGTCGACCTCGGCGACGACTATATCTCCGGCACGGGCATCGGCGCCGCTTCGGTCGCTAAGAATCTTCTCCGCCAGCGTCTTGCCCACCGAGTTGATCTCTCCCTTTGCAATAGTCTTTATATATGAACATGAGCTCTTTATCAAAAAGAGCCCTTTTAAGCTCGACCGAAAGCTTCCTCACCTGAGACAAGATGTCCCGCGCCTCGTCCTCACCAAGCTCAATGCCGTACTCCTTGAACTTGCAGACGATGGAGTGGGTGCCGGAGTGTTTGCCGATCACCAGTTGGCGCTCAAGACCGACCTCTTCCGGGGTGAAGACCTCATAAGTTAGGGGATTCTTGAGAATGCCATCCGCGTGAATGCCGCTTTCGTGAGCGAAGACATTGGTGCCGACGATCGATTTCCAGATCGGAATCGTCCGGGCGGAAGCACCGGCGACGTACTCGGAAAGTTCCCTGAACATCTCGGTTTTTATGCCGACATCGAGACCGCCGATGTACTTCATGGCCATGACGACCTCCTCGAGTGCCGCGTTCCCCGCCCGCTCCCCCAGGCCGTTGACGGTCGTGTTGACCCAAGACGCCCCGGCTTTGACGCCGGCGATGGCGTTGGCGGTCGCCATACCAAAGTCGTCGTGCGTGTGCATCTCCACCTCAAGCCCGGTCTGCTCGATGAGCGTCTTGATGGCGTTGTAGGTCTGGAAGGGATCGAGGATGCCGATGGTGTCGCAGAAGCGGAAGCGGTCCGCGCCCGACTCTTTAGCCGCAAGCACGAAGCGCACGAGGTACTCGATGTCCGCCCGCGAAGCATCCTCGCCGTTTACGGAGACGTAGAGATTATTCGCCTTCGCGAAATCGACGCACTTCTTGATCTGGTCGATGACCCACTGGCGGCTCTTCTTAAGCTTGTGCTCGATGTGGATGTCCGAGACGGCGATCGATATGGCGACCGTGTCGACGCCCGTATCGATCGAGTGCTGGATATCATCGGTCACCGCCCGGTTCCAGGCCAAGATGCTCGTGTTGAGGTCAAGATCGACGATCCTTTTGATAGTCGCCTTCTCGTCGCCTCCCATCGCCGGGATGCCCACCTCTATCTGGTGAACGCCGACCGCCTCAAGAAGCTGGGCTATCCTCATCTTCTCATGGTTTGAAAAGACGACGCCCGCCGTCTGCTCTCCATCCCGGAGCGTCGTATCGTCTATTCTGACCTGGGCGGGCTTTAGCCCACCTTTGAGTAAAAAGCTTTTAAGCTCGCCGGTGTTGGGCACTTCGATACCTCCTCAAGCGGTTTTCCAGTTCGGAAGCCATGCCGAACCGTAGCGTATATTGTATGGGAAATGGCCGCCTTTAGTAAAGAACGGCGCCAAGCTGAACGGCGCCAAGCTGAACCGGCGACACCTATCCTACAGTATGTATGCTTGCTTAGTTGCTGAGCGTGTTGGATCGGTGAGGCATCAAGAGGCAACCTGCCAGGATTGGGAATGATCTCTTCTAGATTGTGCAAACAAGCCCTATCCCGATAATTCCAGCACTTTGGTGTGCTTGTTAGAGACCGCAATGCGCCGATCCGAAGAGAGCCTTTCGACGCGAGTGCGGAGTTCTTTGACTATGGATTCCAGGCATCCGATAATCTAACCATCCGATAATCTGACCTATCGGCCTGTAGGATGTATAACTTTAGCGTTTATTGAAGTTTGAGACGGGTCGCCGCCAGCCAAGCCAGGTAGCCGTAGAAAAAGATGGAGACGGTCGCGTGGCCGCTCGGGAAAGAATTGGAGTCTCTAGACGACCTCTCTTAGCTCCCTCGCCCTGCGCTCGGCTTCTCTGCCCAGCGACTCCAGCCACACCCTCAGGAGCTTCTCGGCCTGGTACGGCGGGATGCCGAGCCTAAGAAAGGATGATACGAATCCGGAACGCTGTTCGCTCGCGCTCACCCTCGTTCTGCCGTCGAAAGGCTCGAAGGAGAACTCGAAGTCGCCGGCCATTCCACGCCAACCGCAAAGCCAGCGAACCATCCTTCCCGGTATCGCCTGGACGACTTTGGCCGTCAACGCGTAGGTGCGCTCCTCGGTCGCGAGAGTAAAATCGAAGCGTCCCTCGGCGCGCCAGGGCTCCTCGTCAAGCGAGATGGCCTCGACGCAGATGGGATTCCACGCCGGCCACTTATCGATCTCCGAAAAGACCAGCCAGACAACCTGAGGTCTGGCGTGGATTTCGACCGATTCAGAAACGAACGTCGGGGTCATAATTTTTTCTTCCCGAAGATGATTATCCAAGATTAAAAGCCCAGCCGCCGATCGCGTAATTCCTCTTCTGGACATCAAGATTGCGAAAGCATTGAACAGTGTTTGAGCAACTACTCTCCAAAATCGCGAGGGCTCTTGCCAACCGGAAAATCCCCTATATGGTCATCGGCGGACAAACAATACTGCTCTAAGGTGCATAAACCATCCAAGTGTGAGCTAGGACAGCTTCTCTTTGAGAAGCTTATTCACGAGCGCCGGGTTGGCACGGCCCTTCGTGAGGCGCATCACCTGCCCAACCAGGAATCCGAGCGCTTGCTGTTTCCCCCCACGATAATCCTCTACCGACTTTGGATTCTCTTCGATCACAGCTTCGACGATTGCGGCGATCTCCGACTCGTCGCTTATCTGGATAAGACCCCTCTCCTCGACGATGATGCTCGGGAGCTTGCCCGTCTCGAACATCTCCCCGAAGATATCCTTGGCGATCTTTCCCGAAATCGTTCCCGCGTCGATCATCTTAACGAGCTCCGCGATGTGCCTCGGGGTGACGGCGCACTCGTCTATCTCGAGATTTTCGGCGTTCAAATAGCTGGCAAGCTCGACGATCATCCAGTTGGAGACATTCTTCGCGTTCGCCCCCAGAGAGACCGCCTCCTCATAGAAGTCCGCGCTCGCCTTGGTTGCGGTGAGAAGCGTGGCGTCATGGCTGGGAAGCCCGTACTCCTCCATGAATCGTCTCCTCCTCTCATCGGGGAGCTCCGGCAAGGTGGACGTAATCTCCTCGATCCAGGCGGGATCGAGCTCCATCGGCACGAGGTCCGGGTCCGGGAAGTACCGGTAGTCGTGTGCGTACTCTTTGGTTCTCAGGGTTGACGTCCGCCCGGTCGTCTCATCCCAGTGCCTCGTCTCCTGGACGATTTCTTCGCCGGCTTCCACCGCCTCGATCTGGCGCTTTATTTCGTAGGCCAGGCCCCGTTCGAGCGAGCGGAAGGAGTTCAGGTTTTTTATTTCCGTCTTTACGCCGAACTCTTCCACGCCCTTCGGCCTGACCGAGCAGTTGACATCCAGTCTCATCGAGCCCTTCTCCATCGAGACGTCCGAGACGCCGAGGGATTGGATGATCGCCCGGAGCTTCTGAGCGAAGGCCTTCGCCTCGACCGGAATGCGCATGTCCGGCTCGGTGACGATCTCCATCAGCGGGACGCCCGCCCGGTTAAAGTCGACGAGCGAATACTCGGCCCCGGCGATCCGGCCGGCGCCCCCGACGTGGACGAGCTTGCCGGTGTCCTCCTCCAGGTGAACGCGAGTGATGCCGACGGTGGTGGTGTAGCCTTCCTCCTCCATCTCGACTTCGACGTAGCCCCCGCTTGCCAGTGGCAGGTCGTACTGTGAGATCTGGTAGTTTTTGGGCATGTCTGGATAGAAGTAGTTCTTCCGGTGAAACTGGCTGAAGAGAGCGATGTCGCAGTTGAGAGCCAGCCCCGTCTTTACCGTCTGCTCGATCGCCTTCTTATTGATGACGGGAAGGGTTCCGGGCATACCCAGGCAGACCGGGCAAACCTGGGTGTTCGGCTCCTCTCCAAACCGTGTCGTCGAGTCGCAGAACATCTTGCTTTCGGTCAAGAGTTCTACATGTATTTCAAGACCTATGACTGCTTCGTATTCCATGGTTACCTCAAATTTCCGACCGCCGACCGCCGACGGTATAGATCACATATACCTGCCTTGTCGCTTACGCTCTTGTTTCCTAGTTTCATAGTTTCTTAGTTTCTTAGTTTCTTAGTTTCTTAGAACCTTGGCAGAATGTCTTACGTGCACCTTAAACCTGGTACACCGCTCGATGATCCACCAAGAAACCAGGAAACCAAGCCAGCGGTCGTTATAACGACGGCCTCTCCTTAAAACCTAGCGCTTGCTCGAACGCATACGCCGCATTCAAAATAATCCCCTCGCCGAATGTCGGGCCGATGATCTGCAAGCCCACCGGCAGCCCGTCCGACAGCCCGCACGGTACCGAAATGCCCGGAAATCCTCCCAGGTTCACGGGGATCGTGAAGATGTCCGACAGGTACATCGCCAGCGGGTCGGCCACCTTCTCTCCGATCTTGAAGGCGACCGTCGGCGAGGTCGGCGAGATTATCCCGTCGAACTTTTTGAAGGCCTCCTCGAAGTCCTGAGCGACCAGGGTTCTGACCTTTTGAGCCTGGCCATAGTAGGCCTCGTAGTAGCCCGCGGAGAGCGCATACGTTCCGAGCATAATGCGCCGCTTCACCTCATCGCCGAAGCCGGCGGCCCGCGTCTTCATATAGGTGTCGATCATATCCTCGCCTTCGACCCTGAGGCCGTAGCGAACGCCGTCAAAGCGGGCGAGGTTCGACGAGGCCTCCGCTGGCGCGATGATATAGTAAGCGCTCAGGGCGTAATCGACGTGGGGCAGCGTCGTCTCGTCGACTTCGACCCCGAGCTTGGCGAAGAGTTCGATGGCCTCTTCGAAACGCTGCTTGACACCTGGCTCGACGCCTTCCTCCATAAACTCTTTCGGAACGCCGAACCTCATGCCTTTAACATCTCTCTGCAGGGCCTCGACATACTCCTCGGCCTCATACTCGAGGGATGTAGAGTCGGCGGGGTCATGGCCGACGAGCGCCTTCAAAACGATCGCGCAGTCCGTCACATCCTTTGTAAACGGCCCGATCTGGTCCAAAGAGGAAGCGAAGGCAACAAGACCGTACCGGCTTACCAGGCCATAGGTGGGCTTCATCCCGACGACGCCGCAAAGCGCCGCGGGCTGGCGGATCGACCCTCCGGTATCCGATCCAAGTGCGTAGATCGCCTCCCCCGCGGCCACAGCAGCGGCAGAGCCTCCCGAAGAGCCGCCGGGCACCCTTTCAATATCCCAGGGGTTCATCGTCGGATTGAAGCCGGAATTCTCGGTTGACGAGCCCATGGCAAACTCATCCATGTTGGTCTTACCGATCATGACGGCGCCGTCACCGAGGAGCTTTTTCACCGCCGTCGCGGTATAGACCGGGACGTAGTTTTCGAGTATCTTCGAAGCGCAGGTCGTCCTGACGCCCTTCGTCGACATGACATCTTTGACGGCGACGGGAATACCGGCCAGCGGCCCTATCTTCTCTCCCGCTGCAATCTTTGCGTCAACTGTGCGCGCTGCCGCCAAAGCCGCTTCCTCAGTTAGCGTAAGGTAGGCTTTTAGCTCTTGCTCGACATCTTTTACGCGTTCGAGAACGTCGCGCGTTATCTCTTCCGAGGAGACCTCGCGAGCGACCAGCTTCTTATGAAGTTCGGCAATGGTTTGATTGTATAGAGTCATAAATTACATCGCCGCCGGCTCTCCCACGATCTTCGGCACGACGAACCCGCCGTCTTCGCGCTTCGGCGCGTTGGCCAGAGCTTCATCTTGCTCGAGACACGGCCCGGAAACGTCATCCCGAAAGACGTTGCTGACCGGCACGGCGTGCGAAGTAGGAGCAACATTTTTCAGGTTCAGCTCGGATATCTTCCCGGCGTGCTCCAGTATGTTCGAGAGCTGGCCCGCGAACTTCTCCTTCTCCTCGTGAGTGAGTGCGAGGCGCGCCAGCCAGGCGATGTGCTCGACGTCTTTTATGCTGATGGCCATAGAAAAACCTCATCTTGCGAACTGAATATTGAACTTACATTACCCACAGCGGCCCCAGGTGGTTTAAACAAAGACGCCGGGGAGTTTCCCGGCAACCGCCAATACAACACCAATGAGTATACAGAAAAGGACCGACTCACAAAAGAGCGGGTAGAGCGCCGGAAAAGGACATGGCAGTGGCGCGGGATGCGCCTTCACCCGCTGATTCCTCCGGCAGCAACGTACAGGGCGACAATCGAAATGAGGTTATTGAGGGCGTGCAGAAAGATCGGCGGGCCGAGCGAGTTGCTCCTCTCGTAGAGCCAGGCGAGAGCGAAGCCGATGATGGCCAGGGGAACGAATAGAAAGGGATCCGCGTGGACGAGAGCGAAGAGGAGGCCGTTTATGAGTATCGCCCATCCCACCCCGACCGACTGGCGAAACGCTGAATAGACGAAGCCCCTGAAAAGAAGCTCTTCGACTAAGGGCGCAATAATGACGGCGACGATCAAGGCCAGAATGAGTCCGAGGAATCCCCTTCCGAAGAGGCGGACGATCCGCTCGGCCTGTTGTACCGGCAGCCTCACCCCAAGACGCGACGCGGTTACAAAGTAAAGGGCGGTCAAGACCCTCGTGATTATCCACCAGATTACCGCCTGGAAGATGGCGGAGGGCACTGAGAACTTGTTGAAGCCGAGGTTGCTCGGCGTTCCGCCGCGAATTCGGATGGCAATCATCCAGACGACCACGACAAAGATGGCGTAGCCGACTACTGAGCCTATGACCGGCGCGAAGCGCGTCACTACGCGAGCCTGCGAGCTGACGCCGAAGAGGATGGAGACTATTATGAGAACGATGAAGGCTATGACGAGTGCAATTATCGCGTCGCCTATTCCCCAGGGAACCCGGCGCACACCACCAGGGCCGTATTTCTCCTCCTCTTCCGCGCGCTCTGCCTTCTCCCAGGCCGATTCACCGGGCGGCGCCGGCTCCCTGGGGGGCTCCGGGTCAGGACTAGAATTATGTTCCATCTGCAAGCTCCAAGGGACTTAGCTTATACGAGCCAGGCGGAAGAACTCGCTCGGTCAGTACCTTTATGCCCAACTCCATGATTCAGCGAGCGTGCTCGCTGAATCATGGGCCGGCCGGCACGGATTCGGAACGTGGAGGTCGCCATCCCGGTCGTCCGCTATCTGTTCCTCAATTACGCCATGCCGGCCATGCGAAGAAACTCCGCCCCTGTTAGCACCTTTATGCCAAGCTCTCCGGCTTTCTCCAGCTTACCGCCGGGTTTTTCTCCGGCCACAAGATAATCGGTCTTCACGCTCACGCTTCCAGACGCCCGGCCGCCCAGTCTCTTGATAAGGCTCTCGACCTCTTCCCTGGTCATGCCGGCGATGGTACCCGTGACGACGAAGGTCAAGCCTTCAAAAACCTTCGCCCCCACAGCTTCTGCTCTTTCCTCCATGCGAACGCCCGCACTCGCGAGCTTTTCGATGACTTCCAGATTTCGCTCCTCCCGAAAGAAATCAACGACGCTCTCGGCGATTTTCGGCCCGACCTCCTCCACCTGTAAAAGCTCCTCCACGGTCGCTTTCTTAAGGACCCCGATGGAATGGAAGCGGTCCGCGAGAACCTCGGCGACGTGCGCCCCGACATGACGAATGCCGAGGCCGAAGACGAGTTTGGCGAGAGACCTCGTCTTCGACGATTCGATCGCCCCGAAGAGGTTCTCGGCCGCCTTGTCGGCAAAGTGCTCAATCTCAAGAAGGGCGGTTTTATCAAGGTAGTATATGTCCGATACATCCTTGATGAGGTTCTTCTCAAGCAACTGCCTGACAACCGACTCGCCCATACCCTCGATATCCATCGCGCCGCGACCGGCAAAATGCAGGATGCGCTCGAAAGTCACGGCCGGACAGGCTATGTTGGTACAGCGAGCGACCGCTTCACCTGGAATCCTGACCACCGAGCCGCCGCAGACCGGGCAGGTCGTGGGCATGATGAACTCGCGCTCGGCCCCGGTCCGCTTCGACTTAACGACGGCGACTACCTCCGGGATGACGTCGCCCGCCTTCTGAACGAGAACCGCATCACCGACGCGCACGTCCTTGCGCCTGATCTCATCTTCGTTGTGAAGAGTCGCGGCTGTGACGGTAGAACCGGCGATGCGGACCGGGTCGAAGAAAGCAGTCGGCGTCAGCGCCCCCGTCCTGCCGACCCTGACGGAGATCTGCCGGATTACGCTGGTTACCTGCTCGGCGGGGAATTTATAGGCGATCGCCCAGCGAGGAGCCTTGCTCGTCTCACCGAGTCTCGCCTGGAAGGCGATGGAGTCCACCTTGACAACGACCCCGTCGATTTCGTAGGGGAGGGTGTGCCTCTTCTCCGCCCACTCCTCACAAAAAGCGAAAACGCCCTCGATGGAAGAGACCTTCTTGATATTCGGGTTGACTTTCAAACCAAGCTCTCTCAGCTTCGCCAAGAACTCCCATTGCGCCTGTACGCCCAGCAATGTCGTGTCGTGCGCCGAGAAGATAAAGATATCAAGCGCTCTCTTGGCCGTCTGCTTCGGATCCTTCTGGCGAAGAGAGCCCGCTGCCGCGTTTCGGGGGTTGGCGAAGAGCGAAAGCTCGTTCTCCTCCCGCTCCCGGTTGATCTCCGCGAACTTGGCCTTCGAAAGAAACGCTTCACCCCTAAGTTCGAATACCGGGGGTAGATTATTTCCCTTCAACCGAAGCGGCACCGAACGGATCGTCTTAACGTTCGCCGTAACATCCTCGCCGGTCACGCCATCGCCCCGTGTCGCAGCCCTTATAAACGCGCCGTTCTCGAACGTAACGGCGACCGCGACGCCGTCCACTTTGAGCTCGCAGACCAGGTCGACCTCATCCATCCCGAGCGAACCCGTCACCCTCTGATAGAAGGCGGCCAGCTCGTCGTAGGAGAAGGCGTTGTCGAGACTGAGCATCCGCCCTCTGTGCTTCACGGGGGTGAATGCTTCCGCCGGCGGAGCGCCGACGCGCTGGGTTGGTGAATCGGGCGTTATGAGCTCGTGGTATTCCCTCTCGAGCTCTACCAACTCTCGCATCAGCTCATCGTACTCGGCATCGGAGATTTCGGGAGCGTCTAAAACGTAGTATCGATATGAATGATAGTTGAGTAGATCGCGAAGCTTGGAGATTCGCTTCCTTGCAGTGTTTAAGCCTATCCTAATCACTTCCCGCAGGTAGATAGCACCATTGTACTGGTGGAGACGGGTTCGCGTCAAACTATGAACGCTTGACATGCGTGCTTTTTCCAATTTAACTGGACGCTTCCACGTTTTGGGTTTTAGCTGATAGCTGATAGCTGATAGCTAAAGTAGTCGTATATAATTCTTCCCATGATAAAAGCGCCCGGTGAAGTTCGCGATATGGTTGAGGTCGTCGTAAGCGAGTTCGAGCCCCATCTCTGGTCGGAAGGGATGACGCCCTTCGAGGTTCTCATCTCGACGGTTCTCTCCCAGAAGACGGAGCGCCGGGGAACCAGGAGGGCCTTTCTTCATCTTAAAAAAGGGTTGGGGATCAACCCGACGGCGCTCGCCAGAGCTGATGAGGATGCGATAGCCGAGCTCATCAAACCCGCTGGCCTTTACCGCTCGAAGGCGCCGAAGATCAAAGCGATAGCCCTCTCGGTCCTCGAGCTTTATGGGGGCGATCTGACGGCCGTCCTTGAACTGCCCGAGCAAGAGGCGCGCGTCCGGTTGATGGCTCTCCCCGGGGTCGGTCCAAAAACGGCCGATGTCGTCCTATCCTTCGTCGCCAGAAAAGCCGTTCTGCCGGTGGACGTCCATATCTTTCGAATAGCCGAACGCTGGCACGCGGTTGGAAAAGAAGCTCGTTATGAGGAGGTCAGGGCCGCACTCGAGTCGGCCGTGCCGCCGGAGATGAGGCTGGCCGCTCACCTTGCGCTAATCGAGTTCGGCCGAGAAATCTGCGTGGCTCGCAAACCAAAGTGCTCTATCTGCATGGTGAATGCCGTCTGCCCGAGCGCATTCACATTCTAGCAATTGGCAAGGGATTAAGGGACCAGAAGCTCGGAGACGGTAACCTGGCGGATGCCCATGGACTTAAGGCTTTCGAGAATGCCCGGAAGCGCTCCCCCCGTCGCCTGGCTGCTTGAATGGAGCAAGATGATGTCACCGTCGGCCACGTACATTGTAACGAGCGCGAAGACGTTCTCCGAAGTCTGCCAGGGCTTCCAATCTGAGGGATCGTTGTTCCAAACAACCGTCTTGAACCCTTTAGAGGCGGCGAGGTTGAGAATCCTGTCGTCGTGATTTCCATACGGTGGCCTGAAAAACCTTGCCGGCGGGCGCTGAGTTACCGCATATATCTGTGACTCGGTCGCCGTTAGCTCGAAGAAGACCCCCTCGTCTGGAAGGCGCGTGAACATTGGGTGGTTATAGCTGTGGTTCGCTATTTCGTGTCCTTCGGCGGCTATTTGCTTTAAAAGCTCTGGATATGCCGCACCCCACGAGCCGGTGACAAAGAATGTGGCCTTAACATTCGCTCCCTTCAGTGCAGCAAGGATTTGCGAGACGGCGCCGGCGTCTTTCTCGACGTCAAAAGTGAGTGCCGCGCGCTTCTTTCCAGGAGCGCCGCTCGTAATCTTCTCGACCGGCACCGGTGCAAAGGGTAACGGCTGCGGCGGCGGTGGAGGCGGAGGTGGTGGAGGAGGAGGCGGCTTAACCACCCGCGAGGCGACGCGACGCTCGGGCGTCTCAAAACGTTCGCGGTACGCCTCAATTCCTGTGGTTGGTGGTAGCCATGCCTGGCCGGGTGCCGCTCCCCCCGCCGCCCCTATACTATTTATTGGTACCAATTTTGCAGCGCCGGCCTTTGTTTCCACGGTTACCGACTCTCCGAGCCGGTGGCGAAGGAAAGGTCTTTCTTCCCTGCGATTAGGCATGTAGGGTCCTTCCTTCGAAGCGGCACGGAAATCGGTGACGGCAAAGGCGGAAAGCCAGGCCAATGCGATTATCGCCAGCCTCTTTGAGGTATGCATTTTCTCTCTCAGTTAGGAAATCTCTAGTTTTAATGAATAACAAAAGAGACCGAGCGTCAAGACTAAAAGCGTCGGTTGTCACCTTGAAGCCGTATACCGCTCTTCGTCAAGGTCACCGAATCCAGATCTTACCCTTGCCACCTGCTAATACCGCCTGAATGGGTATAAGAGCGTAGCAGCAAGGAGGAATGCGTGGACTTCAGCATCCTGGCCGACGCTTACCAGAGGATCGAAAAGACCAGCAAGCGAATTGAGATGACCAAGTACCTCGTTGATCTTGTCAAGTCCACGCCCGCCAGGGACCTGCCAAAGATTGTCTACCTTACCCAGGGCAAGCTCTACCCGGACTTCGCCGGCATAGAAATCGGCATGGCGGAGAAGATGGCCGTTAAATCGGTCTCGATCGCGACCGGGCTCACCGACGAAGAGATCAACAGAGACCTTCGCAAGACGGGGGACCTCGGCCTGACCGCCAGTCTTGAGCTTGAGCGAGCGGCACCGGAGAGGAAAAAGCCATTGACCGTCGACCGCGTCTACAAGGTTCTCGACGAGGTGGCGCACACCGCCGGACCGGGCAGCGCCGAAAAGAAGGTTAAGCTTCTGGCCTCATTGCTCTCAAACGCCACGCCTACCGAGGCCAAATATATAGTGCGCATAGTGACCGGCAAGCTACGTTTGGGCGTCGCCGACATGACGATGCTCGACGCCTTGGCGCTTACGTACGGTGAGGGTCCCGAAGCGCGCCCGCTTATCGAGAGGGCGTATAACATAACCTCGGACCTGGGAGAGGTTGCCTCCGCCCTGGCAACCAAAGGGGTTTCAAAGATTAGAGATTTTCACATAGAGCTGGGAAAGCCCATCAGGCCCATGTTGGCCGAGCGGGTCCACGCGCCGGAAGAAGCGGCGGAGAAGCTGGGCGCGGAGTTTGTAGCCGAGTACAAGTACGACGGCGAACGGGTTCAGGTGCATAAGAACGGCAAGCGAATAATGCTCTTCTCTCGCCGCCTGGAGAACATCACAGGCCAGTTTCCAGACGTGGTGGCGCTCGCGAGGAATTCGATAGCGGCGACGGCCGCAATTCTTGAAGCCGAAATAGTTGCGATGAACCCCGCAACGGGAGACATGCGCCCGTTTCAGGAGCTGATGCGCAGGCGGCGGAAGTACGGCGTAGCGGAGGCGGCCAAGGAGCTGCCGGCCTCCGTCTTCTTTTTTGACTGCCTCTACGCCGAGGGTCGCGATTACACCGGCGAGCCCTATCCCGAGCGAAGGGAAGCGTTGGCGCGCTCGCTCCGCATCGGAGACGCCGTCAACTTGGCGCAGAACAAGATCGTAAGGGGCACCGACGAGCTCGAAAGCTTCTTTGAGAAGGCCGTTGAGGAAGGCTGCGAGGGAGTCGTCGCCAAATCAACGGGGAGTGAATCCATCTACCGGGCGGGCGCCAGAGGGTGGCTCTGGATCAAGTACAAGCGCGAGTACAGGAGCGAGATGACCGATACAGCGGACCTGGTCGTGGTCGGCGGCTACTATGGCCGGGGGAGGCGGGCGGGGGTTTACGGCTCGCTCCTGATGGCTTGCTACGATGATAAAACAGACACCTTTAAGTCGGTGACCAAGCTGGGGGCCGGGCTTACCGATAAAGACCTGGCCGAATTGCCGGGCCGGTTGAGCCCTTACGTTCTCGAACATGTAAGTCCGAGGGTGGACGCCAAGGAACGTCCTGACGTTTGGTTCGAACCCTCTCTCGTCCTCGAGATAATCGGCGCCGAGATCACTCTTAGCCCCATCCACACCTGCGGATACAACCGTTTCCGTGAAGGGAGCGGCCTCGCCATCCGCTTTCCCAGGTTCACCGGCAGGTACCGCGAGGACAAAGCCCCCGAAGACGCGACGACGGAAGAAGAAATAATTGAAATGTACGAGTCAAGGCTCAGAAAAGTTGCGGCGTAGGGGCGGTTCGTGAACCGCCCGACCACCGACCGACGATCACAGACCGCCGCTATGTACGGGCAGCCGGTGGGCTTGCAGATCATCGGCCCGACATTCGGCGAGGGGATTATTTTGAATGCGGCGTATGCGTTCGAGCAAGCGCTAGGTTTTAAGGAGAGGCCGTCGTTATAACGTTCGCCGTCCGGGTTTCCTGGTTTCTTGGTTTCCTGGTTTCTTGGTTTCATGGTTTCTTGGCAACCTCATCCAACGCGAATAGCGCCTCATATATCCAAGCTTTATAGCGGCGGACGGCGGACGGCCGACGGCGGTCGTTTATAGCGCCTCCAATAGTCACCCGGAGGTTCCAAGAAACTAAGAAACTAAGAAACAAGAGCGGTAGCGACGAGGCAGGTATATGCGGTTAACCACAATATGTATCGGCGGTCGGCGGTCGTCAGTCGATTAATGGCGGTGTCCGCGGTCGGCGGTCTATTAAAGCACCGGTTTATACACGACCCGGTCCTTCTTTAGCCCTCTTTGACGAAGCCGAAGGGACGCTCCTCCTTCATCTCCTTGGAGATGTTGATCAGGCCGTACTGGGCTTCGTATTTGGCGATGTTCTCCTTGAGGGCTTCCACGAACGACTTGGCGTGCTGAGGACTGAGGATGACTTTGGCGACAAGTTTGCCCTTTGGTGGGCTCACCTGCACAAAATTGAAGACAAAATCAAAGGGGCTGTGCACGATGTGGACGGCATTGGAGTAGACCGCCTCGATGGCGCTTAAATCGACGCTTATCTCAACTTCCTTGCCGCCGCCTCTTTTCATACGCTCTCCCGCTCGTCTTCTATTTCCCAATCCGGGCCACTTTAGAAAAACGGCCACGTTCTCCCGGCTGATCTCATCGACGATGCCGAAATCGACAAACGTGGACCGGCGAACCTGAGCCTTCGCCCGCACTCGGCTGTCGCCCGCACTCGGCTTGACTGCCCGCCGCCCAACCAATACGCTTAAAAAAGCAGACGCTGGACTCTGGAAGGAGCGCCATCGTGGGGAAAGTAAAGCAAAATCCCCTTAATCTAATTGTTAATTTTTTTGGGACGGGCAGGGGCTTCGAAGATAAAGAAAGGCTCTACCTGGTGCTCGGGATAACGACGATCTGCTTAGCGGCCATCTTCGGGCTTATCCTGATTGTTAGCGCCCTTGCGTCAGTAATCGGCAAGCTTATGGGGCCTTGATTTATCAGGTCCGAAAAAAGGCCTCCCTAAATGAAGGCCCTGCGCTCATTGCTCATTGCCAACGGCTAATCGCTAATTTTGAAATACCTTTCCCGCATGCTATCTGAAACGGCTCTTGTGTAAGCAAATGCTAGCTCGGCGTTCTCCTGAGTCATCGCCGCCGTTCCGCAACTTGGCGTAATGAGGGCCTGGTGAACGAGGATTTCCTTATCGATCCTTTTCTCAACCAGAAGCTCCATCGAATCTTCGAGCTTCCGAACGAGGCCGTCCACGGTTTCGTTCTCAACCTGATCGGGCGTTGGCAGTCCCGACGGCACCGCACCCCAGGCCAGGATCCCGCCGCGATCAAGGAATTCTTCGATCTGGTCCGCGTAGAGAGCGAGGCTTTGAGCATAATCGTAAGAGTCGAAGCTTATGATATCCACTTTTGTATCCGTCAGAATGCTCCAGTCGGTATTTCCGCAGCAATGGATCCCAACCGGACTTTCGGCTGAGGAGATCAACTCATCGAGGTATCCTATCGCGTCGTCCCGGGAAAGACTGATATACGCCGAGCCGTAAGAGACCAAGTACGGCTCGTCGATGAATATCAGCGTCTGCGCCTCAGGCCTGGCGGCCCTCAGAACGCTCTCCTGCCACTTGATGTTCATCGAGAGGAACTTGATGGTAGCGTCCCTTATGACGTCGTTGTAGAGGCTCGGCCGGCGGTTCTCATCCGTGACGGCGAGCCCCAGGCTTATCGGTCCGGTGATTTGGCCCTTCACCGCTTGAATCTCAGGAGTCGATCCGGTCTCAAGCACATCAAGGAAGGCATATAATCCTCTGGCGCTCCCCTTGTTCAAGGCAAATCGCTCCAGATCACCGACAAGATACGCCTCGTACAGCTTTTCAAGCGCGGATGCGATATCCTGAGAGGTGTCGAAGTAGACTTTCTCATTTTCTTCATCAACGACCACGCCGGGCAGTCCCTCGATGAATTGGACGTACATGTTCTCCCGGAACGAAGCGTTCGGCATCTGTGGCCAGAACGGCAGCTCCAGAAAGTTCTTAAAGATTACCCTTGTCGCGTGGTCGACGCCCGTGTGAGGGAGACTGCCTATAGCGGTCGGCAAACATTTTGCTTCAAAAGCCATCCATCCTCCATATGCCAGTCGATCAACCTCTATATTACCCCTGTCGGTCTATATTACCCCTGTCGGGAGGTCCGGTCGGTCTATGACCTCTTCGATTCAACCGTCACCCGAGCACAAATTGCCTTAAGAGTCGTACGATTGCCCCCCAAGCATATCATATCGATGATAGTGGGTCTTTTCCCAGAATCTGTGCTATTCTCTCATCAGAAAAGAGGAGATGGGATGATAGTAAAGGCTCTTCTGCTACCGGTCATCGTCATCGCGCTTCTCTTCGGCGCCACCCTGGCCATGCGGGTAGTGCGAGACAAAAGGCTTATTCTGGGGACCGTTCCGGTGGCGCTGGCCGTGGTTCTGCTGGCCGGGATGGCCGCCCTGTTCAAATTTCTACTGCTCGCTATGATCGCCGCGTTGGCAGCCCTCGCCATCGTTTTGATCCGAAAGGAACGCGCTGACGGCCGTTAATTCAACGTACGATTTCATCGGATCAGAATGTTCGAACGCTCCGACGCTCTAATGCTAGCGTGCGGCTGGCAAAGATTCTTTCAGACTCCTCAATCGAGGGGCTAAGAACCTTTGCCAGCGGCACGCACCGCCCGGTCAACGACCTCATAAAGTATGTGGCCGGCCCGGTGGAGAATGGTGTCCTGGAATTCCGGGTCCATTTTCATCGACGCTATACAGGGATAACTGTGCCAGTACTTCGCCGCTCTATGCATAAGCTCCTCGCCCACCGGAACACCGACGATGTTGTGAGCGACGAAGTAAGTATCCCCGCAAGGAGCGCTCCTCAACACCCTGGCCGACCTCACGATACCATCCTTTATCTTAAGCTCAAGCTTAGGCTTACCCATCCTGAACTCCTCTATGAACTCGTCGATAATCTTGCCTTCTCCTTCGTCGAGCGAGCAGAATGGCTTCGGTGCGGCGAATTCCAGACCCTTTTCTTTGCAGATATCGGCCAGCTCCTCTCTGAGCCAGCGATCAAGCCAATCGGGATCCTCGACCGGCACGATCAAGGCCTTTGAGCCGGCGCGGGCAGCCAGCTCGGGGATCTCCAGAAGTAAGTCCTGGTGGATATTGATGGCCAGCGTTACATCGTGCGAACGAACAACCTTCGGCAGATATTTATAAGGATCGTCCACAAAAGCAAGAAGCTTGTCCGGATGAACGTGCGTTCCCGCTATCCGGTCGGCGTAGTCGAGTTTATAACCGGCCCGGCAGTGGTTGCATGCCTTACCGCAGCCCGTGCAGACATCCGGATTGTCGGTAAGGTGTCGGATGAACTTATCGGCGTAGCGATCGTCGAACTCCTTCCAAAAGGGTCCGGTCTTTGCCGAATCCTCGCCGGGCGCGCCGCTCGTAAATATGAATACTCTCATAATTAGTCGATTTTAACCTGAAAGCCCAAGATGAGCGAGGTTTTGGTTCCGTTTTGGTTCCGTTATGAGGCTCCCGGGTGCGGCGTTCCGAGAAACGGGAAGGTGTCCAGGAAAGGCAGATCATTCCCATCGACGCCGTCGCTGAGCATGCTGTTGGGCGGCACGTTAAGGTCGGAGGAGAAAGGAGTTGCTCCTGCGAATATCTGCATCATGATGTCCATGACGTCGTCCTGAGGCCGCCGCCCGTTCGGAAAGCCCGCGAGATCGCCGCGGAAGAGGCCCAGTCGATTGAAGCCTGGATCCGTCGGCTTCTTTGGAGGAACCGCAACATTCAACCTAATCAGGTCGGCCTGCTTAGGACCGGGCCCTCGGTTTGAGAAGTTAATCCCGACCTGGTTAAGCGAGAAACCTTCGAGCAAGATTTTGGTCAGGTCGTTCCGGGGCATGGAAGGCGTATCCACACCAAGAAACGTTTTGACATAATCGGCCGGCAGCGGGTTGCGGTAGAAGATGTTGAACTGGCCGTCATCCAGCGCGTTGCTCTGGTTCCAACGATCTTTATCCTTGAGAGGAATGATCAACGCATTGACGAGCGGTTGGCCAACTCTTGAGATCTGAATATTGTCACCCGAGTTCGTAGCGCCGTTGCCGGGCTTGAGCTCTCGCGTCCGCGGCCGGCTGGCACTTGCAAAAACACCGATGACCGAGTTCGGATCAGACGGATTCGTCGGAATTACGCCGTTTTGTGATTGCACCAACTGTGTGATGGGAACCTGGATGGCGATCGTTTGGACATTGAAACCGGCATAGGCGTCTGTGCCCGGCCCCTTGCTCCCGGGCGGAATAGGCGTGTTGAGCAGATCGTAAAAGGCCCCATCGTTGGCAAAGTAGGGGTCGTCCCGCTGGCCCGCAAAGGCCTTGATGTTATCGTCCAGACCGGATATCGCCTGGCTTGCCAACGACTCATAGTTGGGCGTGGATTTAGGCCCGATGTTGACCGGAGGGGTCGGGAGATCGGTTCCCAACACGCTGTCCTGGCCGTTTTTAAGCCGGGTGACGGTGTAGAGTTGCCGGTTGTTGAACGCCTTAGCGGTTAGAGAGTCTATGCGCCCATTGTCCTTGTTGTAGCGAAATGTGTGGTCGTCCCTTATCTTCGTGGTAAATTTGAACTCGTAGACTATGGTATCGCCTTTGTTGTTGAAGACGGTGATCTGATAGAGGGCGTCATCGCTGAATTTGTAGAAGAGAGGACCGTTGGCGGGATTCTCGAACGGAACAAAGTTGGCGATAATACTCACCATATCCGGGTTGTCGGGACTGCGAAAGACATAAAGGTCGGTATTGTCGGCGGCGGGGTCCTCGGCCACGCGTGGCGCTTCGCGGTGGCTTGACGCCCAAACGGGAGCGACGCCGCCGACAATTAGGCTTGACGCTATCAGCGCGGCCACGATCCCCCTCCTTGCACTTTTCCTCATCATCCTCACGTGCATCTCACTCCCTCGCGAATATACTTGCAAAACAGTCTTTGAGTCGGATGGCGCTTGCATCAATAAACAAGTGGCCAAATTTGCACTTCGAGCTCCAACTTGTTTTCAATGCCGACGCCTTTAATGCCGACGCGCAACGTCATGCAGCTACCCACTGGTACGGTAAATAAACACGCTACACGTCTCTCCGGATTCAGGGGTCTTCGTACGGGTTGTCTTATCCGGGGTCTGGTAATATCCTTACCGCTCTTTAGTGAGAGAGCGGTCGGTTTTCCCGGCGACCGCTCTTTTTAGCTCACATCCACAAGGATCTCGGCGGACCGAATCTCAGGAATTACCCTCCGAAGGCAGGGCGCGGCGTTCCAACATACGGAAAACTGCTTAGGAAGGGCACGTCGTTCCCATCGACGCCGTCGCTGAGCGTGCTGTTGGGCGGCACGTTAAGGTCGGAGGAGAAAGGAGTTGCTCCTGCGAATATCTGCATCATGATGTCCATGACGTCATCCTCCAGCCGCCGCCCGTTCGGAAAGCCCGCGAGATCGCCGCGGAAGAGGCCCAGTCGATTGAAGCCTGGATCCGTCGGCTTCTTTGGAGGAACCGCAACATTCAACCTAATCAGGTCGGCCTGCTTAGGACCGCCACCCTGGTTCGAGAAGTTAACGCCCACCTGGTTTAGCGAGAAGCCTTCAAGTAGGATCTTGGTAAGATCGGTGCGGGGCATAGAAGGCGGCGTAATGCCTATAAACGTTTTGAGATAGTCGGCCGGCAATGGGTTTCGATAAGAATTGTTGAACTGGCTGTCGTCCCGTGGATTGCTCTGGTTCCAACGATCCTTATTCTTGAGCGGAAGGATCAACGCATTGACGAGCGGTTGGCCCACGCGAGAGACCTGCGTAAAACTCGCACCGCCCGGGGTTGTCGTCGTAGTCGTAGTAGTGGTAGTTGTAGTACCGCGCGGTCTTCCGAAGATGGGCTTTAACAGGCTCGATAACCAGCTTCCGCTAACTTTGCCATTCTTAGCCGAGTCCTTACCGGAACTGGAGGGTATCGTGCCGCTTTGCAACTCAGCGCTTGCAAAAACACCTATCACAGCGTTTGGATCGGATGGGTTACTCGGAATGATGCCGTTTGGAGACTCTACGAGCTGTGTAATAGGCACTTGCAAAGCGATCGTTTGGACATTGAAACCGGCATAGGCGTCTGTGCCCGGCCCCTTGCTCCCGGGCGGAATAGGCGTGTTGAGCAGATCGTAAAAGGCCCCATCGTTGGCAAAGTAGGGGTCGTCCCGCTGGCCCGCAAAGGCCTTGATGTTATCGTCCAGACCGGATATCGCCTGGCTTGCCAACGACTCATAGTTGGGCGTGGATTTAGGCCCGATGTTGACCGGAGGGGTCGGGAGATCGGTTCCCAATGTGGTGCTCGAGCCTTTCCTGGTCCGGGTGACGGTGTAGGTCTGCCGGATGTTGAACGCCTTCGCGGTTAGAGAGTCTATGCGCCCATTATCTTTGTTGTATCGAAAGGTACCGTCGTCCCTTATCTTCGTGGTAAATTTGAACTCGTAGACTATGGTATCGCCTTTGTTGTTGAAGACGGTGATCGTGTAGCGGACATTGTCGGCGAACTTATAGAACAAAGGGCCGTTCGCCGGATTTTCGAATGGGAAATAGTTGGCGATTATGCTCACAGAGTCAGGCCGATCTGGGCTCCGAAAGACGTAGAGGTCTGTATTGTCGGCGACCGGGTTGTTGGCTATCTGCGGTGCCTCACGGTGGCTTGACGCCAGTGTAGGGACGACAGCGCTGAAGACAAGCACCAGCGCCAAAATGGCAGCTACAATACCCCTCTTTATATGGCATATCATCGATATTCCTCCTTTCAGTTTGCAGGGTTACCGCAGCCTATGTACGATCCCTCACTATTTCACAGGACCTCAAGCCTGCATTATCGAGAATGCGGCCGTACGGCTGAATAAGGACATCTTTTAAACCCCATTCGGTAACCTTGATACAGCTACCCAATACCGCAGGGACTAAACTTGGCACTCTCTTAACATGGGCCTTTATAGCTTTGCGAAACTGGAAAGCTCCTCTTCGTTTCCCCTCAGTTCTCGGATGTCAGTTATCAGTTATCGGTTATCAGTTGGGGCTTGGTTCGCAAGTAGGTCCTCGGAGTTCGAATTTCTAGCTTCGATTTTCGATGAGTGCCGTCTAAGACAAGATAAAAAAGGAAATCGATTTCCCGATAAACCGGCAGGTAGAGGCCATACTAGAAACTCGAGACTCGAACGGGCCTTCGGCCCTCTAGAGACTCGAAAAGACTTACCTGCTTATCCAGTTTCTACTTTCTGGTCTCTAGTTTCTCCAGGGGTGCGTAGCTGAGGTGAAGCGTCTTTTCGCCTTCCGAGAAGAGGACGGTGATCTGTCCGGGAGAGCTGACGGCGGTGACCAAACCCTCTCCAAACTGGGGGTGCTTGATCCGGTCTCCAACTTCGTAATCGAGATCAACCTTGGGTATAGCCTTAGCATCAACCTTCCGCTCGCACCTGGTTGTGAGTTCTTCCGGGATTTCCCTCAGAAAGCGCGACGGAGTATTCCAACTGGTACCGCCCCATAAGTTGCGAGACAGGGCGTTTGTCAGATAGAGCCTCTTTTGGGCCCTGGTGATGCCGACGTAGCAGAGGCGGCGCTCCTCCTCCAACTCGTCCATGTCGGTCACCGATCGAATATGGGGAAAGACGCCATCCTCCATGCCGGCGATGAAGACGACCGGAAATTCGAGGCCCTTCGCATTATGAAGCGTCATCAAAGTGACGGCATTCTCTTCCTCCGGAAGCTCGTCTATATCGCTGATAAGAGAGACCTCGGCCAGAAACTCATCGAGCGTCCTCTCTCCTTCTCGCTCGAACTCCTGGACGACCGAGACAAGCTCCTGAACGTTCTCCACCCGGCTCTGCGACTCAACCGTCCGCTCCTCCTCGAGCGCGGCCACGTAGGCGGTCCGGTCGATAAGCGAGCGCATGAACTCTTCGATGTTTACCCCGTCGCCCTCCAGCAACGCGCGCAGCCCGTCGATGAGCGAGACAAAGGAAGCGACCGCCTTACGGGCCACCGGGGTGAGCTGGACAATCTCATCCACTCTTCGTAGCGCCGACCAGAAATCCACCTTCTCCTTGACCGCAAAGTTATCGACCCAGGCCACAGCAGCCTTGCCGAGGCCCCGCTTTGGCACGTTGATAATTCGCCTTATCGAGACGGAATCGGCCGGGTTGACGACCACCCTCAAGTAGGCGAGGATATCCTTTATCTCCTGGCGCTCGTAGAAGCGCAAGCTCCCGATGACACGGTAGGGCACGCCGTACCGGAGCAAAATCTCCTCAAAGACGCGCGACTGGGCGTTGGTGCGGTAAAAGACGGCCATGTCGTTGTAGGTCCGCCCGTTTCGCACAAGTGACTCTATCTCGGTCACCACGAACGTCGCCTCTTCGTGCTCATTCTCCCCTTCAAAGCGGACGGCCGGTTCGCCATCGTCATTCGCGGTCCACAGGCTTTTCTCCTTGCGGCCCCTGTTGTTGGCGACGATCCGGTTCGCCGCTTCCAGGATCGTCTTAGTCGAGCGGTAGTTCTGCTCGAGCTTGATCACCTTCGCGTCCGGGTAATCCTCCTCGAAATTGAGGATATTGCGGATATCTGCCCCACGGAATTTATAGATCGAGTTATGAACCACTACTCCATTTGCAATAAAGTTATGGGTTCGCTCGACCTCTAAATCATATACTGGTTCGCTTTTGATCTCTTCTTCAATCTCAACCACTTCGTCATAAAAAATTTGATCGTTTCTCGATATTGGCAACCAAAAGCCTTCTTTTACATTACCGGCTGGCATAATTAAGGCCGGCAAGCTTTGTCGATTAAAAATTCCTAGCTTGAAATTAAGCTCAGGTAAAGCATCCGTTTTTTCTGCTACTTCATAAGCGATTTCTTCAAGTTTTTTTATATCGGTGCTTGTAACTCTCAACCTCTTACCTTTTTTTGCTTTCTCTAGCTTGAAACCAAGAGCCTCAATTTCTCGGCACGTATTTTCGTCGCTAGTTTCTAAGCTTAGCAAATGCAATAACTGAGGGTTTTTCAATAAGTTCTTCGACTTAGGAGCATATGCTCGATGACAAAACTCAAGGTCATTGGTAACTCCAATTCTCCAGCCTAATTCTTGCTTGTGCATTAAATAAACGTAATGGTGCTCACGATTTGATTTTTGGGGAACTAGAGCAAACATCTTGTGGTTATCGGTTGCCGTAACTCTAGCGCCCGATTTTGTTATAAACGTAATATGTCTTGCTGTTTTGGTTGTCTTAGAAACGTTAGTTACTTTACTGACAGATACTCCGCCTCTTCCAACCGCCGTTAAAACATTCTGGCCTTTCTCAATTTTTTCAATTGGCACATCACCTTTATCGGTAGAAACCAAAGTCCCAGCTGGTAAACACTGGTCGTCATCCCCAACAACACAGAGATTGCGATGCTTGGCGGCGAGTAAATTGATCAGGCTGTACTGCGCCTCGTTGGTATCCTGGTACTCGTCAACCAGAATATACTTGAACATCTCCTGGTAAGCCTCGCGAACGCTTGCGAAAAGCGTAAAAAGGTTGACGCTCACCATGATGAGATCGTCAAAATCGAGCGCGTTGTTCTTGTAGAGCCTCTCCTGATAGAGCTGGTATACTTCGGCGAACGTTCGCTCCTGATAGGTCCGCACGCTTTCAGAGTAGGTCTCCGCGTCGATAAGATGATTCTTGGCGTTCGAGATCGCCACCATCACCTTCGACGCGGGAAAGCGCTTCGGATCGACGTCGAGATCGCCAAGGCAGGAGGAGATCAGCCGTTTCCGGTCGCTCTCATCGTAAATTGTGAAGCGACGGGTATAACCGAGCCTCTCTATCTCCCGCCGGAGGATGCGCACGCATGCCGAGTGGAAAGTTGAGACCCACATCCGCCTAGAAACCGGGCCTACCAGAGCCTCAATCCGGTTTTTCATCTCGTCGGCCGCCTTGTTGGTGAAGGTGATCGCCAGGATTTCGAATGGGTCGACGCCCAGCTCGCCAATTAAATAAGCGATCCTGTGAGTTAAAATTCTGGTCTTACCGCTTCCGGCCCCGGCGAGGATGAGGAGAGGCCCCCCGACGTGCGTCACCGCTTCTTGCTGAACGGGATTGAGGTTCGCGAGTAGATTCATAAATTTCATTATATGGGTAGTCCCGTACTCGGGAAAGACACGGGAAAGACAAAATACCGGTTAATCGGCGCTTAATCAGCCACCTTAACATTGGGGCTTGTAAGCGCATGATCTTATTGATCACTGATCCATTACTCTGCTACAAACAACTCAGGTTTTGAACTTAAAGAGCTTGAAGTGCGACCTGACGAATTCGGGGTGCTCGTTAAAGCAAGAGGAGTGGGTTACGATGATGCCCGTCAAGGTCGTCTGTTTCGTCCCGCAACGCAGACAGACGCTTTTCAGGCAGATTCTACAAGCCCCAAGCGATACAACGTCTTCAGCTCCGCAAGTCGGGCACTTATATTTTTGAACGGCCACTTTTTCCTGTCTCCACCACTCTTGTCGGCAGGCTCTTCCGCGGTCTTTAGGAAGATCGCACGAGTTTAAATATAGGTCAAGGCCGGTAGTATGTAAAACTTGCTGTTACAGAGTCCGAGCAAGCAGAATGACCCTTTCCAACTGGAGCGATAGAGCGCATTGCGGACCGTCAGATGACCGACCGGAGGTTGTCGAAGGCCAATTTTAAGAAACTTTTTACAAATTGCCTATACAAGAAGTAAGCCACATGGGTACAACAGCGCTGAGAAAGGGTTGGTGTGCGCGAGCTTTTCAGCATCCCCGTCATCATTGAGATTCCAACGGGCAGCCGGAACAAGTACGAATGGGACCCGTCGCTGAACCGGTTCAGGTATGATCGGATGCTCTTCTCTTCCGTCCACTACCCGGCGGATTACGGCTTTATCCCAGAGACGTTTTCCGAAGACGGCGACGCACTCGATGCGCTCGTCCTCGTCGCGGAGCCGACTTTTCCAGGCTGCTACATCGAATCGAAGCCGGTGGGCCTCTTCAAGATGGAGGATGAAAAGGGTCTCGACTACAAAATCCTCTGTGTGCCGGTCGGCGACCCGCTCTGGAACTACGTCGACGACATCGACGAGGTGCCGCCCCACCTTCTGAACGAAATCGCCACTTTCTTCGAGATATACAAGAGCCTCGAGGCGAAAGAGGTTACAGTCGAGGGTTGGATGGACCGGGAGGCGGCGCTTAAAGTAATAGAGAGCGACCGGCGTCGCTTCGCGCGGAGAGAGCGCAGGGTTTCATGACCGCTTCCAAGCCCTAAAACCAGCGCCGTAGCCAGTACTTCTCGAAAAGCACCTTCTCCCAATGGAGGACAAGGCCCGGCCCCTTGAAGCGAACGGCTGGAGTTGGCGTCGCATAGAAATTTCCGCTCGCCGCAGCGGCCCTGCCGTAACCGGCCTCAATAATGCACCACCCATGGCCGTCGAACGCCCGCAAACCACCTCGCCCCTTGATTTCAGTGGCGATGTTATGGGCGACAACGTCCGCTTGGTGGTGAGCGAAGACTCCCGCCTTGGGGAGATTCAGCGGCTGATCGGACTTATAGCGTCCGGGCAGAGGAACCGTCGTTACGTCCCCCAGCGCATAAACACCGTCGTATGGTGTGGCCAGCGTCTTTGGATCTACGGGGATCCATCCGGCGCTACCCGCAAGCGGCGATTCGGCGACGACTTGTGGAGCCTGGTGCGGAGGGACGGTGATCAGAAGATCGAATAGTCGCTTCTGGCCGTCATTGAAAATAAGCTCGCTGTTCGAGACATCGACCTCTTTGACCGCGGTGCTTCCAATAAAGGCGATGCCGCGCAGTGCGAGCAAGACCGTCATTGCCGTCCCAGCGGAAGGTCCGGCGGTAGGCATCGGCAGCGGCTCCGGCGTTATGACCTCGAGGTCGATCTTGCCCCTTTTGCCTCTCGTGTGGAAGAAGTGCTCGACCAGCAAGGCGGCCTCGTAAGGCGCGGCCGGACACTTGAACGGCGTGCTGGAGATGAGCACAACCACCTTCCCGCCCGGAAAACCCTCCAGGGCATACCTGAGCCGCTTGACGCTTTCAAGTTCATAAAGGTTGAAGGCGTCTTCCGAAAGCCCCGGCACCCGCTCCGGTACAAGATCGGCTCCGAGGGCGACGATCAGATAGTCGTAAGGTAGCTTCTCGTCTCCAACGGTGACGGATTTGTCATCCGGATTTATCCCCGTCACCTCGCCGGAGAGCACGCAGACGCCTTTTCTTTCAAGCACGCCGAGGTCGCGACGTATCTCGTCCGGCTTCCGCTTGCCTATCATAAGCCAGAGCAAAGAGGGATAGAAGAGATGCTCTTGTTTCTTGTCGACAAGGGTGACTTCGACGTCCTTTAGTACTCGAAGCCTGTTTGCAACGACGAGTCCGCCAACCCCTCCGCCAAGCACGACGATCTTCCTGGACATAAGAAAAACCCTCGCCAATTTATCGCATAGTTTTAACGTGGCCACGACAATTTACCCAATGCGACGAATCTTTCTTGGCTATGTAGGTTCCGTTGAATTGAAGTAATCGAAAGTAGCCGGCGTCACTTTGCGGATTCGCGGACGGCTGGACGTTAATCTTAAAAAGACTCGTCAGCCCTCAATCTAAAATAGGTGCGGAGGGAGCAAGAAAATGCCCTTTTTTTAACAAAAACCGCAGGTAGATAAAGTTAGCGGTACCAGGCACCGCTTAACAGGCACCGCTTAAACCTGCTCGAAGAGAAGGCGGACTCCTTTTTCTCGAGATCAGAAGTAATTGAACTCAGTAGGACATTCTTGGAGGGCTTTCGCTAGCCGAGGTCGCGCCGGACAGCCGAGACTATCGGACGAATTTCCTCCATAAGCTGGGAGAACTGCCCGGGAGTAAGTGATTGCGCCCCGTCGCAGAGCGCTTTCTTGGGATTGGGATGTACTTCGACCATAATCCCGTCGGCTCCGGCGGCGATGGCCGCCCGACTCATCGGGATGACCATATCGCGGTTGCCCGTCGAGTGGCTGGCGTCCACGATTATCGGATGGCTGGAGAGCTTCTTGACTACAGGAATCGCCGAGAGATCGAGGGTAAACCTGGTGGCCGTCTCAAAGGTCCGTATGCCTCGCTCGCAGAGTATGACGTTGGGATTGCCCGCGCCCGTTATGTACTCGGACGCGAGAAGCCACTCCTCTATCGTTGAGGAGAAACCCCTCTTTAAGATAACCGGCCGACCATCGGCGCTGGTTAAACGACCGATCTTCTTTAGAAGGGCGAAATTGGCCATGTTGCGGGTGCCTATCTGAACGATATCGACGTAGCGCAAGACTATCTCGGCGTGCTCGGTGTCGGTCACCTCGGTCGCCGTCTTCAGCCCGTACGTCTCTCCCGCCTCAGCAAGTAGCTTCAATCCCTCTTCTTCGAGCCCCTGAAAAGAGTAGGGAGAAGTACGGGGTTTGTAGGCGCCACCGCGCAAGATTTTGGCGCCCTCTTCCGAAACGACGCGAGCTACTTCCATAACCTGCTCGCGCGCTTCAACGGCGCAGGGACCCGCTATGACGACGACCTTTTCCGGTGCGAAGAGATCAGTCACCGAGATCTCCACTCCTCATAAAGTGAAGGATGCACTCGTAGATGTCGCGAAGACTATCGTCGTAAAGAGGACCCTCATTCGCCCGCGTGACGCTTGCGAAGATGGCCTCTTCGCGGCCCGGATCGTAAAGAGACAGACCCGCTTCCTCTTTTATCCGGCGTATATCTATGACGATCTTCGCCCGCTCGTTCAGGTCGGAGACGATGCGGTTGTCTATTTTGTCAACCCGCCCCCGCAGCTCCTCGATTTTGGCAAGTGCCTCTTCTTTGTCCATTCTGGCCTCCATAACATAAAAACCCGCCCGAAAATATCTGACTGGTTTCTTGGTTTCTTGGTTTCTTGGTGAATCATCGATCGGTGTACCCAGGTTTAAGGTGCACGAAAGACATTTTTCCAAGGTACTAAGAAACTATGGGACTATGAAACTAAGAGACCAGAAGTCCGTTCGGAGCGGACCCTACTGGAACATTAGATCATTGGAACATTAGAGCATCAGATTCGCATTAGAGCCACCGGTGCCCGACTGGAAGTCTTTTAGCTCTCTAGACCCTCATAAGTTCTAATGTTCTAATGTCTAATGCTCTAATACTCTGCGCAGCCTAGGACGGCGCTTACTCCCACTCGATAGTGCTCGGTGGCTTCGAGCTTATATCGTATACGACGCGATTCACGCCCGCAACTTCGTTGATGATCCTTGCTGACATGCGTTCGAGCACCTCGTATGGTAGACGCGCCCAGTCAGCGGTCATAGCGTCCTCGCTGGTGACGGCGCGAATAGCTATCGGATAGGCGTAGGTCCTGGCGTCGCCCATGACACCGACGCTCCTGATGCAGGGGAGCACGGCGAACGACTGCCATATCTCCCTGTAGAGACCCGCCCTCTTTATCTCCTCCTCGACGATGGCATCCGCCTCTCTGAGGATTTCCAGGCGTTCTGCCGTTACCTCACCGATGATCCTGACGGCAAGCCCTGGCCCCGGGAAAGGTTGGCGCCAGACGATCTCCTCGGGTAAACCAAGCTCTTCCCCGACCGCCCGGACCTCGTCCTTGAAAAGCGAGCGAAGTGGCTCTATCAGCTTGAATTGCATATCTTCCGGCAGACCTCCGACGTTGTGGTGAGTTTTTATCTTCGCCGCATCCTTGGTTCCCGATTCGATGACGTCTGGATAGAGCGTTCCCTGAACGAGAAAGTCCACGCCCTCGAGCTTCAGCGCCTCTTCCTCAAAGACGCGTATGAACTCGTTCCCGATCGTCTTGCGCTTGGCCTCAGGATCAACTACACCCTTAAGCTTCTCAAGAAAGCGCTCGCTGGCATCGACGTGAATGAGATTGATGTGAAAGTGCTTGCGGAACGTGCCGAACACCAGCTCAGCCTCGTCCTTGCGCAAGAGCCCGTGGTCTACAAAAATGCAGGTCAGGTTGGCGCCTATGGCCCGGTGGACGAGCGCCGCCGCGACGGCAGAGTCGACGCCGCCGGAGAGGCCGCAGATCACTTTCCGGTCGTCGACCGTCTTCCTGACGCGCTCGACGGCGTCTTCGATTATCGAAAACATCGTCCAGGTCGGCTGGCAGCCGGCCGCCTCGTAGAGGAAGTTCTTGAGTATCTCGATGCCATAGTCGGTGTGAAAGACTTCCGGATGAAATTGGACGCCGTAAAGCCCGCGCTTTCTCTCCTCCATCGCCGCCACCGGGGAGCTCTCTGTGCGGGCGCTAACCATGAACCCGGCTGGAGCCTTACCGACCGCATCTGAGTGACTCATCCAGACGGTCTGCTCGAGAGGTAGCTCGGCGAAGAGTCCCCCGGCGCCGGCTTCCCCATTCAATCTCATGAGGGTACGGCCAAACTCACGCCGGCCGGTTCTCGCGACCTCACCGCCGAGAGCGTAGGCCATCAACTGCATACCGTAGCAGATGCCGAGAACGGGCACGCCGAGCTCGAATATTTTCGGATCGCACGCAGGCGCTCCCTCTTCATAGACGGACATCGGCCCTCCGGAAAGAATGAGTGCGCTGGGCTTGCGCGCGCCTATCTCCTCGGCGCTTATCGAGTGGGGAACAATCTCGGAGTAGACGCGGCACTCGCGAACGCGGCGCGCGATCAACTGCGCGTACTGGGCGCCAAAATCGACTACTAGGACTTTTTGGGCATCTGCATGGATATCTTCAGGCATTTCTTGTCCTCGACATACCGCCTTCAACCAATAGAACCACAGACTACAGACCACCGATAAAAGCGGCTATGAGCTATGAGCTATGAGCTATGAGCTAAAGTCCTCTTAAAAAGCGACAATCACCATCGCGAATAGCGCCTCAATAGCGCATAACATATCTAAGAGACCAAGGGACCAGGAGACTAAGAGACCAGTTATCCCATCCCAACTCCCTGCGCTTGCTGAAGAAGTTTGCCCTCAGTTTGCAAGGAGGGAGCGACTATGACTTCCGCTTTCTGAAAACTCTTAATATTCTCGTAACCGCAGGTCGCCATGGAGGTTTTAAGCGCCCCGACGAGGTTGAGCGTCCCGTCATTCTCGTGGGCCGGACCGAGCAAGAGCTCCTTAAGCGGTACCTGCCTCGCGGTCTTTACCCGCGTACCCCGCGGCAGCTCGGGATGGAATGTGGCCATTCCCCAGTGATAACCCAGTCCGGGCGCCTCCAGAGCGCGGGCGATCGGGCTGCCGATCATCACCGCGTCGGCGCCGCAAGCGATCGCTTTGGCTATGTCGCCGCCGCTCCTCATACCGCCGTCCGCAACGACATGGCAGTAGTCGCCCGTCTCTTCCAAAAATCTCAACCGGGCCGCCGCCGCGTCGGCGATGGCCGTCGCCTGCGGTACCCCGATCCCGAGAACCCTTCTGGTCGTGCAAGCGGCCCCCGGCCCGACGCCAACAAGGATGCCGGCGGCGCCCGTGCGCATCAGGTGAAGAGCCGTCGCATAAGAAGCGCACCCTCCAACGATTACCGGTACTCCAACCTGGGCGATGAACTTATTGAGATCGAGCGGTTCGACCGTCTTGCTGACGTGTTCCGCCGAGACGACGGTCCCCTGAATGACCAGCATATCAAGGCCGGCGTCGAGGGCGATCTTATAGTACCGCTCAACGCGCTGAGGCGTCAGAGAGGCACAAGCTGCCACGCCGGCGTCTTTGATCTCTCTAACCCTCTTATGTATCAGCTCTTCTTTGATGGGGTTTTTATAAATCTCCTGTAGACCGCGGGTCGCTTCTTCCTTAGGAAACGAGGCGATCTTCTCGAATATCGGTCGGGTGTCTTCATAGCGGGTCTGCAATCCTTCCAGATTCAGAACACCCACTCCACCCAGCTTTCCGAGCTCGACAGCTATTCGCGGGTCGACCGCTCCATCCATCGCCGAAGCCATGAGAGGTAGCTCGAACGGGTAACCGGCGATCTCCCAGCTTATGTCTATATCTTCGGGATCGCGCGTCCTCCTGCTGGGAACTATTGCGATGTCATCAAAGCCGTAAGCTCTCCGGGCTTTCTTCCCGCGACCGATATCTATCTCCATAGCGCCTCCCAAAAGAGTGATAGTATAAACGTTATAAAAAGTTGAAGTGAGGCTAGAGAGAACTAGTCGACCCGGTTTTCAACTTTTTACTATATCAATAAACCCAGGCGGTACTATATCAATAAACCCAGGCGGGTCCGGCCATCTGATAGCTCGGCTTCCTGGGTTTTACCGCGTTGTTAACTTGAGCGGTAGCTTACTTTGGACTCGCTCTGCCTTCCGTAAATTGCAAATAATACTACACATAGCCACCCGAAGTGTCAAGGTGAAAAGAGAGGTACTTTGGGTCGAGAGCTATTCTTTCGGCTCGCTCCTTGTCGAGCAGCTTGACCTGCGTCTGATATATCTGGACCAACGCCAGACGCTCGAATCGCCTGTCGGGGTCGCTCCAGCAAGCAACAATCTCCCTTTTCAAGGCCTCGACCTCCCTCATCGCCATTTCCTGGTAGTAGCGCCATGAGTCGCCCAGCCTCGCCGACCCCCGATCCTGCTTCAGGTGGACGATGAACAAGCCCCGGTAGACGGCGGTCCTCCCCGACCACATGGCGTCGAGTGTGACCTTCTTTCCATCGGCGACGACATTGAAGTGCGTCGTCTCGTATCTCAGCCCAGGTAGGTGGCGGTAGATGCGCGCGTATCTCTCCATCGGAGTCGTGGAGGGCCTAGTCTCGACGTCCAGCAAGACGCAGTCGAATGGGTAAACGGCCAGGTACTCCTTGAGCCTCTCCATGTGGTTCGCCTCGTTGCCGACGAGCCTTTCGTCCGAATCGATGACCAGACACCAATCTCCATCGCCGCCAGCAAAGTAGGCGCTCCTCTTCTTAACCTCGTCTTCCCAAGCCCGCTCACACTCGATCAACCTTATCCTGGGGTCGACCCTCTGGAGCTCCTTGATCCATTCGAGAGATCCGTCGGTTGACCAGGGGACCTCGTGGGGAAAGCCGGCGTACGCCCCGTCGATAAGGACGATTTCGTCCACGCCGTCCAGGGTTTCCATGCACCCGGGCAGAAGCTTCATATCGTTGTAAAAGGAGACGCAGGCGACGATGCGAGTCGGCTTGGTCGGGGCGACCCTCTTCTCGATCTCCACGCGGTAGTCGGGCGGCCCCGTCGGGACGACGACTCGGTCCATCCCCCGCACGCGGTCGATGAAGTCGGGGTCCTCGGACTTGCGCTCCATGGGAGGAAGGTTCCACTTCTTCCTGAAGTAGAGCCAGTCTCGCTCGTCGTTCTCCCCGTAAAACTCCGGTATGGCGACCGCCGTCTGCCCCCAGAAGTGGTGGACGAGCACGTTGCTCACGACCACGGGAGGCGCGTCCGCCTTGGCGAGCCTGAACAGGAGGTCGTAATCCGCATAAGGACCCTGGGTCAGCGCCTCGTCGAAGGGACCGATGCGGTGAATCTCTCGGCGGCTGATCGCGAAGCAAAACGGCGTCAGGCTACCCGGCCAGTACGCGGGTAGTATTTGGGAGAAGTCCACCGCGAGCTTCGGGAAATCCAGCTTGAGCTGGGACTCCATGAAAGAGGGGCAGGCACAAGCCACCCGGCGATCGCCGAACGGCCTCAGGATAGCTTCGAGCCATCCGGGCGAGACGAGGACGTCATTGTGCAAAAAGACGAGATACCGCCCCTTCGCCTCCCTGATACCGGCGTTCCAGGCGACGGCGATCCCCCGGTTCTCGGGGAATCGGATGACATGCGCCCCGGTCCCGGTCAGGTACTCGGGGGTGGCGTCGGTCGAGCCGTTGTCGATCACGACGAGCTCGTAAGAGTCCTCTGGGGTGCACTCCCTTATGGTCTCAATGCAGAGTCGGGTCAGCTCCACCCGGTTGTGCACGGGGATGATGATGGAGGTAAGACCGGCTTCGATAACGGGCCTCTTCCTCGGCGGAACGGGTCTTTTATCTCCTCTCTTTTGCTTGCTCTTTCCCATATAAATGCCCTCTCCGTCCTATCTGGTCAGTATCAATATAATGCGCTGGACCAAGTAGAGAAGACCTAATCGACGGTTGGCTCAAGCCGGCCCTCGGTATTTTCGAACGAAAGATACTCTGGATCGATAGCTATTCGCTCTGCTTCCGCCTTACCGAGCATTGCAAGTTGCGCCCTGTACATCTTAACAAACGCCTCATGCTCACGCTTCTTTGAACGGTCATTCCAGCAAGCAACGACCTCTTTCTTAAGAGCCCCGATCTCCCTCGCCGCCAACTTCTGATAATAATCGTACTTCTCTTCCACGCGCTCCGACAAGCGAGCTTTCTTAAGATGGACGATGTGACACCCGGAGTAAAGCGAGACCGTCCCATGTGAAGGGGACTCAGCCAAGAGCATCTTCCCATCGGCGACTATGTTGGAGTGCGCCGTTTCATACCTGAGACCGGGCAGATGCCGGAAGATGCGACCATACCTTTCGATTTGCGGCGTGGCCGGTTGGGTCATGACGTCAAGCATGAAGTAATCGAGCGGATAGCTCTGAACATAAGACTTAAGGCTTTCCATAGTGTTCTCGTCCACGCAGACCAGGCGTTCATCGGCGTCGATGATGAGATACCAGTCTCCCTCGCCGCCGGTGAAGTAGGCGCTCCTCTTCTCAACCTCGTCGGCCCAGGCCGTCTTGCACTCGATCAACCGTATTCTTGTATCTATCTTCTGCCGCTCCTTTATCCATTCGAGCGTCCCATCCGTCGACCAGGGAACCTCGTAAGGAAAATCGGCGTAAGCCCCATCGACCAGGACTATCTCGTCAACATCGTCGAGCGTTTCAAGGCAGCCGGGGAGCATTTCCCGCTCGTTGTAAAAAATAGTGACGGCGATAAGTCGCACCAGCCTTGAAATGATAATCCCTCGTCCACCCTGTTCGCGATAATTTGGTATTTTATCAGGTAAAACTACGTTCCTCATAGCTTCCAGTTTGACCTCGAACTCCGGGTTATTCGCCAGACGCCGTGCAGGCAGAACGCCCCATTTTTTATTCAAGTACCGCCAGTTTTGCTCATCGTTCTCCCCGTAGAACTCCGGAAGTTTAAGCGCAGTCTGGCCGCCGAAATGATGGACGAGCGCGTTGTTGGCGCTCACCGAACGAAGCCCCGCCTCAACAAGGCGAAACTCGAAATCGACGTCCGCATATGGCCCATGTGCAAGCGCCTCGTCGAAGTCGCCGAGTCGATGGATGGCGTTCCGGCTCAGCGCAAAGCAGAAGGGCGCGATCCTCCTCTCCCACCGCCTGGAAGCCATCCTCGATACGCCGGCGGCCAGCTTCGCAAAACCTTGATCGAAGTTGAACTCGGTGTAGGACGGGCAGGCGCAAGCCACCCGGCGATCGCCGAACGGCCTCAGGATAGCTTCGAGCCATCCGGGCGAGACGAGGACGTCATTGTGCAAAAAGACGAGATACCGCCCCTTCGCCTCCCTGATACCGGCGTTCCAGGCGACGGCGATCCCCCGGTTCTCGGGGAAGCGAATTACGTGCGCGCCAGTTCCGGCCAGGTACTCGGGCGTGGCGTCGGTCGAGCCGTTGTCGACGACAATCAGCTCGTAGGAGCCCTCTGGGGTGCATTCCTCGACGGCTTCTATGCAGAGTCGGGTCAGCTCCACCCGGTTATGTACCGGGATGATGATGGAGGTAAGGCCCTCCTCAGCAGCCGGACGTCTCTTTGGTTCGACGGTCTTCTTCTCTTTTGGCTTTCGCTTCTTCTTCCCCATACATTACCCTCTCCATCCTGCCTGGTGCATATCAGTATAACAAGCCAATAGAGAGTGGAACAGCCAGGTTAAGGGCTAGTCCCGACTGGAAACAACAGATATGGTTTTCCCGGTAGAAGCGCATGGTGTATAATTTGAGCAATCGCGTCCTTATCGAACTCAACAATTGGAGGTAAACAACGTGGGAAGAAGAAGTAAGAGAATCGCCATCAACGGGTTCTCAGAGCTCGAAGCGAGCATCATGAACCTGGTCTGGAAGAGCAACAAGATATCGGTCCGCGAGATACACGAGATACTGGTTAAAAAAGAGTACCTACCCTACACCACCGTTATGGTGACCATGACGAACCTCGCCAACCGCGGCATCCTCAAGCAGGATAAGAGCGGCAAGACCTACTACTACAGCGCCAAGATCAGCCGCCTGGATGCAGCGGAGGCTATGATACACGGCGTTATCGAGACCGTCCTTCAAGGCAGCCCTGAAGAGGTTAATGAGCTGCTAAAGCGCTTTCGCTAGTGGTACCTATCCTTTTTAGCTCACCGACAAAAAAATAAAAGGCAGCCTTAGAGGCTGCCTGGCTGCCTCGCTGCCTAAAACCTTAGCTTTCAGTCTTTTCCTTGCCCTCTATCTTCTCGGGCTCGTTTGAAGATGCCTTTTTAAACTCTTTGATCGTATCGCCGATTGATTTGCCTAGCTGCGGAAGCTTGCTTGGCCCGAAGATAAGCAGGACGATCGCGAGAATAATGAGTAGATGTACCGGGTTTAGCCCACCCAAGAATGGCATGATATCGCCTTCCTCCCTGACACTCGAAAGTCACTTAGTGCTTTAGTGAATTCTAGCATCTGGCGGTCCGGCTGGCAATCATCGCCACTTCATCGCCACTTCGGCTCGCCTTCAACCCTTCGACATGGAAAATAGGCACCGTCAACCTATCCGGGCTTAACATGGCCGAGTACCCGATCGCTATATTTCTTTGACAGGTATCTTGCATAGCATTATAGACTTATGCTAACCTATTCGCGTGGAGAAAGAGAGCTGGACATCGCAGATTAGAAAGGGCGTCCTCGAACTGGCGATCCTCGGGATTCTCAACAGAGGCGAGATGTATGGCTTTGAGATCGTCAGCCGCTTACAGGAGCGTCCTGGTCTGGCAATCAGCGCGGGGACGATCTACCCGTTGCTCGGCCGCTTGAAAAAAGCTGGATTGATAGACTCCGTCTGGCGTGAATCGCCGGTCGGGCCACCCCGCAAGTATTACGACCTCACATCGAAAGGCGCCAACGAACTGAATGAAATGGCGTGTGCGTGGTTCAGCATTTCGCGGGAGCTCGACGACTTGGTGAAAGGAGGCTCCCCGGAATCCTGATGCTCCTCTCCTTCTCCAAACTCGGCTTAAGAGAAGAGTGGCGACGGCAGCGATCAACTAGAAAAACGGAGTCAATTAAGGAGACATAGGATGGGTTTTTTGAATGATACTTTGGTCGGCGGGCTAACGGTCGGACAGGTCCTTGCCATCGTCATCCCCCTCGTTGTAATTCAGTGGGGAGCGGTCGTGGCGGCCTTGGCAAGCCTTAGAAAGCAGCCTGACGCTCAGGTTCGCGGCGGCAGGGTGCTCTGGGTGATCATTCTCATCGCGTCGCTGGCTTCTTTTCCAGCCGGCATGCTTGGAGCGGTCGCCTACTTTGTGATCGGGAGGAAGCCCAATGAACGCGATTGAGGTCAGGAACCTTACCAAGAATTTCGGGGATTTTAAGGCGCTCGATGGGCTGGATATCGACGTGCCGGAGGGTGCGGTCTTCGGCTTCCTCGGGCCGAACGGCGCGGGCAAAACGACGACGACCAGGATTCTCGTGGGGCTCGCCCACCCAACGAGCGGCCGGATAAAGATCCTTGGCCGTGACGGTATTGGCGAACCGGCATCGATTAAGCGCTCAATCGGATATCTGCCGGACGTCCCGGCGTTCTACGAGTGGATGAAGGCCGGCGAGTATCTCGCCTTTGCCGGAGAGATGTTCGGGCTCCGGGGCGCCGACCTTAAGAGCCGGGTGGCCGCGCTTTTGGACGCCGCCGGACTGGCGGAAATCGACAGGAAGATCGGTGGCTTCTCCCGCGGCATGAAGCAGCGGCTCGGTATCGCACAGGCCTTCGTCAACAACCCGGACGTCCTCTTCCTGGATGAGCCGACCTCCGCCCTCGACCCGATCGGGCGCAAGGAGGTCCTCGACATGATCGATTCGCTCTCCGAGAAGAAGACGGTCTTCTTCTCAACGCATATCCTCGCCGACGTCGAGCGGGTCTGCGATTCGGTCGCGATAATAGACCGGGGCCGCCTGGTCATCCAAGGAGACCTTGAAAGCATCAAGCAGAATTATACGAGGCCGACCTTCTCGATTGAGCTGGATGCAGATGCAGCGCCCCTGGCGGAGAAGCTTAGAGGGGTCCCCTGGGTATCGTCGGTCGCCAGTGACGGGGGCTTGCTCACGATCGATGTCTCGGACATCAAATCGGCCCAGATGGAGCTGGCGGGCGTCGTCGCGGGAGCCGGATTGCCGGTGAGAAAGTTGGAGCTTAAGGAGATCGCCCTCGAAGACATCTTCGTCGACCTCGTCGAGGAGCGAAATGGAAAGCAAACCGAAAAGGCCAAAGTGCTGGGGGGAGCCGAATGAGAAGCGGTTGCGTCTTTTTTAAGAAAGAGATCAAGGCTATCTTAAGAACCTACCGCATCTGGGTGATTCCCCTGATATTCATCTTCTTCGGCGTCTTGAGCCCGGTGACGGCCAAGTTCACGCCGGCGCTGGTCAAAGCCGCGATACAAGCGGACAAGACCCAGCAGCAGATTTTCGGACAGATTAAAATACCTGAGCCGACGGCGGTCGACGCCTACGGCCAATGGTTCAAGAACCTCTCTCAGTTCGGTATTCTCGCGCTCATCCTGACCTCCATGGGCCTGATCTCCGAGGAGAAGACGCGCGGCACGCTTGCGCTGGTCGTCACCAAGCCGATCGCCCGCACTTCAATCGTCGTCTCCAAGTTCCTCTCCCAAACTGGGCTCCTGGCCGCTTCGGGCGCCATGGGGCTTGGGGCGTGCTATCTCTACACCATCCTGCTCTTTGATAAAGCGCCGTTCCGACCAATTGCTCTCTCAACGTTAGCATTCGCCGCCTTCGCCCTACTGGTCTTATCGATAACGATCTTCTTCAGCGCGCTGCTCAAGCATCAGATGGGAGCTGGAGGTCTGGCCCTCCTCTCGGTCTTCGCCCTCTCCATACTGGCCAGCCTCGGCCGCGGATTGGAGAAGTACTCGCCGGGCGCTCTTCCGGGCATGGCCCTTAAGATCGCCACCGGGAGCCAGGCGTTCTCGAAGACCTATCCGGCCATCGCCATATCCATCGCCGCCTCGGTGGTCATGATAGCGGCGGCCGCATATGTCCTTGAGCATCAAGAGATTTGAATCGCGTTACATCTGAGGTAAACGAAAGCTGATGTAACTCACTTACCGCCGACAACCACGCGTATTTTTGCGACCGTAGTGCTAAACTTAAAGTAGAGACAAAGCGCCTGGACGCTGTTTCAGAATGCGAGAGGTTCAGCGGTGCTCAAGAAAGAAGACGCAGCCCGCCGGGAGACCGGTCGCCAAAAACTTGAAGAGATAGATGCGCTGCTGATGATCGAGACGGAGCCTATTAGAAGGGCGCTCCGGCGATCGGACGAGGTCCCCGTTAGAGTGCGCGCCCTCCTAATGGCGATGGAGGAGCTCAGACGGAGATATCGCCGGTCGTGGCTCCTGCTTCACCTCCTCTATTTCGAATCGGTCGAACCCGACGAAATCGTCGAGAGGAGCGGCGGCCGGATAACAAAAGAACAGCTCAGAAAGGATAAATCACGGGCATTATCCAGGTTGAGAAAAATATTGGAAGCCTTTCCTGAGTTCGAGTTTTAGAGTTAGTTTACTTAGTTAAAGAACGTCCCCTAAGGGACTAAGGGAGCGCGACATGTCGAAAGAGGAGAAGATCGATCTCTTCACGAGATTGATGGAGGATGAGATGCCCGCCAGCGATGAGGTGGAGGCCGAACCTGAGATCGAGAGAGCGCTGGAAGAGACGGGCGAGTTCTACAGGAACGAGATTCTGGGAGGGTCGGAGATGGCTTTCAGGGCGCCGCTTCGCAGAAGGTTAAGAGCAAGGGCCGGCTTGATGGCCACCGCCGCGCTCGCCGTCGTCCTGCTCGCATCGGCCGGGATTGGGATGGGCGTGATTTCGAAAGCCCTGAATACCGTCAGGCTCTCGATCTCCCCCACCAGAGTCGAAAAGGTGGAACGGCCCAAGGAAACCACGACCAAGAAAGCGGCCTCGCTAAAGCCGGCCCTCCCCAAGATCGAAGAGAAGCCCGTGCCGCCAAAGCCGGCGACGGAGGCGACGCCGAGCCCCAGCGGGTTCGAGGCGAACCCGGCATACGCGCCGATCATCGCCGCCATTCGAGAGGATAAGTCGGGAATGATACCCGCTCGCCACCTCAACGCGGTCGTCGCGCACATCAGCCGGGTGCTCGTCTACGGCGACTGGGCGAGGCTTGATTGGAGTCGCTTCGGGCTGGGCGACGACCATTTTGACGGCGCCGCAGCGATCCTGAGGAAGAACGAGGCGGGTGGTTGGCAGCTCGTCGCGGTCGGTACGAACCTGCTCCGCTCGAGTTATCCCGAGAGCCCCGACGATCTCTGGGCGACAACGGCGCGCGTCGTTACCTCAGTGCCCGACGATCCGGACCGCATAGCTATAACCGCCACCCTCAAAGAGAGCAATCTTATCGCCTCCGAGATGAAGGCGGACGGCTTTCTCGTCGACTACATGGGCATCAAAGGAGATTGGGCCTTTGCCAGGATACATGCGAAGAAATACCGGCTTGGCGCCGGGGTTATCGCCAAGCGAGTCGACGGCGTCTGGCAGGTATACTACATCGGAAACGAGGGATTGACCCCCGCCGATCACCTTGAAGTACCCCCGGAAATCTTCAAGTAGGACGTCTCTCTCATTAAAAGGGCGCTTGGTCCATAGGGGCACGCCGGTATGCCCTTTAGAGCATGTGATAGCGTGCTCTAAATACATAAGTGTGCCTATTTCTTTATTGAAAGCGCTTATGTGTTGGAGCGACACTTACCAAGCACCGCCTCTGATCTTTTTTTCTCTCAAGTTTGGGTACGGTCTGCCGATAAAACAATTAAGCAAGCAAGCGCTCTGTTGGTTTGACGGCACCGGAAGTGATCCGTCCGTACTCCTTTCAAAAGTCCATGCATCAAGGCCGAGCGCCGGTGCAGCCATAAGTTGCAAGCCGTATCGACTCTTAACATATTGACCTGATGGTAAGCGAGGAAAGGAGGTTGATATGTTATCCCTGAACGGCGAGGGCGAACTCTGGCACATCATGGACGCGCAGGATGAAAAGGCATGCGACACACCCGGCCCGCTTTGCTGCTGGTTCTTGTGTTGGTTGGCAAGCTGATGATCTCCTCACGGTACCTGATCATTCACGAGATTTCCGAGGCCTTCTCACTCCTGGTCAACGGTCTGACCGGAGCGGTCGATATCGTCGACCGGAGAACCGGAGTAGCGCTGAAATCAAGAAAGGGCGCCGGGCCGCTCGACCCGGCGCTCCGCCAAAAGCTCCTCGCCCGGGGCCACCTCTTCTTAAGTGAAGCGGACGAGAAGGCCATCGTCGAGAAAGTCCTCAGCCTGCACGCGCCGAAGCGGCGGATGCTCAGGTTTTCGATATCCCCCACCTACTCCTGCAACCTCCGTTGCGCCTACTGCTTCGAGAAGGACCGGGTGGCCAAAGGGTCGCCGGTGATGAGCATAAAAGACGTCGACCTCGTCTTTGCCGCCATCGATTCCATCTCTTCGGGAGAATCCAATCTCCCCAAGATGATCGCCCTGTTCGGCGGAGAGCCGCTGCTGCCTTGCAACAGACTGGCGGTAAGGAGGGTGCTTGAACTGGCGTCCGAGCGCGCATTTCCCGTATCTATCGCGACCAACGGCGTGAACGGCCCCTCATTCGAGGAAGAACTTAGGGCGTTCGCTTCTTCGCTCAAGGTACAGGTGACGCTTGACGGCCCGCAAGAGATACACGACGAGCGCCGAATCACGGCCGGCGGAGGAGGGACCTACAATGCGGTCGTTAGGTCGGTCAATCTCCTCCTCGATCTGGGCATACCGGTCAACCTGAGAATAAACGTGGATTCGCAGAACCTGCCCTACCTCGGAGATATGGCGCATCTGGTCGGCAAGTTTGGCTGGCCAGATCGCGAGCGCTTTGCCTGCAACCTGTCGCCGGTTGTAGATCACACCCGTTCAGGCGGCAACCCATACCTGATGGAGGAGTGGGAGCTTCTCGGTCCGATCATGGATCTCCTTGAAGCGGACGCCTCAGCGGCACGCATCTTTAATCTGGGAATGTTTCGCTCGCTGAGTCACCTGAAAGCCGTGGTTGAGAGCGGTAAGTCAGGGAGGCCTTGGCTCTTTTACTGTGAGGCCAACAACCTTGAAGCCTTCGAATTCGGGCCGGATGGATTTATCTACGCCTGCTCAGAGTGCATGGGGAGCGCCGATTACGCGATCGGCCGTTATCGTCCGGATTTCGCGCTCTTTGAAGATAAGGCTTCGCAGTGGGGAAAGAGAAACGTCGCCACCATCGAGAAGTGCCGCTCCTGCGAGCTCGCGTTCATCTGCGGGGGCGGCTGCGCCTACTCGGCGCTTGCCGTAAACGACTCGCTTTACGAGCCGTACTGCGGATCAATCCGGAAGCTCATCGACACGTATCTGGAGAGAATAGGCGACAAGTTGATAGTAAGAACCTTAGATTTCAGCCGAGGACCGACCCTTGATTCCGACTAATGGAGGGGCCTAAAAAACCACCACACGTCCGCCTATGTCAAAAACTGGAGCAATCTGGAGCAAGAATAGTATCAAGCAACCCACGGCAATGCTGATCTTCTTCCTAAGAGAGGTCTTGGTCGGAATGCCGCCGCCGTCCAGTGAGTCGATTCTCTCTGACAACAAACCTCTGTTAGAAGCCATGCTGCTGATTTCGTAACGGAGCGGTAGGGGCTTCACCTTGAGATTGAAATAGTGCTCGGCTACCTCAACGAGCATACCCGCCACATCTTTACAACTTTTCCCAGCGTACTCCGCGGACATGCTGTCGCAGGCTTTCTCCATCTCCCGCTCTATTCGCTTGTATGCAAGCCAGGCGAACGGGCTGAAGAACATGATGTCCCGCCCGACGACGGCCAACCACCTGACCGCGTTATCTCCATTCTTGACGTGTGAGATCTCGTGGGCCAGGGCCAACCTGATCGACCCCGTCGAGATCGTTTCGGCGAAGGCTTTGGAGACGATGATCGTCGGTTCGATCCAGCCGACCGTAAAGGGCGTCGGATAGCGGGTGTCCACGATCCGGAGCTTCGGCTTAGTCGTTTTAGCTAAGCGAGCCAACTCATCAACGATATTTTCAAGCTCTTTATGCCTTGAAGATTGCACTGCTGTAAGGCGCTTAAACATAGAATAGAAGAGAGCCAGCTTAGCTAGATGAAAGACGATCAGAAGAATAGCGCTCAAAATGATTAAGGCAAGTATCTTGCTGGCGTAATTACCGTTGAAGGCGGTATAAAAAAACGTTGGTCCCTCTTGCACCCCGGTAATAAGACCCGTCGGATCGACAAAGCGTATTAGCGGCCTAATAAAGCCGGAGAGACCTTTTACATAAAAGCCGTCAAAGAGAAGGACGACCGGCCGAAAGATGGCCACGAGGTAGAGGAGTATTCTGATCGAAGGATTCTTGACCCTGAAGAGCTTGATAATGACGGCAACCAGAGCGAACATGTATAAAGAGTCCAAGAAAGCACGAGCGACGCGATCGATGACCGTTAATACCATCTATCCACCACTGTTAGAACGATCGGCTTCAGCTTATGCGCTTTCACAATTCAAGCGCTCTGAATAGAGACGACTACTACTAATAGAGACGACTACTACTGGATGATGATACCACTCGCCTACCCTGGTTTTCCAGACAAACGCCACTTTTTCTATCGAAATCCTGCTATACAAAACCACCACGTATCCAGTATAGCAAAGGCCGAAGCAATCCGCACAAGATAAATGGAAAGAGAGCGACGGCAAATCCAACCCATTTAAACAGCGATATCCCGACCGGAATGCCGTCGCTGAGCAACCTTATCGCTTGAAGTTGCCAGCTTCCTCAACCGAGTATCCCTCCGTTTGGCCTACCCTTTGACGTGGAAAAACGTCTTTAGGAGGTATTGTCATGAACACCATACTCTGGTTTTCCGAGATAACCAAGGACAACGTGAGGGAAGCGGGAGGCAAGGGTGCCAATCTCGGCGAGATGGCCAACGCCGGTTTTCCCGTGCCGCCGGGTTTCGTCGTCTCATCGAGCGACTATTTCAGCTTCCTCGGCAAGACGGGGATCAGGGAGAAGATAGCATCGATACTCAAAAATCTCGACGTTGAGGACAACAAGGCCCTTAACGAGGCGAGCTGGCGGATCAAGGAGACGATCCTGACGGCGAAGATGCCCACCGAGATTGCGGGCGCCATCGTTACGGCCTACGAGCGGCTCGCCAGGGGAAAGAAAATCTACGTCGCTGTCCGCTCCTCGGCGACGGCTGAGGACCTGCCGGCTGCTTCCTTCGCCGGACAGCAGGTCACTTTCCTCAACGTCACCGGCGCTGAGCACGTCGTCAATACCGTCCAGGCGGTCTGGTCCTCCCTTTTCGAAGCGCGCGCCATCTTTTACCGGGCCACACACGGTTTCGACCACTTTAAAGTGGGCATCGCCGTTCCAATCCAGATAATGGTCCAGTCGGAAAAGTCCGGCGTCATGTTCACCCTCGATACGGTGACGAACGACGAGGCGAAGATCGAAATAGAGGCGGGCCTAGGCCTCGGCGAAACGGTCGTCTCCGGCGCGATCACCCCAGACCGCTACCTGGTGGATAAGAAGACCCTCGATATGATCGATGTAAAAGTGGCGAAGCAGACCTGGAAGATAGCGATGGTCGACGAAAAGAACCGCCACGTCGACGTCCCGCCCGTGGAGGGCGAGGCCCGGAAGCTCTCCGAGCGGGAGATCAAAGAGCTCGCCGAGCTGGGACGGCAAGTCGAGGAGCACTACCGCTTCCCTCAGGACATCGAATGGGCGATCGCAGGCGGAAAGATTTATCTCGTTCAAACGAGGCCCGTTACCACGCTTAAGAAGGCGGTGAGGGAGGAGAAACCGGCGGCTCCTGCTCCAGAAGGCAAGGTGCTCCTCGAAGGCGTTGCCGCCTCCTTCGGCGTCGCCTCCGGGCCGGTGAGGGTAATCTTAAGCGCCGATGAAATCGACAAGGTCAAGCAGGGCGATGTATTGGTCACCACGATGACCTCTCCTGATTACGTCCCGGCCATGCGCCGTGCCGCGGCCATCGTGACCGATACCGGAGGACGAACCGCCCACGCGGCGATCGTCTCCCGGGAGCTCGGGATCCCTTGCGCCGTCGGGACGGGATCTGCGACAAAAACCCTGTCAGACGGCCAGTTGATCACGGTTGACGGGTCAAAGGGCCTCGTCATGAGCGGTGAGGTTAAAGTTCCGGCAGCCGAGGCGATCGAGCGCAAGATGGCGCCGCCGGCCCCCGCCGAGGTTGTCCCGGTGACAGCTACCAAGATCTACGTTAACCTTGGCGAGCCGGAGCTGGCGGAGGAGGTGGCGGCTCGACCTGTCGACGGAGTGGGCCTTCTGAGGGCCGAGTTCATGATCGCCGGAATTGGCGAACACCCCAGGGCGATGATGGAAGACGGCAGGAGCGATGAGTTTGTGGACAAGTTGGCCGCGGGCTTAAAGACCTTCGCCCAGGCTTTCTTCCCTAGACCGGTCGTCTACCGGGCGACGGACTTCAAGACGAACGAGTACCGTAACCTTAAGGGCGGCGATAAGTATGAGCCGGTCGAGGGTAATCCGATGATCGGCTATCGGGGAGCCTCCCGCTACGTGAAGGAGCCCGACCTCTTTCGCCTGGAGCTCGCCGCCCTCAAAAAGGTGCGGAAAGAATGGGGGCTGAAAAACCTGCACCTCATGATACCTTTCGTCCGTACCCTTGACGAACTCTCGCGGATCGGGCAGATTCTCGACTTGGAAGCCCTGCGTCCGACGCCCGACTTCAAGCTCTGGATGATGGTCGAGGTGCCGTCGAACGTCTTTCTGATTGACGAGTTCTGCCGGAGTGGTATCGACGGCGTCTCCATCGGCTCAAACGACCTTACTCAACTCATCCTGGGAATCGACCGGGACTCTGAGCTGCTCGCCGCCGAGTTTGACGAGCGCAATCCGGCCGTCGTGATGGCGATAAAAACCGTGATCGAGAAGGCGGAGGAGCATGGTGTAACTAGTTCGCTTTGTGGACAGGCGCCCTCCGTATATCCCGAGATCGCGGAGATGCTCGTCGAGTTCGGCATCACATCCATCTCCGTAAATCCGGACGTCATCGAGTCCGTGCGCAAGATTGTCGCCGCCGCCGAGCAGAAGATCCTTCTCAGGCGCCTCGAACGCATTGAGAAGCTTGAGAAGCAGTTGAGGAAACCGCCGGAGGTAGCATAACCGGTACCAGGTACCGCACAATTCCCCTGCCAGCAATTTTACCTGTAACCGGTACCAGGTACCGCACAATTCCCCTGCCAGCAATTTTACCTGTAAAATGGTCAATTTCTGTATCTTGAAGGAATTCGAGAGGCTCTATCGAATTTATGTAATTGCACAATTGTGCATTTTAGATAGGGGGTCATCATGAGAAAGCCGCGGATCGAGTATAAAGGGGCCATATACCATGCATACACTAGAGGAGATAACCGAGAGGATGTCTTTCTCACCGATGACGATCGCCTCTTTTATTTGGATACTATCAAAGCGAGCAAGAATCTTTACGAGTTCAGGCTCCTTGCATACTGCCTTATGAAAAACCACACCCATCTCATCATAAAGACCGATGAAGCGCCGCTCTCGCGGATAATGCACACTCTAAATTTACGCTATGCCAAGTACTTTAATCGAATTTACACACGAATCGGCCATCTCTTTCAGGGACGGTATAAAGCGAGCATTATCGAAACGGATGCCCATTTGCTTGAAGCCACAAGATACGTCCACCTTAATCCGGTAGTCGTCGGACTGGTCGCATCTCCCGATCAGTACCCATGGTGCAGCATGAGCGCATATCTCGATAGGAGTCCTAAGCAACCGCACGGCCTTGTCGACCGCGGCCATGTTCTTGGTCTGCTTGGAATGCGACCGTCTGTGCAAGTGCTGAGATATTGCAAATACATTGAAGAGGGTGTTATTCCCGGAAAGGACAGAAAGCGGTTGATGAGAGAAATTGTCTTTTTTAGGAGCAAAACGCCTGGTATATAACGTGCACGGTACCAGGTACCGCTTTGGTACCGCTTTACCGCTTAGTTCATGTTAAAGGTTGTAATAATCTTATTAAACTCCGCCTTAACCTCGTTAAATCCCGACGCTTCTGCGCTTGAGATGAGATAGTACGCCCAGCCGTTCCTCAGGCCGATAATCATCCGCTGCTTAAGGGGAAGCGCTTTTTCGGTCTTCTTCTCCCCATATCCGACTTCGCTGGTTTCGTTCTTTTTATCCGTTTTTTCAGGTGCGGCCGCCATCCAGGTATAGGTCATCTCGATGGCGTCGGCCTTCCCCAGCTTCGTCTTGCCGCTGCTTTCCTCCTTAAAGTCCTTAAGCTCGGACTTCATTTTTTCGCGGAGCGCCGGTATCAATCCGTCGAGAGTAGCTTTTTGCGCACGCTCGATCTTAACGATCACAGAAGGGTTTGACTTGTCTTCAAGCTTGCGAAACCCGGCGACCGCAAACGGATCTTTCTGCCTGAGCGCATCCCGGTCGAGCTCACCCCAGCCATCTGGGTACTTAAGAGAAAAGCCGTAGGTGTAGTCACGGTCGGCCGCTTTATTGGAGACCTTTTTTACAACGGATACGGCCTGCTTGTTTCTTGAGGAATTTGCGACGGGTTTCTCGTCTCCCCCGCCGGAAAAGAGCGCCTTCCCGAGCCCCAGCATCAAAAGCGACCAAATGACGATCGCAACCGCTCCCATAAGATACTTTCGATCGCTATTCAAGCCAATCTCCTCCTGTAATTCATGTTATAGCGGCATACCGATAAAAGGGCGGAGCGCTGGGCCGCGCCCCGCCCTCTTGGGCCAATTCTAACCCTCTTTAGTTCCCAACAGCAAGCCAATTAAAGTTGGCTACTGAACCGGCTGTTCCATTCCGGTGGATCTTTGCCCTGACGGTTGCACCGGTATTCGTCACGTTGATAACCTGGAGATTGATCAGTTCGGCGTTTGCATCCGTAAAGTTAAGGAATGTCGCCGTTACTACCGGTGGAGCCGTGAACGCCGTGGTGAACACGACGGGGAAGACGCTTACCGTATCGGTACCGCTATCCGTCGCCAGCGCTCCTCCGCCCATGTCAAAGAGCGGTACTCCCGGGGCCAGCTTATTTCTGGTGATCGTCCCGTTGGCGATGTTGACGCCCGTGATCGTTTCGGTGTCGATGTGGGCGCCGGTGATCGTCCGCAGGGCAATGTTGGCGCCCGTGATGCTGATCGTGGACCAGTTGATCTTTGCGCTCGTCACCGCGTTGGCGGCGAGCTGATTAGTGCCAATTGCATCGTTCGCTATATTGGCGCCCGTGATGCTGATCGTGGTCCAGTCTATCTTGGCGCTCGTCACCGCGCTGTTGACGATGTTGGCCACGTTGACGGCGTTGCCGGCGAGCTTCGCGTTATCGACCGCGCCGGCGGCTATCTTCGCGCTCGTCACCGAATCCGTATCGAGCTTGGAAGAATCGATCGCATTATTGGCGATGTCGATCCTCTGCACCCCTCCGTCCATGATCTTGTTCGAAGTCACGGAATCCGTGTCGAGCTTCGAGTTCGTCACCGCGTTGTTGGCGATATCGACGGTTTGAATCGTGCCATCGGCGATCTTGTCGGAGGTGATGGCGTTCGCAGCAAGCTTCCAGTTGTTGACGGCAAAGTTGGCGATATCGATCGTCTGGATCGTGCCATCAAGTATCTCAGCAGTCGTAACTGCATCTGCTGCGATATCTTCCGCGAGAATCGTCTCGTTCAAGATATCGCTCGTTTGAACCGCACCAAGGGCAATCTTGTCGGTAGTTACGGCATCCGCCGCGAGCTTTGCGTTGACAACACTAAGATTGGCTATCTTGACAGTCGTAACGGCGGAATCGGCGATATCTGCCGTCTGCACTGCGCCGTCCAATATCTTATCGGTAGTGACGGCGTCCGCACTGAGCCTTGAGTTGGTGACCACACCGATACCAAGATCGGCAGTGAGTACCGAGCCGTCCAATATCTTGCCGGTGGTGACGGAATCCGCCGCGAGCTTTGCGTTATCGACCGCGCCGGCGGCTATCTTCGCGCTCGTCACCGAATCCGTATCGAGCTTGGAAGAATCGATCGCATTATTGGCGATGTCGATCCTCTGCACCCCTCCGTCCATGATCTTGTTCGAAG
>JAMCWL010000107.1 GCA_023481285.1 Actinomycetota bacterium | reverse complement strand
ATCTACCGAGGCCGTCCAGGTGAGGTTGAGGTTACCCCCAGACTGGGCGACGGTGAGGTTTGAGGGAGCGGTGGGGGGAAGCGTATCGACGTAACCGGAAGCCACGTTGGAGTAGCCGGAGTTGTTTCCGGCTGCGTCGTAGGCTCTCACCCGGTAGTACTGGGTGGTGTTGGCCGGAGGAGCATCGGAGAAGCTCGTCGGCGGCGGATTGCCTATCACCACACCGATCTGGGTCCAGGTCGCCTGGTCCGGGCTTCTCTCTATCTTGTATCCGGCGACTCCCACGTTGTCCGTCGAGGCCGTCCAGGAGAGGTTCAAGTTGCTCCCCGAGCTGGCGACGGTGAGGTTTGAGGGGGCCGTCGGTGTGAGCATATCGGCGTCTAAAAGGTTAGCGTAGAAGATTTCGAGATTGCCGGTTCCGGACACCCAAGCGACATGGACGTTCCCGTCCGAATCCACGGCGGCCGCCGGTTCGACGGCCCCGGTCGATCCGCCGATCAAGCTTGTCGCGCTCCAGCCCGCTCCGCCGTTATTGGTGCTATAGCGGATGCCGTCGTCTGCCTCAAGGACGGCGTACGCCATGCTTGGCGAGGCGACGGCCATCGTCGCGACCGGCTTGTAGTCTATGGCGCCATTTGTTACCGCCGGCCCCGGGCCAACCGCGCCCCAGCTTCCAGCGTTCTCAAGCGAAGACTTTAGAGCTCCGCTCTCCTGCCATAGCAGGTAGACCGGCCCGCTGGACCCGACCGCCAGAACCGGGTAACGGGAGTTGACGCCGATTGTTCTTGGCGTGCTCCTGTTTGAAACGTCAAAAGGCGTCGTCCAGTTGATACCATTGGAGGAATCGGAAGCAAAAATATCAGTGCTGTACCCGCCTGGACTGCCGCCCGGATCCGGCCTGTACGTGCCCTGCCAGGCCGCATGGACCACTCCACCAGCGTCTATGGCAATGGCCGGGTTATCGACCTGTAAACTGTCGAGCGTCGGCAAGGTGATGGCCCTCTCGCCGCTCCAGGCCGCACCGTCATAAACTTTGTAATTGAGGACCTGTCCGCCGTTGCTCCAGACCACGACAACGGTATTACCGCGGGCGGCTATCGCCGGGTTATAAGCCTGAAGGCCGGTGGAGACGACCGTCGGGGTGCTTTCCCAACCGGCGGCATCGGTATAGCTATTATGGTAAGCACGCAGGTACTGGTTGGTTCCATCGCTATAGAAATTCGACCAGATGGCGTGGAGCTTGCCGGAGCCGTCCACGGCCAGCTTCGGTCCAGTAGAGTTTCCCGCAAGACTCGACGTTAGGTTAACCGTTTGGGTCCAGCCCGACCCCTTCTTATATGCGCGGAAGTTGATGTTGTTCGTCAAGCCCGTCCCGGAGACATCCTCCTGCCAGGCGATATATATGTTACCCGATGCATCGACCGCGACGGCGGGCTTGGTCGAGTTGTTTGACGTCCCCGAGACGTTCAGCGGCGCGCTCCACCCGAAAGCCATCGGTGGGACCGTGGCTAGCACGAGCGCGACGACGATAAAGGCGGCCAAGCTCTTTCTTAATTTCAAAGCACCCACTCCCAGCGGTCGATTAATTCACATACGTGTCTATTATTATACTACCGGCGAGCTCAAATTTCACCAGCTCACGAGCCCTCTGGGCTATTCCGCCTGGGAAGTTGGCGACCGGTCGTCTTGGCAAAAAGACCGATGGCGGGCAAAAAGCCGGCGGCGACTACGATCAGCGATCCCAGCAGAGAGACGACGGAACCAAAGAGCAGCGGAAAGTTCGTCTGATTGATCTCCTGTAATTTGGCATATTCGGTTCCAAAAGCCTGCTGAACCTCGACGGGCATCCAGGTGTACCAGGCGGAAAAAGGAGTCCCCGCAACCACAAAAGATCCCAGAACGACCGGAACGGATAGCATACCGGCGACGAAAAGCGACCCAGCCGCCAGACGGCCTCTTAAGAAGCGAATAGAGCTGACGAGAAGATAGACGGAGACGAAAAGCAACAGGTAGCTTCCTATAACTGCATAGCCGAAAGTCGACCAGGCGGCTTTGTAGGGCTTACCGGAGTCCAGAAAGCCGGCGACGAAGTTCTCCCTTATCGGTAGGGCAAGACTCGCTATTGCGGAAAGGAGGCCCACCGAAGCGAGAATCGCCAGGAGTTGAGCTAGCGGTCCGGAAAGCGTCAGACCTCCGACGTCAGCGACGTTCGGCTCCCTTTCGGGCATTGAGATCGCCGCCGCAAATCCTACCGCGATCAAGATCAACCCGAAGATAACCGCGGGTAGATCAATGGGCAAAGCCGCGATTTTGCGGTCCACAAGTAAGTAGAGAGAGAGAAGAAGCGGAGTCAACAAGAGCACCGATGACGCCCGATGAGACTCGACCTCGGATAGAGCCTTAAGCCAGAAGTAAAGAGCCAGGCCCGTACCGAATACCCCGAGGAAGAGAAGGGCGAGAAGGTTGGAGAGATCGATCTTCAAAAGGGCGCTCAGCCCCCCGCTCGTCAAAGCGTACAGAACCAGAGGTACGCTGGCAAATCCGAGCATATAATATGATTGCGTGGCGGGATCGATGCTTTTACTTAGACGACGGCCGATCATCGTTACGGCCGCCCACGCGACCGCCGAGAGCAGCAGAACCGCCTCTTCTTTGAAAAAGCGGGTGAAAAGCCATAATGAGCTTGGCTTTTCCCAGTTTCCGAGAACCGCCACCATGCCAAGCATGGCGACCGCCATGCCGATTACCTGGCGCAGTCCGACCCGTTCCTTCTTCCAGAAAAGCGCCAGCGGGAGCACGAAAAGCGGGCTCAAGCCGGTGATAAAGGCGATATCGCTCGCGGAAGGCGCGTTCGAGTAGCGAAAGACAACCTGGAATAGCAGGAAAGCGGCCATCCCGATGGCCCCGGCAAGGCCTAGCTGGATCATCTCCGTTCTGCCCGGCTTCTTCCTCGGCCTGCCGCCGACCATTACCGCGACGAGCGCGAAGCCGGCTATGCCCCTCCCGGCGGCCAGAACCGGAGCCGGAACGGTTTTGAGAGTGACGGCCGTTAAGGCGAAGGCCAAAACCCAGATTACCTCAAAGGCGGTTAGATAGATGAACGGCCTGGCATTTACATTAGTCTTCATGTTGCGATATCCCCGCGGACGGTAGCAATAACCATTATATCAAACAAATAACGGCGGGGACGCTGTTTCCTAGCTTTCCTAACCGCATTTTCTACCCTCCCGCGCCTTGGCGAGCATCTTCGAGACAGCCGAGTCCGTCGTGTTAAGAATGCGGGCGATCTCCGCTCCTTTAAGACCTGATTCAAGGCTTAGCTTGCTGGCAAGCAGGATGCGGGCCGCTACCACCTCGCGCGCTTTCGCTGAGCCAACAAGGGAGGCCCTGGTGAGCCCCCGCTCGGCACAGACCTCGCCGAGCACCTCCTCTGGAGCACGGCGCGGTTTTTCAGCCTTGGTCTCCTCAGCTAATAGGAGCGCTTCAACAAAGCTTCCATCGCCGAGCACGCGCTCGTCGTAAGCCCACCGCTCTTGCGGGCCTGCTTCCTGAAGTGTTTTCGAGCGCTTTAGCCCTCCTCCGGAAAACTCCGGGCGTCGGCCCATGAGAAGACCGTCTTCAATGAAGGACAGGTACGCCTGGCAAGCTGCCTTGGTCGTTTTCCCGAAAAGACCAAGCACCGGGTCTTTGTTGAACCATTCACATTTGACCCTTCCCGTGAGCAGGCGATGGCCCGTATAGGGATATCCATTAAGACCGGCGAGCGAATCGACAAGCCCCGCTCGCACCGGATTGAGGTGAATGTAGCGCACGAGTTCAAGAAAGTATGCGTCATCCTGGCAGACGATCCCCTTGTAGCGGTTTTGAAAGAGGTGTCCGTTTCTCTTATGGCGCCGGTTGAAACGGATGGCATAAGAGGTTAACAGGCGCTGCATGACAGTGGCGACGGGGGTCCCGCCTCGCCTGACGAGCAGATGGACGTGGTTTGGCAGGAGGGCGAAGGCGTAAAGGGGCGTCTGCGTGGCGAGAAGAACCTCCCCGAGGCGCGAGATAAAGAGCTCGTATTCCTTCTTATCGGAGAAGATTATTCTTCGCTCGATGCCGCGGGCGATCACATGATAGAGAAGCCCAGGATAATCAAGCCGTGGCTTTCTAGGCATATTCATAGTATACTACAGATATGTAGTTATGCAGATATGCAGTTATGCGGTGGTGAGTGTGTGGGGTAGGAAAGATAGGAAACTACGTCCCTTAACCCTTAACCTTAACCCTAAAAAAAAGAGGAGCCTCTTTCGAGGCCCCCCTTTTTTTATAGCTTGTGGTACTCTCGCTACTTCGCTTCGTTGGCGAGGTTCATGCGCCTCGCGTAGAGGGCGTAAAGACCTCCGACGAAAAGCGAGGGTACTAGGACCGCTTTTCCTACCGGGCTCCTGAGGAGCGTATCGAGCACCGGGGAGATGTGATCCTCGACGAACGGGTCAGCCGCTGGGGCGCTGAACGCCTTTTTGCTGGCCCAGATTACGTTGCCGGAAGTGAAGGTCCAGGTCGAATACCCCTGAGCGGAGGCATACGCTTGGATGACCCCAACTTCGCCGAACTTAACGGCGTCGGCCGGGCATGCGAGAACGCAAGCCGTGACCTGTCCGGGCTTCTTGTTTCCGCTGGCGTCCGCGAGCTCCCTGCCGTCCAAGAGCCTGCCGTAGCACATCATGCACTTGTAGGCCTTGGTGTTGCTCCCGTCTCCGGCATGCCCGTCTATCCTGGGATAGCCGCCCCTCGCGCAGTCCTTAAGGCACTGCCTCTTGCAGGCGGCCTGGCCGGGCTGGCAGTACTCCGTGTCGCCGGCACCACTGGGCAGGTGCTTGATGTAAACGGCACCCGTCACCGGGTCCTTTTTGACGGCGCTGAACGGGCAGTGCGCCGCACATGGCGGGTTGTCGCAATGCCAGCAAGAATAGCGGACGTACGGACCGCGATCGACGGTCGTCTGCGCTTTCACGGTAACCGGGTTGTCGGTGTCGATCTTCTCGGCGTTGCCGTAACCGGCAAGCTTCAAACCGGTCAGATACGACGCGCTCGGATTCCTATCCCAGTTCCTTTTGCAAGCGACCACGCAGGCGCGGCACTTGACGCACTTGTCCACTTCAAAAAGAATCGCC
>JAMCWL010000111.1 GCA_023481285.1 Actinomycetota bacterium | reverse complement strand
CCGTCATGGTCTACTCGACGCCTTACTGGAACAACGCTGCCACCAGATGGGTGATGCCATATTAACTGGTGCCTGGCACCGTGCACTTCAGCTACCAGGCGTTATGCTTACAAAATGTGCAATTAGCTTCGGTGCCTGGCACTTAAAGGCAACGATTAGCGATTAGCAAAAGCAAAAGGCAAAAGCTAGAAGCTGGAGGCTTGAGGCTGGAAAAGCCGAATGAGGATGATTAAGAACATGAACGCTCTACTTAAAAAGCTTAAGGAGCCTGGATTCAGGAACAAGGCCGTAATCTCACTTCTGGCGTTGGCTATACTGGCAGGCGCTTTTATCTTTGTCTACGCGTACTACGTCCCGCAGCGGCGTGCCGAGAAGCTTTATACGGAAGCGGAGCGGGCCGTCCAGAAGGGGGATCTTAAATCCGCGGAGCTCAGGCTAAAGGAACTACTTAAGGAGCAACCGGGACATCCTAAGGCCAAAAGCGAACTCGCCAAAGTAGAAACCGCGATCAAACAGCTCGCTCAGGCGGCTGGCGGAAGCTCCATCATCGGCGGTGGCTCAACCGGTCAACCACCGGGGTCATCCGGAAGCGGCGCCAGCCAACCGGGTGGCGGAGAGAGCGGTGGTCTACCCGGAACGGGCGGCGCCCCCGGGGGCGGTAAGCCCGGCGGTTCCGACCAGATACCGAACCCGAGCTTTGAATCCGTCCTACCCCAATCCATTGCCAGCTATACTCAGATAAACCGGACGACCAGCCCGATGGAAGAGTCCCGCGCCTATAAACCGGACAGGGATGGCAGTGTGAAGCTCATGACGGTCGTCGCCAGGAATGAAGGTGATGGGGATAACGCCCAAAAGTACATCGACACCACCTTAAGACGCCATTACTCGGAAGGCGCAAAGGATGTACTGGTTAGACAGAAGAGCGCTTATTTTGGAACCGACAACAGCGCCCTCGCTATTTTAACCTACCGAGTGGCCGGGATGGTCGTTGCGGTGGAGATGCAAGCATCCGGTGTCAAGCCGGAAGCTCTCTATGATCAGTTGATGGCCGTCGCCAACCAGTTTCCATAATGTAAAGTGACCGGCAGATCATCGCAGCACAAAGGAGCTGTTAATAGGGTGGATCGGCTTAAGCAGGTAACCTTGCTTGCAATAGCCTCCCTGATAACTCTGGTCATACTCGCGCCGGCTTTTGCTTTTACCAATCCCCATATTGGAAGCTATTGGGTCAATGATACCGACCCCGATGCTTGTGCGCAGTGCCACCGCACTCACACCTCGATCGCCAAATTCCTGACCATTCCCTTTTATGACCTTGATAGGTGCTTTACCTGTCATGATGGAACGGGGAGCGTCTACAACACGCAACAGGATTTTTCAAGAGCCAAAAAGCACACCATTGCAGGGATGGTCGCCGGCGCCACCACACAGTGCGCGAACTGCCACGAGACGCATAAAGTTGTAAGCTCCAGCTCTCGCTTGCTCGTCAATCCACTCAATACCAGGGAGCTGTGGACGGTTATAGACACGGTCACGGATGCGGGATACGACGATTCCGGTACGACGGCCGGCATCTACCGGTGGTGCGAGCGCTGCCATCAAAACCCGTTGGGGTCGATTAATTCGATATTGCTGGATAGCTCCTGGGGCCTCACGTATATTCCTTACCCTGCTACGATAATCTGGCGGACTTCCAAGGATCCGGTCTCCGGTGGCGTGGCTGACAGTGGAACGACTACGGGCTACTGGGGATACTTTACGGCCGCGGCTTATAACAGCGTCTCGACTTCGACCGGCGAGTTTCACGGCCGGGCGACCTCCGAGTCGACCACGACCACCTTCTACGGTCCGTACTACCGGGGATACCCTGCCCTGCCCTGCACCGCCTGCCATGCCAAGCACAGCTCGACCCAGCCATGGATGATCGTCGATACAATTACCGTCGACGGAACGACGACAACCAGTTATGATATGAAGACGGAAGCCGGTCAGTTGAAGTTCTGCACCGCCTGCCATGATCGGGGTCTGGATACGAATACCGGCAAGAATTGTACGGACTGTCACCGTCATGGCAGCCGCTTTTAAGATATCGGAACTTAACTACGCTACGGAGGGGTCCTGGTGAGATTCGAGAAGCCGCAAATACCGCAGGAATTTCTTTATCCAGAGTATGGCTTGAGGTTTAATCCCTTCACCGTCGAGGATGAAACGATCGAAAACAACTCGAGGCAGGCGGCCTATTGCAACCACGTTTACAGTCGCGAAGCAAAACGGGTCGTCGCCAAAGTGAGGGATTGGGTGGCCGAGGGGGAGACGTCAAAGCTCTGGATCGTCAAGGACATGAGTGTGGATATGTCGCACCATATCTACCTCTCGGGTGGTATTCTAAGGCGCCTGATGGCTTTCGAGAGCTTGAGGGTCTTCCCGACGGTTGCTCTCCTCTCGCTCATCTATAAATCGTTCACCAACGGTGCCCAGAAAGCACTCCTGGACCGCTTTACCGAAGAGCACTATAGGCGCTGTCTCTTTTCTTATGCTTATGACTCGCTCAAAGAACTAGTCCAGAGCGGCGTCGCCGAAGAGGCTCTACCCGGGGTGGACGTTCCGGCGTTCCTCTTGGAGATAGAAGAGAGCGACGGCGAGCTGCTTTACAGAATTCTTTACGGAGAGAAAGTCGAGGAGGAAGAAGAGGCGGCGGCAGGGGAGTCTTCGGATGACCAGCAATCCGGCGGGGTGGGGGGCGCCGATATGGTCGTCGTAAGCCCGAACGGTTCGCAAGGGGGCGAGACGGCGACCGGTTACGAAGAGGTTAAAGAGAGCGACGAGATGACGGCCGGCAGCGATGAGCTTGACAAGGCCGGCATACCGGCGGCTCAAGAGTCCCAGGAGTCCCAGGAGTCCGAGGAGTCCGAGGAGGAAGATGAGGAGACGCTCAGGCTCAGGGCCTTGAGCGACGCCGTTTTCAGAGCGGTCGCCATAAGCCTCGAGGGCTCGACATTCGGATACCTGGGTCGCGAAGTGGTGAGCCGGGGACTCATCTCCTTGGAGGACGGGCTCGCCTTCATCAAGGCGGGCGGTCATTCGACGGATGCGCTCGTCGACATATTGAAGTTCCTCTCCTCCTATTACAACGCCGCATTCGTCTTCGTCGACCGGATAGACGCCTGGGAGATGCTCGATGACGACGAGAGAAAACGCGTCTACGCTGAAGTTGGCGAGTGGAAGTGGGTCATAGGCGACAAGGGCTGTCTCGCGCTAGCGGCTGGCCCGCGCTTCGCCGATGCGGTCGACAAGTCTTTCCTGGCCGACGCGATCAGAGTGGATCTCGATTTTCACGATATCGAGTGCGACGGCACTGAAAAGGGCGATGTCGAAACCGCCTCCGCCGTTATTGCCGATTTCCTCTCGGCCGCGAGGGCGGAAGGGGCTGAACCGTCCATTCATCCGTTTACCAACGAGGCTATCGCTATGATGGCCGAGAGCACGGAGGACGTGACCGCCATCCTTGAAACGGCCGGCGATCTTCTGGAGCGGGCGGCAGGCCGGGGTCTCGAAGCCATCGGCGCCGAGGAGATCGCAAGCCTTACCTCGTAGGGTCTCGGTAACATGCCCGTTCGCCTTCACCTGCCGATATCCTGTAGGGGCACGCCGGTGGCGTGCTTCTAGTACCTTAGTACCTTGGAACCAATTAATAGTTTACGAGTTTAGAGTCTCAAGTTTCGGTCGTTAATAAGGCATAATCTGGTAACCGCATTATTCTTGCAGGGAGACGCCGGTGCGTGTCCACAGGCGAAGCTGCACTTCGACCGTCTAGAGGCTGTTACATGAAGAGTAAAAGAGCGCTTGCATTATAGAACCGTTGGGGAAGCGTGCACTTGCATAGCGCCTGGTAGTTATGGGTAGAAGTGGTCAAGAAAGTTGCTTCCAAGAGTCAGGTTGTCTTGACACCAATCATCCGCCAGCCATAAGATAGTAACAAAAGTATCATTCTTTGGGAGTGGTGATAACGTGGCGATCAAGTGGCGCTCCGCAGATTTCGCATCGCTGTTCAAAAGAGAGAAGCTCGCTTCTTTGTTTAAAAAGGATAGTTGGGCATCGCTGTTAAAAAGAGAGAATCTGGCCCCCCTCTTTAAAGGGAGAAGGGGATATGTAACCTTTCTTGTAATCGCCGCCGTTATAACCGTCCTTACCGTGATATTCGTGAGTAAAATGGTCCAGCTCCGGAGGGAGGAGAACCTCTACCAGCAGGGTCGGAAAGCCCTCGAGGAGAAGAATTATGAAGGGGCCGTCGAAGACTTCAGCAAGCTCTTCAAGGAAAATCCCAAGTATAAAGATGTCCAGGTGAAGCTGGGGGAGGCCATCAACGCGGCGGCGGCGGCTAAATTCGCCGGTAATCCCGGCAGTAAGTCTTCGGGCGGATCGTCCGGCGGTCCTGGAGGATCCAACAACGGGAGCAGCGGGGGCGGCTCGGTAAGCAATACCGGTGGTAGTTCGAGCGGTGGATCGGGTGGTGGATCGGGTGGTAGCTCCGGTGGTAGCACAGGTGGCGGCACGGGCGGCTCAGGTGGCGGCTCTGGCGGCAGCCAGGCTGCCAATCCGGTTGATTTACTGCCAAAGTCCCTCACGGGTTATGAGACGATGGGTACACAGACCGGACCAAACTTTGCCAACAGGGGCTTTATACCGCAAGCCAAGGAAAAGGTCTTTAACGCCCTCGTCACCGTCCATGACCGGGCGACGCCGGAAGGGGCCCAGGCTTTCGTTGAAGGAGTCTCAAAGAAAGCCTTCTCTTTTGGTGGGAAAAGCATGGATGTAAAGGGCAAACCCGGGTACTTTGGAACCGACGGAAGGGTGAACGCGACCCTGGTCTGGATGGACGGCAAAATAGTCTATGAGATGCTCATGATGTCTTCGAGAAACCAACCGGCTGAACTTGAAGACACCCTTGTGTGGGCCGCAACTCAGTTCTAGCGAAAGATGAAGGGAGTGCTTGAATGAATCTCGGCCGGATAACCAACCTTTCAATTCCAAAGAAATTCGCCGCGATACTGCTTGCTTTGGCGCTCTTGTTCCTCGGTTTACCGACAAGTTCGCTCGCAGCCGAGACCGTCATCTACCAGAACGATTTCGAGAGCGGCGCGAGCAACATGGTGATAGGGAACTACCCGACGCCCGCTCAATGGAACAACCCCAACCCAGTCTCCACCGTTACCTGGG
>JAMCWL010000021.1:23062-23742 GCA_023481285.1 Actinomycetota bacterium | reverse complement strand
CCTATAGCTCCAAAACATTGAAGAAGCAACTCTTGTTGCCCGTATGGCACGCTGTTCCGCCAACCTGCTCTACGGAGATAAGAAGACAATCGGCATCGCAGTCATAGCGGACCTCTTTAACCTTTTGCACGTGCCCCGAGGTCGCCCCCTTGTTCCAATACTCCTGACGGCTCCGGCTCCAGAACCAGGTCGTTTTGGTTTCGAGTGTTCGTCTTAATGACTCCTCGTTCATGTAGGCGACCATAAGGACTTCGTGCGTTCCGGCCTCCTGAACGACCGCCGGAATTAGGCCGTCGGCATCGTATTTCAACTGAGAAATCTCCACTGGGATCACTCCAATCATAGAGCTTCAGCTTCTACCATGAAAATGTAAAGCGCGTTTCCCGAACGCGTCGGAAGCGGCAGTCATTCGAGAAATCGGTCATTCCTTTGGACCGTTCGGGGAACGGTCGCTACTACGTTTTTCTACGTTTTCACCCTCTGATGGTGCCGCCTGCCGCATGAGCTTCTAGCTCGTTGGTGACATGTATGGGCTGTAGCTTTTTCTAATCTGCGCCATTACTGCTAGTGCAGCACCAACTTGATACGCCTAGGCTTCAGCCTAGGACAACCACTTGCTATAGAGTATTTTCTCATTAGGAAACAAGTTGGTGCTGCACTAGCAGTAATGGCGCAGATTA
>JAMCWL010000021.1:0-23052 GCA_023481285.1 Actinomycetota bacterium | reverse complement strand
TAGCTTTTTCTAATCTGCGCCATTACTGCTAGTGCAGCACCAACTTGTTTCCTAATGAGAAAATACTCTATAGCAAGTGGTTGTCCTAGGCTGAAGCCTAGGCGTATCAAGTTGGTGCTGCACTAGGGTTTCGGAAGACTTTCCCCTATCGACTTGGTGTACTCTCTTAGAATCTCCTGCACAGCATAGCTGCAGGCATCGACTACTTTTGCAAGCTGACCCTCGTATGGATTGAGCCCCGCTTCCGTAAGGCGCCGGTCGATGATGGCCTTGATTCTTAAGCGGCCAACCTCGCTTTCGAGCATCGTCCCTCCTCCACTTGCCAGCGATCGGCCTAGAACTTGACATCCGGCCAGAGTGCAGTCCAGCGTCGACAAGCACTCCTTCGGGCATATACGCTGAGAAAGTTCCATGCCAGTCTGTGTGAGTCATACCCAGAACGCTACACACTTCTATACGCCGGGCGAAGACGATAGGCGAGCGCACTACGTGCCACAAGACCACAGCCGCTCTCCTCGCGCTTACAGTCTTACCGGGATCCCATGACGGTTGAGATGCCACTTGACCTTTGCAATCGAGAGCTCACCATAGTGAAAAAGTGAGGCCGCAAGCACCGCATCCGCATTTGCTTCGAGGATGACTTCGGCAAAGTGATCGAGCTCCCCCGCCCCCCCCCGAGGCGATGACGGGTACCTCGACCGCCCGGCAGATCGCTCGGGTAAGTGGAATATCGTATCCCTCCTTAGTTCCGTCGCGGTCCATACTTGTCAGAAGTATCTCTCCTGCCCCGAGTCGGACAACCTTTCCCGCCCACTCGACGGCGTCCATGCCGGTCGGCACGCGGCCGCCGTTGATGTAAACCTCCCACCTATCCGGCGCTCGCCGTCTGGCGTCGATCGCCACGACTATGCACTGGCTGCCGAAGCGGCGGGATGTCTCCCTGATGATGGAGGGGTTCCTAACGGCGGCCGAGTTTATCGAGACCTTATCGGCTCCCGTTGAAAGCATCCTCCTGATATCGGAGCTGCTCTTGAGGCCGCCGCCGACGGTGTAAGGGATGAAAACCTCCTCCGCGGTCCGCCCGGCCACCGAGAACATCGTCTCCCGACCTTCGTGAGAAGCTGATATATCGAGAAAGACAAGTTCGTCGGCACCGGCGGCGTCATAAGCGGCCGCCAATTCAACCGGGTCCCCGGCGTCCTGCAAGTTGACGAAATTTACCCCTTTGACGACCCTTCCTTCGTGGACATCCAGGCAGGGTATGATCCTCTTAGTAAGCACTCTTACCCTCCCGGATTGCCTCTTCCAGGGTGAAATTACCCTCGTAAAGCGCCGTTCCAATGATGACTCCGACCACGCCCTTCCCCTCTAAAACAAGCAGGCGCCTGATGTCTTCAAGAGAGGCCACGCCACCCGAGGCTATGACCGGCAACCCGACGGCGTCCGCCAGTTTCTCCGTCGCCGTATAGTTTATCCCGCTTCCCATGCCGTCGGAGGCTATATCGGTATAGACGACCGCCGCCGCGCCCAACTTTTCAAGGGTTTTCGCCAACGCGGTTGCTTCCAGATTCGTCTCCGACTCCCAGCCGGCGATGGCGACCCTGCCGCCCTTCGCATCGACGCCGGCAAGGACCCTCTCCGGGTGGGCAAGGAAGATGCTCTTGGCGAAATCCGGATCGGTCACCAGGATGGTTCCGATAACTACCCGGTCCACACCCAGGTCGAATACCTTTCTCAGCGCTCTCATATCTCGCAGGCCCCCGCCAAGTTGAATCGGGATATCGACCGCTTTCACGACCCTCTCGATGGCATCCAGGTTACAGGGTGAGCCCTCGAAGGCGCCGTCCAGATCTACGACGTGTAAAATTTCCGCTCCTACCGAGCGCCATAGCTTCGCTATCTCCGACGGGTCGTCAGCATAGACCTTGGCCCTATCCGGGCGGCCTTGCCGGAGACGCACGACGCGGCCTCCCATAATATCGATTGCCGGATAGATGATCACGCTGCTTGTCCCCTGTGGCTACCTGCAAAGCCTGGCAAAATTGTCTAGCATAGCGAGTCCAGCCTCACCGCTCTTTTCAGGGTGGAACTGGCAGGCAAAGACGTTGTCGATCTGAACGCTCGAGACGAAACCCGGGCCATAATCGGTCGTCGAGGCTACCATCGATGGATCATCCACCTCAACGTAGTAGGAGTGAACGAAGTAGACGTTCGTACCACTTTCAAGGCCCGTGAAAAGCGGGCTCCGCTTCTTAAAATTAATCTGGTTCCAACCCATGTGGGGGACCTTGAGACCGGCATTGGCCGGAAAACGTCTGACATTTCCGGAAAGCACACCCAACCCCGGATGAACGCCATTCTCCTCGCTCTGCGTGAAGAGCAGTTGGAGACCGAGGCAGATGCCGAGGAACGGCCGGCTGGAATCGATGGATTCAAGCACCGCCTCCCTTAAACCCGAGACTTCGAGATAGGACATGCAATCGGCAAAAGCCCCGACGCCCGGAAGAATGACGCCGGCTGCGCCTGCTATCTCGTCGAGGTTCGAGGTGACCAAGGCATCATACCCAAGCCTTTGTAACGCCTTCTCGACGCTCCTCAAATTGCCCATGCCGTAATCGATTATGGCGATCATAGCAGCCCTTCGGTTGATTTTGATATTGTAGCAGAAAACAGCCGTCAGCCGTCAGCCGCAGCAAACTTCCGCGAGGCAATACCACCGCCGGCTATCGGATCACTATTTATCCTGATAGCATCAGGTCGGCACTGATGTTGGCCTGACGGCTCTCAACCGATATATGGCACAACGGTTCTGCTGATGGCTGAAGGCGACGGCCGTGGCGAGAAAGCGCTAATCATTGGTCGGCCGGATGTTTTATAATATTGAAAACAACTCGATAAGGAGATTTTTATGGCTCAGCAGGAGATAAAGGTCAAAGTGCCCGATGATATGCTAAGAGGAGTCTACGCAAACCAAATGATGGTCACCCATACGAAAGAGGAGTTTCTGATGGATTTCATAAACTTCTTTCCACCCGAGGGAGTGGTTACGGCAAGGGTGATCGTCAGCCCAGGCCACTTGAGAAGAATCGTCACCGCCCTTCAAGAGAACATCGCCAAGTACGAAACGAACTACGGACCGATCGAAGAATCGACGGACATTCAGGTTGAACGGCCTCAGTTTAGGGTTAACTAATCGGAAAAGGGCACGCAACCCGCGTGCTCCTACAACTCTCCTTTGGTACTGGGGACGCCGATCACCCTGGGGTCGGTCGCGCAAGCTTCACGCAACGCCACGGCTATGCCTTTGAAGGCTCCCTCGATGATGTGATGGGTATTGCGCCCGGAGAGCATCTTAAGGTGAAGCGTAATCGCCGCGTGGTTCACGAAGGCGTGAAGAAACTCGACGATCAAACTGGTATCGAACTGACCGGTCTTCCGGGCCGGAAGCTGCATGTCATAGATTAAATGAGGCCGGCCACTGATATCGACCGCGACCATGACCAGGGATTCGTCCATTGGCATGATCGAATCGCCGTAGCGGTGGATGCCGGTCTTATCGCCGAGCGCCTGGCGAAAAGCCTGACCGAGGCTAATACCAACATCCTCCACGGTATGGTGCTCATCCACCTCCAGATCACCTTTCGCCACGATCGTCAGATCGAAAAGCCCGTGCCTGGCAAAGAGATTCAGCATGTGGTTGAGAAAAGGAATGCCCGTATTGATGCCGGTCTTTCCCGTACCTTCAATATTCAGTGATATTTCTATTTTCGTCTCATCAGTCTTGCGTTTAATCGTTGCCTCCCTTGGGCCCACGCTCTCCTCCAGTCATTGTTCGATAGAGTGCTGCCTGTTCAGCTTAGTATATCAAAGCTTCTTTACTCTACGCCTTTAGCCGCTTCTGAATCGACTGGGCGTGCGCCTCGAACCCTTCCCGGGTCGCAATCTCGATAGCGGACGGCCCAATCTCACCCAGGAGCTCCGGCGTTACGGAGAGAACGCTCGATTTCTTTGTAAAGGTGTCGACGGAGAGCGGCGAATAGAAGCGCGCCGTCCCACCGGTGGGCAAGACGTGGCTCGGCCCGGCGACGTAATCACCCACCGCCTCCGGGGTATAGCCGCCAAGGAAAATCGCCCCGGCGTTCTTGACGAGTCCAAGCGCCCGGTATGGTTCTGAGATGTAAAGCTCCAGGTGTTCAGGGGCGATGGCGTTCGAGAGATCGAGCGCGTCCTCGGTACTGCCGACCGTGAAAATCCGGCCGTTCGCCCTAAGGGACTCTTCAGCCACACGACGCCTCTTGAGCGACTTCGCCTGGAAAGATATCTCGAGGTTCACATCGTTCGCCAGATCCTCATCCGTTGAGATAAGGATGGCGGTCGCGTCCGGATCGTGCTCGGCTTGCGCCAGAAGATCGGCAGCGATATGAGAGGGACTTGCCGACGCATCGGCAACGACGACCACCTCGCTAGGCCCGGCGAGCATGTCGATGTCGACGCTCCCAACGACCATCCTTTTGGCAAGCGTCACGTAGATATTCCCCGGCCCGACGATCTTGTCGACCCTGGGAATGGTCTCGGTCCCGTAGGCCATGGCCGCTATCGCCTGCGCCCCTCCGACGCGGTATACTTCACCGACGCCCGCTTCAGCAACCGCCACAAGAACTTCCGGCATGACGCCTTCCGGCGGACCCGGAACGCACAGCGCAATCTCTCCCACGCCAGCCACCTTTGCCGGGACGGCGCACATGAGGACGGAAGATGGATAGGCCGCCCGCCCGCCCGGGACGTATATGCCTACCCTCGCGATTGGCCGCACCAACTGCCCCAAGAGCGAACCGCCCTCCATTTCAAACCAGGAAGACTGCTTCTGCCGTTCGTGATAGCGCCTTATCCTGTCAATGGAGAGACGAACGGCCGAGATGAATTCGTCTGAAACGGCCTCGTACGCCCCATCCAACTCGACATCCGAGATTCTGATGCTCTCCGCGGCCAGCTTATAGCCATCAAAGCGCTCGACGTATTCGATCAGGGCCGCGTCGCCTCGCTTCTCGACCTCGGTGACTATCTCCAGAACCGCACGCTTGGCATCCTCATTAATGACGAGCGGGCGGTCGATGAGCTCCTCAACATCCCGCTCTGAAAAACCCTTCTCCAACCTGATTATCGGAAGCATGCTCACCTCGTCGGTCGGTTGTCGTAAGTACCTTCGATGTAGGGGCAATGCCGGTCGCGTTGCCCCTACATCTTGAGGGTCACTTAACTTACCAAGCCGTAGAGTACTTTTACGACTCTTAAGTTTTACACAGCTAGATTAACCTAGCAAGGTATTGGGAGTTTATTGGCATTTACAGCGTCGATAAAATATCACGCGATTTGTTCTTCAGCCCATCGCCTACATAACGTTTCCAAAAAGAAATCACCGTCGAGGAATCAAAGTTAAGTTTACATTACTTGTCATATTCATGAAGGATTCGGTATCTTAGGGTAGAATCTCTACTTAACCAGAGAAGAATTTACCCGGAAGGAGTAGGTTGGAAGAGGCAGCAGGCAAGGAGCGGATTGAGCCAATTCTTGAAACAGTTGCCGAGGGCATAATCATCATCTCCATCGACGGCCATATCACTTACGTCAATACCTCCGCAGAGCGCATTCTCGGCGTAAAGCGCGCCTCCATCATCGGCCGCCGGCATGATGACGCCGGGTGGAAGACGGCCACGGATGAAGGAGCCCCTTTCCCTGAGGACGAACTTCCCTTCGCACAGGTCGTCGAGGAGAGCGAGCCCGTCCGGGATATAAAGCTCTCCGTTGAGCGCCCCGACGGAACCCGGATTTTTCTGTCCTGCAATGCTACCCCGCTTCGAAATAGAGAAGGCGCTCTTATGGGAGCGGTCATATCTCTATCTGATATTTCCGAGTGGAAGAGGGTCGAGGAAGAGCTGGGTAACGCTCTCGAGGAGTCACAACAGCGCAGCCGGGAAAGTGCTAAACTGAATGAGAGCTTTCGCGCCATCCTACGATACCGCAAGTTTGAAGATTCAGCGCGAATAATATTCGACTCCTGTAAAAACTTGATTGGCGCGACGTCGGGATATATAGCGCTTTTGAACTCCGACGGCACGCAGAATGAGGTCGTGTTCTTGGAGTCAGGAGGGCTCTCCTGCACCGTCGACCCCTCGCTACCGATGCCCGTCCGCGGACTGCGCGCGGAAGTTTACCGCACCGGCAAGACGTCATATCACAACGATTTCTCCAATAGTGAATGGGTGGATCTCTTACCGGAAGGGCATGTGGGGCTCGATAACGTACTATTCGCTCCGCTTGTGGTCGATCGTAAAGCCGTCGGGTTAATGGGTATCGCTAACAAACCCGGAGGCTTCACCGACGAAGACGCCGAAATGGCGTCGTCATTCGGCGAACTTGCCGCCGTCGCCCTGCAGAACAGCCGGACATTGGAAGAGAGCGAACGACTGCTTGAACAGGTTGAACATGAAAGGCAACGCGCAGAAGAGTTGGCCACGATTCTAGAGAAAGAGCGGGATACTCTTCAGGTGATCATGGAGAACACCGATGCTCATCTCGCCTATCTCGACACCGATCTTAATTTCGTTGAAGTTAACTCCACCTATGCCCGGGGCTCGGGACATACAAAAGAAGAACTTATAGGTCGTAACCACTTCGAGCTCTTTCCAAACGAGGAAAACCAGGCGGTCTTTGAGCGGGTCAGGGATACGGGAGAGCCTATAGAGTTCAAGGCCAAGCCCTTTGAGTTCGCTGACCAGCCCTGGAGAGGCGTCACCTACTGGGACTGGTCGCTCACGCCGATAAAGGATGCTTACGGCGAAGTTCAGGGTCTCGCGTTCTCCCTGGTGGATGTGACCGCGAGCACACGGGCAAAGGAGCTCGGCGACGCTCTCAACAGCGTCAACGCGACCCTTCATTCAACGCTTGATTTTGACGAGATCGTGCAAAGGGTCGTGGTGGAAGCGGCAAAAGCGATTGGCTGCGAGACCTCAACGCTCGATATACGCGAGGGCGACTACTGGGTCGTGCGCTATGCCTACAAGTTCCCGGAAGAGACAATCGGCCAGCCCTTCAGCGATGACGAGGCTCCGTTTGCCACCCAAGCCGCCGACACCAAGAGATTGGTCGTCATCGACGACGCCTTTAACGACGACCGAGTCGATCGTGAGATGCAGAAAAAATATAACGTCCGCTCGGCGATGGTCGTCCCACTCATAGTTAAAGAAGAAGCTATCGGGGCGCTCTTCTTCAACTATCACTCAGCGGCAGTCACCTTCAATGACGCCCAGATCGACTTTGCAAATAAGGTTGGCGCGTCGATCTCACTTGCTCTTGAGAATGCCCGCCTCTACGCGGTCGAGCGAAGCATCGCTGACACCCTACAAGAGGCGCTCCTTACAGTACCGGAGCATATACCGGGCATTGATTTCGGCTACCTCTATCGATCCGCAACGGAGATCGCAAAGGTAGGCGGGGATTTTTACGATCTCTTTGAGCTCGAAGACGGTAGAGTGGGTATAGCCGTGGGAGATATCTCCGGAAAAGGCCTGGAAGCGGCAACCTTAACGTCCCTCGTCAAGAATGCCATTAAGGCCTATGCTTACCAGGAAGAATCACCCGCCTCGATCATGGCCAAGACCAATGACGTGGTTCGAAGAACCTCCCCCCAGGATTTCGTAACCGTCTTCTTCGCCATCCTGGATACAAGGTCGGGAGTCCTTAAGTACTGCAGCGCGGGACATCCTCCCGCTATCCTCAGGAGGAAAACGTCCGAGACCTTTCCTCTTCTTGCAAGGTCCCCGGTTATCGGAGCATTCGCCGGGTTGAAGTACGTCGACGACGAGACGATCCTTGAAAAAGGCGATACGCTCGTTCTCTACACCGACGGGGTAACCGAAGCGAAATGTGAGGGTGATCTCTTTGGCGAAGAGAGGCTGGTAAGCTTCGTAAGGAAGCTAAAGCCAGGACCGGCAAGGGAGATACCCGGGCGGATCTTCGGCAAAGTCATGGATTGTACAGATGGGAAGCTCTCAGACGACGTAGCTCTTCTTGTGATCTCCCTAGTTTAGTTCGACGCCGTCTTCTCCGAGAAGCGCCTTGAGCTCGGCAAAGATGCCGTTTCCGGTACCGACACGGCGGCCTCCTCCAAGCGATAGAGTGACAAGTTGGTCGCCGTCCCTCACCCGCATAACGACAGGCGTCTCGCCGGGATAGTTACCAATAACCGATTTTAACTCGTCCAGAACCTGCTTCTCGAATCGCGACGAGTCTATAGTTAGATAGAGCTTGGAAGCTCTCGGACCGGGCTTCCCCGCCTCATCCAGAGCGACCAGCTCCTGGGCGATTAACTTGCTCTCGTCCTCCTTCCTGTCGAGCCTGCCCTTCACACAGACGAGCTTATCCTCTTCGAAGAGCTCGCGGAATTGCTCGTATACCTTAGGGAATACAAGGACTTCGATCGTTCCCTCAAGGTCTTCGAGATCGATGCGCGCCATCGGGTCTCCCTTTTTCGTCGTCAAGCGCGTCACTTTTGAGATGATCCCACCTATCTGAGCGACCGTGCCATCCTTCTGCTCCATAAGATCGGCGATTGAATACTCGGTTCTTTCCTTGAGCGCCTTCTCTACTTCGAGGAGCGGGTGGTCGGTGACGTAGAGTCCGAGCATCTCCTTCTCAAAAGCGAGGAGCTCCATCCGCTCCCACTCCCCGGCATCGCTTATCGCCGGACCTTTGAGGGTGGACGTTCCCTCGTCGGTCCCGAAAAGGCTCATCACGCCGGCCGCGTCGTCCCTCTGCTTTCTCGCGCCGATATCGACGGCGTTCTCAAAGACAACGGACAACCCCCGCCTCGTCATCCCGAGCGAATCAAAAGCTCCGCCTTTGATTAAGCTTTCAATCGCCCGCTTGTTGATGAGGTTAAGATCCACTCGGTTACAAAAGTCGTGGATGGATTTGAAGGAGCCGCCCTTCCTCCTCTCCTCGATGATCGACTCGATGGCGCCCTCACCGACGTTTCGAACCGCAGACAACCCGAAGCGTATCGAGTCGCCGACAACAGTAAAGTCCGAGAAGCTCTCGTTGACATCGGGCGGTAGGACTTCTATCTCCAAGCGCCGGCACTCGTTTACATATTGCGCAACCTTGTCCTTATTACCCTTGATGCTGGTCAAGAGGGCCGCCATGAACTCGACCGGATAGTTGGCCTTGAGATGGGCAGTTTGATAGGCGATATAGGCGTAGGCGGTCGCATGTGATTTATTGAAGCCATAGCTCGCGAACTCGCCGATCTGATTGAAGACTCGCTCGGCGACCTTCTTGTTTATTCCCTTCTCCACCGCTCCGGCGACGAACTTCTCTTTGAGCCCCGCGAAGACCTTGCCCTCCTTCTTCGACATGGCCTTGCGGAGGGTGTCGGCCTCCGCCATGGTGTAACCGGCCATGTCCGAGGCGATCCGCATGACCTGCTCCTGGTAGATCATGATCCCATAGGTGCTCTTCAGTATCTGTTCCATGGACGGATGGAGATATTCGACTGGACGGCGGCCATGCTTGCGTTCGACGTAATCTCCGATGAGTTGCATGGGTCCGGGCCGGTAGAGGGAGATGAGCGATATGAGCTCGTCGAAGACGGAGACCTGGAGATCCCTGAGCAGACCCCGCATTCCGGAGGATTCCAACTGAAAGACGCCGATCGCTTCGCCCTTCCGCAGCATCTCGAAGGTCTTCTCGTCGTCGAAGGAGATCGCGTCGATGTCGATCTCCGTATCCTTGGTTCGCTTGACGATCTTGACCGCGTTGTCGATAACGGTGAGCGTCCGCAGGCCCAGGAAGTCCATCTTCAAAAGGCCGATCTCGGAGATCGCCCCCATATTGTACTGGGTAACTATCTCCGCATCCCCCTTTCTCTGAAGGGGGGTGTGCTTGGTGAGCTCCTCGTCCGAGATGACGACGCCTGCCGCGTGGATCGAGTCCTGACGCGCGAGCCCGTCGAGGCCCCTGGCGGCGTCGATTATCTGCCGCGCCGTCTCGTCGTTTTGGTAGCGCTCTCCGAGCTCGGGGGAGTTCTCGAGCGCCGCCTTGATCGTCCACTGCTTGTTCTTATAGAGCCCCTCCGGGACAAGCTTAGCAATCTTATCAACGACACCGTAGGGCACGTCGAAGACCCGCCCCGCGTCCCTGATGGCGGCTCTGGCGGCCATCGTCCCGAACGTAATGATCTGTGCGACCTTATCCTCGCCGTACTTTTTCGTGACGTAATCGATGACCTCGCCGCGCCGCTCGAAGCAGAAGTCGATGTCGATATCGGGCATCGTCACCCTCGACGGGTTGAGGAAGCGCTCGAAGAGGAGGTCGTACTTGAGGGGATCGATGTTCGTGATGTTGAGGACGTAGGCGACGAGGCTCCCGGCAGCCGATCCCCTGCCCGGCCCCACCTTTATCCCCTGGCTTTTGGCCCAGTTGACGAAGTCCTGAACGACGAGGAAGTAGCCGGGGAAGCCCATCTGCTTGATCATCGCTATCTCGTAATCGAGCCGCTCCCGGACATCCCCGGGGATCTCTTCCCCGTACCGGCAGACCGCCCCCTCCCGGCATAGCTTTTCGAAGTAGGAGTCGAGCGTCTCCCCCTCCGGCACCTCGTACTTCGGCAGTAGGATTTGTTCGAGCTCGATCTCTACGTTGCAAGCCTCGGCGATCGCGAGCGAGTTGGCGAGGAGCTCCGGCCTATCAGGAAAGAGCGCGGCCATCTCATCGGCGCTCTTCAGGTAGAACTCCTCCGTCTCGAAGCGGAGCCGGTTCGGCTCGGCCAGCGTCGAGCCGGTGCCGATACAAAGAAGGACGTCGTGGACCTTAGCGTCCTCATTTTCTATGTAGTGAAAGTCGTTAGTAAGGACGAGCGGAATGCCGGTCTCGTCCGCCATCCGAAAGAGCGCCTCGTTGACGGTTTTTTGCTCCGCCATCCCGTGATCCTGAATTTCCAGGTAGAAGTTCCCCTCGCCGAAGAGGTCGCGGTACTTCTGGGCGAGCGCTTTGGCCGCGTCATACCGGCCGGCGAGGATCAGCTTCGGAATTCGCCCCCCCAGGCAGGCCGAGAGCCCGATCAACCCCTCCGCGTGCTCGGCGAGAACCTCATCGTCGATCCTGGGCTTGTAGTAGAAGCCGTCGAAGAAGCCAATGGTGACGAGCTTCATGAGGTTCTCATAACCGGTGTTGTTCCTGGCCAGAAGGACCAGGTGGTAGTAGGACTCATCCCCGTTCACCTTCTGGGTGCGGTCAAAACGGCTGGTCGGCGAGACGTACACCTCGCAGCCGATGATAGGCTTGACGCCAGCCTCCTTCACCTTCCGGTAGAAGTCGATGGCGCCGTACATGACGCCGTGATCCGTTATGGCCAGCGCCGGCATGCCCAGCTTCGCCGCTTTCTCGATCATGTCTTTAATGCGCGCAGCGCCATCGAGCAGTGAGTATTCGCTGTGGCAGTGCAGGTGAACAAAGTTTTTCTCGGCCAAGACATCCCCCATCGATCGCGGCGTAGTAGATCTTTCGCGGGCTGGCACCCGTATGTCCATTCTAGCAAAAGGGAGTAAGGGCTTAAAGGCGGAGAATCGCTAGTGCTGCACTAGTGCGTCTCCAGCTTGAATCCATTCACTTCAGCCTGGGGAAACATCAAGGCCTGTTTAAGCTAAGATTCTCGGCTCTTAAGCGGGCTTCGTCGTGAAAGAGCGTGTTCCCATCGCATCGGTAACAGTGGTTCGGCGAATCGGGCAGGTTGTGCTTCTCAAAGCTATCGACCATCTTGCTAACCGCCTCAAGATACCACTCGACGGTAGGAGTGCGGTGGCCGGCAAGCTTGGAGCCAGGCGCCGGGCTCCAGACGAAAGCCAGGCTGTAGACGCCCCGCTCCGCCATGTATTCGACGCCCTCAAGCAGGGTTTCCTGGGGTTCTATCCCGGTGACGAACGCGCAGAAGACATTGCCCCTGCCAAAGACCTCGACCGCCTTGTCGAAGGTCTCCAGAAACCACTCACGGCCCGGGCTTTCCGCCTTGCCGGGGCAAATACCGTTGAAAAGGCGCTCGTCCCAGATTTCAAGGCTATAGCCGACGCCGTCGATTCCCGCCTCGTAAAGCTCTTCGATCTCCTCCAGTCGCTTTGGAGGCGACGCGAGGACGCAGCCGGGAATCCTCCTCAAGCCCGTCTGCTTTCTGATCGAATCGAGGATGTCGACGACGATCTCGGTCTCGTTTTCACCCGGGAAGCAGCCGCCGGTAAGAAGAACATGGTTGGCCGCGCCCTCTTCAAAAGCAGCCGCCGCAACCTCACCTATATGGTCGAATTGCTTTCGCCCAAGAACGCTCCGATAGCGCGAGATCGTCGGGACCAGGTTGCAGAAAAGACATTGTCTGCCGTCGCTCCAGTGACTGCAAAAGTTGTTGTAGCAGACGAAGAAGCTGTCCTCCCCGCCAATTTGGGCCACCTTAACCATCGGCTTCCCATCCGAAGTCGCCCTCGAGTAGTATTCCGGGCGGTCTAGCCAGAATACCTCGGTCAGCGCTTCCCCGTTCTTTTCGAGAACCAAGACATCCCCGTGCTTCTGCACGGAGTATGGAGAGCGCCCATTCTTCCTGAACTGCACGACCGTCCCTAGGGGCAGCCGGAAATCGTCCGGAAGGAGCTCTTCCTCGTGATCTTCGAAGTCCCAACCGAAAAGTCCGTGGTTCTGTTCCTTGAACAGTATACCGAGACCTGCCAGAGCCTCCGGCGTCGCCCACACGCCCTCCGTCAGCAAAGCAGCTTTTAACGCAATCTCACGTGATAGCCCCTGCATTATTAAGATCACCACCAGTTGCCATGCGACCTGTTCCAAGCAGAAACCAATTCTCCACTTGGCTCTTGCTTAAGCAGCTTCGAAAATTGCCTGGTGCTGGAGCGTCAATTGGCGCACCTTGCAACCTTTTCCATTATCGTATAGTCGTCCCCAAACTTACAGATCGATTCAGAGTGCTCGCACAATTCCGAGAACAATATGTACGATATCTTAATATCGTAGCTAGCTGATAAAGACGGCCGTTTCAACTGCGCCACTATTTCCGTCTCCCTTTGATCAGGGGCGACCAGATAGAGCATTGCTTTATTAGACCCCGGAAGAGTAACCGCCAGATCAGTCGCTAAGAGAGAGATTTCTAGACCATCTTTTCGGAGGCCGTCTCGGCTTGCTCATGATGTGCTGGATTGTGCCCGCTCCACAAAAGCTCTGATGTGCTCGATGTACTCTGGAAACAGCCGCAAGACCTCCTGAATGCTCGCGTGTGCAATGCCGTCGTCGATCTTATCGTACTCGTGTACCAAGCGACTTCTCAAGCCCGCGGCCGGCCCAATCCGAGCTGCGAATTCTTTCGGTATAATATTGCGCTCGCCTAGCTGGATAAAGGAATCGTAATTATCGGCGGCGGCCACTTTCGCGACTCTGGCCAGCAAGTAATTGTTGATATCGATAGCTGCTTGAATTATATTGATGAGCGTTTTCTCGATGCCTCTTTTACGTAAAACATCCGATCGGTATTCTTCCAAGCTCAAGTCCCTGATTCTTTCAAGATCAGACAAGTAATCCTTGATGGAAGAGATCTTTTTTTCGACTATATCGCGATCAAGCTCCACGCTTGTGCTCCCTTAGAAACTCATCCACCAATTCGTTGGCTATGCGCCTGTTCTCTTTTGTATCCTGGTATTTAGCGATGGCGCTCATAATGAACTCACCAAAAACGCCCGGGTGCTGTTCGTACAGGGGTTTTCCATATACAGCCACTTCTTTTAAGAGAATCGGGTCCGCCTTATCCAGGACGACGACGTCAAGTTTGTCTGTGGCGAATAAGCGCACCATTTCATAGAAGAAACTAAGCTCTTCTCTGGCTGAGATCGGCCGGCCGAAAGACACCGCTATATCGGTGTCGCGCGCCTTTTCAACCCCGAGCGCTCTCGAGCCAAACAGGGCCAGAAATCTAACCTCGTGCTTGCGACCGATATCGGCTATTCGTTGTTCGCTGGGCATGAGCGCATCCATTACATGCCAATACTAACACAACGGGCACAAACCAGCTAAGCCTGCCGGCTTTATCGTAGCCAATTGGGCCCTATCTTACCCTACCCTACAAGGCTGACGAAAAAGCCCAGAGCGAGCTGCCGGCAGCATGTAAACCAACAAAGGGATCGAACGATTCTTACTTGGCCGATGGGTCGGATTCTATGATGCCGAAGGTATTGCCCTCGGTGTCCTGACAGTAGGCCACATAACCGACCCCCGGAACGGTGGTTTTCGCCATTACGACCTTTCCCCCATTTGCCGTAATCTTCGTCGCGAACTCATCCACCGAGGGCACATTGATGGTGTTTACCGTACTCGCTTGAGGGTCAGGTCTCCTCATCAAGGCACCGTCTATGCCGGGTTCCTCGGGCTGGCCGGTCGTGACCAGCCAGTAATCGACGGGTCCTTCCCACTTTTGGATCTTCCAGCCGAAGACCTGCTCGTAGAAGCTTACAGCCCGATCGGGATCGTCTACCGGTATCTCGAAGTGAATTACTCTTGGCATATCCTCCCCTTCCGCTGCTTCCGCCTCGCCTTGCTGCGCAATCTTGGTTGTTTGTACCCGATTTTCAAGTCTCAAGTCTCAATTTGCGCTCTTTTTCCAGCACGAATTGGGCGTTCTCGTCGACAATGACCTTGTCCACCCCGATGTCAAATAGCAACCCGGTAAGTGCCCCGAGGTCCTTCGAGAGCGTGTTCTTGGACTCCTGGTTCACCTGCAGGACGGCCTCACGCATTTCCAAAAGCTCTGATGTGCTCGAGGAGCTGCTCAAAAACCTGGTCTCTTAATTGGGGTTGATGGCTTAGCTTCAACAAGCAGCGTCCATGGCCGGGGTGATGCGGCGTGCGCGCATCGCAGCAAGGATGGGTTTCGGGGTTCCATTATCTCCTCACCTGCTGGTCTGCACTGAACTCGAGTTCAGTTATCCACAACCGATAACCCATCTGTCGGCTTTTAGGACGAGCGACTTTGGCATTTATAGACGCAGGTGACCGGCTACTCGGTCGCTTCCCAGAAGAGGCGGTTTTCGTCGAGATAATAGCGAGCGAGCTCCTTTTCGGCGAGGTATGAGAGGTAGGCCTTGACGGCGGAGAGGGTGAGATAGTACTGCTGCGGCGTCGTCATGGCGAGCGCGTGACGGTCGGCCATCGCCTTCAAAACCTCCTCGGCGGTCGCCGGCTCCCCCAGGATGTGCAGAATCGAGTCGACTATCCCCTGCATCCTGGCGACGTTATAATCGATCAGCTTCGCTATCTCGCTTGTCGGTTCGGCGTGCGACGGGACGAACTCGCGGGCGCCGACCGTCCGGAGCCTCTCGAGGGAATCGAGCGCCTTTCCAACGTTGGCGACGTAGATGATGATATGCTTCTTCCAGGCTTCCTCCGAGAAGAGTGCGTCCCCGGTAAAGCAGACGGCCTCCGCAACGACGCCTATCTGGTTGGGTGAGTGACCGGGCAAGGGAACGACGGTCAATCTTCGCTCGCCCATCTCCAAATAACCGTCGGAGATGACGACGTCCGCCCGGGAGCGCTTCCCCATCAGAAAGCGCTCGGTAAGTTCGGGAATCGGGTGAGCGCCGAAGAGAAAGAAGGGCTCGATGAAGGGGTTGGCCATAACGGCCGACTCGAAAACGGGCGCGTAAACAACCGCGCCCATCTTTTTGATCAGATAGTGATTGCCGCCAAAGTGGTCGGCGTGCGAGTGCGTGTTGATGATCGACGAGATTCTCAGCGTAAGAGATTCCGCGGCCGCCACGAGCCTTTTTCCCGCGTCGTCGCCGAGACCCGTGTCAACGATCGCGCATTCGGTCGCCGACGTTCTTATAATACCGAGATTAATGCCGTTGGCAAGGTAATATACGTCTTCGTCGAGCTGGACGAGCTTTCCAGCCTTCATACATCTCTCCTCTCGGCCTCGATTGCATCTTCTACCCTTACGCACGATAATTCTACACCGGTCGCCGGATTATCGACCACCTCTTAGCCGAACCCGGGCACGTACGGGATTCCAACAGTGTGACATTTCCGTATTTTAGTGGAATGTTATATAGCCTAAAGAAGCGCAAAGCATGGGGGTGATCCAAGCGGCCGAGCGTAAAGATGACCTTTGTGACATTATTAAGAGAAGCGTGGGCTTCCTGGACGAGGGCATTTTATTCGTCGACAAGCGAGGCATCCTTGGTTTCTGCAACCCGGCGGCGGCCAAGATTTGCATGAAGACCGGTTCCTGTCATGTGGGAGAACCTTTCTTCACCCAGTGCAAGCCGCCGATCGCCAAGAAGCTCCACCCGCTCTTCCATGAGCTCACGGCAGACCCGGCCCGCCATCTCTCGACCGCCGGAGAGATCGACAATTTATCCTTCGAGGCTGATTGCCGGTCCATCCCTGACGAGACGGGCGGTTTTGCGGGCATGGCCGTCATCGTCCGGAATGTCACCGAGCGCCATCGGGTAATGAAATTAGCCAAGCACTTCGCCTCGATTGATAGCCTGACTCGTCTTTTTAACAGACGTCACTTCCATATCAAACTGAGAGATGAGGCCATGAGAGCCAGGCGTCAAGGCTACCCTTTGGGTCTCATCATTCTCGACATCGATAACTTCAAGGAGGTAAACGACCGCTTCGGACACCTTAAGGGTGACGCCGCCCTCCGGGGGGTCGGCGCAACAATATGCCGCAACATCCGGAGAGATGTTGACATCGCCTGCCGCTACGGAGGCGACGAGTTCGCTATAATCCTACCGGAGGCAGATCTCGACCAGGCAGCCGAAGTGGCTAGAAGGATCAGAGAGGATATCTCCAGCGTGGAACCGCCGATAACGGTCAGCGGAGGGGTGGCGGAGCTGGACGAGCACAACCCGGAGAGCCTCATTCACATCGCAGACCGGGCGATGTACCGTGCAAAGAGCCTAGGTGGAGACCTCATCTTCGTAGAGCACGAAAAACAAGGCGTGTAAGCAATTTTCCTTGACGGCGACCTCGATAGTATGGGCTATACTATACCTTGACCACTTTATTTATAAGCGAGCCTATACCCTCCACCCGCACCTCAATCTCATCGCCGGGCTCCATCGGGCCGACACCGAAGGGCGTCCCGGTCATTATGACATCGCCCGGCAGAAGAGTCATCACTCGCGAGACGAACGAGACGAGGAAGTTAGTATCAAAGATAAGGTTGGTCGTGGACGAGGATTGTCTGACTTCCCCATTGAGAACGGCTTCGACCTTGACGTCGGATGGATCGAGCTCGGTCTCAATCCAGGGGCCGAGGGGACAGAAGGTGTCGAAACCCTTGCACCGGGTCCACTGGCCGTCCCTATTCTGTAGATCGCGGGCGGTTACGTCGTTGCCGCACGTATAGCCGACAATATATCTCCCTGCCTCATTTTGAGGCACATACTTTGCTTGCTCTTTAATGACAATGACCAGCTCCGCTTCGTAATCCACTCGCTTCGACATCTCCGGGTAGAGGATGGCGTCTCCAGGACCGACCGCCGCCGTGGCCGGCTTCATAAAGAGAATCGGCTCTTTTGGAACGGCCATCTTGAGCTCGCGCGCATGATCCAGGTAGTTTAAGCCCACCGCGATGACCTTGGACGGCTCAACGGGAGCAAGAAGTTTCGCCCGGGGGAGCGGAATTACTCTGCCGGTCAGCGTATATACACCGAAAGGAGTCCCGTCGATCTGGCGGATAGCGTCCCCATCGACGATAGCCCAGGTGATTTCATTTTCCAACTGAACTCTTGCAAATCGCATGATAACTTACTTAGTCTTCTTTCTTCTCAGCCCGTACTCGAGCGAATCGACAAGAGCTTGCCAGCTTGCTTCGATGATGTTTTCGGAGACGCCGACGGTGCCCCAGCTCGTCTCACCATCGGTCGATTCGATAAGCACCCTGGTAACGGCTTCGGTCCCCTTCGACTCGTCAAGTACCCTCACCTTGAAGTCAGCAAGTTTGATACCGTCCAGGTCGGGGTATTTGGTGAGCAGCGCTTTGCGGAGCGCCGCATCCAAGGCGTTGACCGGTCCGTTTCCCTCCGCATATTCCGAAACAAGCACGTTGTCGAGCCAAACTTTCACGTTGGCCATGGTATCGAGCCGTCCGTCCCTGTTCTTCTCGACGATAATCCGGAAGCTGTCCAGGTGGACGACCTCCGCGCTCTCGTGAAGCTTTCGCCTGATAAGAAGTTCGAGCGATCCATCGGCCGCTTCAAAATGAAAGCCCTTATGTTCCTTGTCCTTTACCGCCTGCAAGATAGAACCGACGAGGTCCGGGTGAGCGCTTAAGTCAATTCCCATCTCACGCGCTTTCTTCTCAACCGTACTCCTCCCGGCCAGCTCCGAGACGACGATGCGCTGGCTGTTTCCAACCAGCTCCGGCTTGACGTGTTCATAAGCCCTCGCCGTCTTATTGACCGCGCTCACATGCTGGCCGCCTTTGTGGGCGAAAGCCGAGATGCCCACGTAGGGCTGGTGAGGATCCGGCGTAATGTTGGCGACCTCAGCGACAAAGTGGGCGACGTCCATAATGCCCGAAAGGCGGTCCACCGGGATGCACTCTCGACCCATCTTGAGAACGAGCGACGGGATGATGGCACAGAGGTCGGCGTTACCGCAGCGCTCACCGTAGCCGTTTACCGTTCCCTGAACCTGGGTGGCCCCGGCCTCAATCGCGACAAGCGAGTTGGCGACGGCGCAGCCCGCGTCGTTGTGCGCATGGATTCCGACCCGTACACTAACCTCTTCGACGACTTGACGCATGACCTCGTCAACCTTCACCGGTAGCGTTCCGCCGTTGGTATCGCAAAGGATGATGCAATCAGCCCCAGCTTCCTCGGCCACCATGAGCGATTTAAGGGCATACTCGGGGTCCTCGGAGAAGCCGTCGAAAAAGTGTTCCGCATCGAAGAAGACGTCGAGCCCGGCCGATTTCAAGTACTCGATCGACTCGGAAATCATGCGCAGGTTTTCATCGGCGGTCGTCCGGAGCACCTCTGTAACCTGCATCAGCCAGGTCTTGCCGACGATGCATACAACGGATACGCCTGATTTGACGAGCGCTTTCAATCCCAGGTCTTCAGCCGCCTTTTTATCCTTATACCTGGTGCTTCCAAACGCGGTTATCCTGGAGTTTGCAAGCTTCAGCCTGGAGACTTCCTTGAAGAACTGCTGATCCTTGGGGTTCGAGAACGGAAAGCCGCCTTCTATATAGTCGATGCCGAACTCATCGAGCTTCTCGACGATGAGCAGCTTGTCCTCGACCGAGAGACTCAAGCCCTCTCTCTGCGTTCCATCCCTTAAGGTTGTGTCATAGGTATAAACTCTCATGCCAACACACTCGTCATCTTGGGTTTCTTGGTTTCTTGGTTTCTTGGTTTCTTAGTATCTTAGTTCCTTTGAATTTAAAAGCAAGTCCCAGGAAACCAAGACGCCAAGAAACCAAGGGGCTAGACGTGCTCCAGCCAATGGGCGTACTTCTTCTCTTCGCCCCGCACTACCGAGTGATACTTATCCTGCAATGCCCTTGTGATCCGGCCGGGCTCGCCGATAACCCGCTTGTCCACCTCGCGGATGGGTACGATTTCGGCGGCCGTACCGGTAAAGAACACCTCATCTGCCAGAAAGAGGTCGGACCTTACGAGGTCCCGCTCGACGACGGGTAGCCCCATCTCCTTTGCAAGCGTCATCACCGTATCCCTGGTGATCCCGACCAAGATCGACGAGGAGGTCGATGGAGTATGGATCACACCACTCTTGACCACGAAAATGTTCTCCCCGGTCCCTTCGGAGATAAAGCCGCGGGAGTCAAGAAGAATCGCCTCGTCATACTCCGAGTAGATCGCCTCTATCTTGGCAAGACTCGAGTTAATGTATTGGCCAGTCGCTTTGGCCGCGGGGGGTAACGAGTTGGGGTCGATCCTCCGAAAGGACGAGATCATCGCCCGGATACCGTGCTTTATACCCTCTTCGCCCAGGTATGCGCCCCAGGGCCAGACGGCAATGGCGACGTCAACCGGCGCTTTCAGCGGATTGAGGCCCATTTCGCCATAGCCACGGAAGGCGATCGGCCGGATGTAGCAACTCTTGAGGCCGCTTACCCTTACCGTCTCCTTGGTTGCCTTAACGAGTTCGTCTACCGAGTATGGGATCGGCATCAGGTAGACCTTGGCCGACGCAAAGAGGCGTTCGATGTGCTCCCTAAGGCGAAAGACCGCCGGGCCGTCGGATGTCTCATAGGCCCGAATACCCTCAAAGACGCCGCTCCCGTAGTGGAGCGCGTGCGTGAGGACATGAACCTTCGCCTCATCCCAGTCGACGAGCTTTCCGTTCAGCCAAATCTTATCCACTTTAGTTATAGGCATGTCCTACCTCCCGGTGCCTGGCACCGCTCACTTGCGCTACCTGCGGTTATCCTATCAAAATGTGCAGATGCAATAAAAGCCGTCAGCCGTCAGCCGTCAGCTAAAGGCTTTGTCATCCTGAACATTTCAAAAAGCTGAGAGCTTAAAAACGGTCATCGGTCGGCGTGCCTTTAGGGCGCGCCTTCACCAACCAATTCCGAGACTATGTCGCCTACTTCACTGGTGGTATATCCCATCTTTCCGGCCGCCATGCTCTTCAGCCTGGTTCCAGTGACGGTCATAACCGCACGCTCTATCGCCCGTCCGGCCTCCCTCTCGCCCAGCGTCTCGAGCATGAGTCCGACCGCCGAGATCGCGGCCAGGGGGTTGATGATATTCATGCCCGTATATTTAGGCGCCGAGCCGCCTATCGGTTCGAACATCGAGACGCTCTCCGGATTGATGTTGCCGCCGGCTGCAATCCCCATCCCTCCCTGAATCATGGCGCCCAGGTCGGTTATGATATCGCCGAACATGTTGTCGGTCACGATGACGTCGAACCACTCGGGGTTCTTAACGAACCACATCGTGATCGCATCGACATGAGCGTAATCCGTTCTAATATCCGGGTATTCCAGAGCCACCTCGTTGAACGTTCGCTGCCAGAGATCGAAAGCGTACGTAAGGACGTTCGTCTTGCCGCACAGGGTCAGTTCTTTGCGCTTGTTCCTCGCCCTTGTGTACTCGAAGGCATAGCGAACACAACGCTCGACTCCTTTGCGGGTGTTGATCGACTCCTGGACGGCAACCTCATCGGGTGTCCCCTTCTTGAGAAAGCCGCCCGCACCGGCGTATAGGCCTTCCGTGTTCTCACGGACGACAACAAAGTCGATCTCCTCGGGTCCCTTGTCCTTGATCGGCGTCTCCACGCCCGGGTAGAGCTTGACCGGGCGCAAGTTTATATACTGGTCGAGGGAGAAGCGCAGTTTAAGGAGTATCCCCTGCTCTAGGATGCCCGGCTTGACATCCGGGTGGCCGATCGCCCCAAGAAAGATGGCGTCGAGCTTTTTGAATTCATCGATCGCCGAGTCGGGCAGCGTCTCGCCCGTCTTGAGATAACGGTCGCCTCCGAAGTCGTATTCGACCGGTTCGTAGTCGATGCCGAACCTCTCCCCGGCCGCCTTGAGGACCTTCAAGCCCTCCCGGACGACCTCCGGTCCGGTTCCATCACCAGGAATGACGCCGATCTTGTATGCCATAAAAACCTCCAACTAGAAGTTGTCAGTTTACAGTTGTCAGTTTACGGTTCTCAGTTCTCTAAACACCTTTACTGACCACTGATAACTGAAAACTAGAACCTCATTCTTTGCCTATCCTCACGTGTAAAGCGGTCTACCTCCAACACCCAAACCTACTGCTAAATAAGCTAGCTTGCTTTACCTGCTAATCTTGCTTTTACGTATTCGATCAGGCCGCCATGCTCTATTATCGCCCGGATAAATGGCGGGAAAGGTTCCGCTCTATACTCCTTGCCGGTCGTGAGATTCCTGACGATTCCGGCGCTCGCGTCCACCTCGATCTCGTCGCCCTCGCGTATCCCGTCGACCGCTTCAGGAGATTCAAGAATCAGCAGCCCGGTATTTATGGCGTTACGATAGAAGATGCGCGCAAAGCTCTTGGCGATGACGCAGGAGACCCCGGCCGCCTTGATGGCTACGGGCGCGTGCTCCCTCGAAGAGCCGCAGCCGAAGTTTTCCCCCGCTACGATGATGTCGCCCCGCTTTACCTTTTTAACGAAGGCCGGGTCAGCGTCCTCCATGCAATGGACTCCTAGCTCCGCCGGATCGCTCGTATTCAAATACCTGGCCGGGATGATGGCGTCGGTATCGATATCTCTGCCGAACTTCCAGGCAATACCGGGCTGCTGATTCTTGAATCTCCTAGCTCTAATAAGACTATTCTCTATAGATCATCCGGACCGACGATCCGCCCCGCTACCGCCGACGCCGCAGCAACTGCCGGTCCACTTAAATAGACTTCGCTTTCCGGGTGGCCCATCCGCCCGACGAAGTTCCGGTTTGTAGTGGCGAGCGCCCGCTCGCCCTTAGCGAGGATGCCCATGTGCCCGCCGAGGCAGGGACCGCATGTCGGTGTAGAGACGGCCGCACCGGCTTCGATAAATATATCGATGAGACCCTCGGCAATCGCTTGCCTATAGATGGCCTGGGTTGCGGGGATGACGATCGTCCTCAGGCGGGCGTCCGTCTTGCGCCCTTTAAGTATCCGAGCTGCAATCCTGAGGTCCTCCAGCCTGCCGTTCGTGCAGCTTCCTATGACGACCTGGTCGATCTTGACGTCGCCTACCTCCCTTAACGGCCTCCCGTTCGAAGGAAGGTGCGGGAAGGCGACCGTGAGCTCGACATCGGCCGCGTCTATCCGGTGGACTTCCACGTACTCGGCGTCCGGATCGCTCTCGTAGACCTCGCCTTCCCTTCTCCCCCGCTCGCTGACGTACTCGAGCGTCCTATCGTCAATGGGGAAGATGCCGCTCTTGCCCCCGGCCTCGATGGCCATATTCGCCATGGCGAATCGGGAGTCCATAGAGCATGGCGGC
>JAMCWL010000094.1 GCA_023481285.1 Actinomycetota bacterium | reverse complement strand
GCCTTTATGACTTCTCCACGCTCTATTTGGATTGCGCCTAATGTACTCCAGGCATCTGATATCTTAGCGTCATTATCAAGCGCCGTCTGTGCATGAATTTGAGCCGTTGAAAAATCTCGTTCACGCATAGCTATGGCTGCAAGCGTAAGGTACGCATAAGGGAGTTTTTTATCAAGTTCAATCGCCTTTCCAGCATGACGCTCTGCTCCCGCAACGTCGCCCAATCGAAAAAGAGTGCGCCCGAGCTGCTGATGAAGAAAAGCATCATCAGGATGAGATTGAATCGCCTTCTCATAGGCTTTCTTAGCTTCAGCCCATTCTCGATTTTTGAAATATTTATCCCCTCTATATGAACTCTCCATATTTTATCTCCTACATCCCCGGTGCTGGTGCTGGCACTGGCGTTTGCCATGGCCCTGGATTTAGCACGCCTGTAACAAATTCTTTTAGAACGACAAACAAAGCTTTTACTTCAGGAGCCACTGCAGCCGCACCGGCTCCGACTAGAATAGCTCCTTCTGCCGCATACAGCGGAGTCCAGCTATTCATATAAAGGGTGAGGCTTGCCGTATAAGAGATATTAAGTGAACCCTGATCGAATGAGACGGACCTCTCAGCACTCACATAGTAGTAAGAACCAAACCAACCGCCTGAAATCGACCCTCTCCCAGTTATGTTGAACCCACTATCGCTGGTAAGCCCGTTTGATGTAGCACCAAATCTACCGTATGTTCCTATCTCGTAGCTGGCATTGGAGGTACTTATGGCAATGCTCTTAAGGTCGAGGTCGGGGGTTATTATAAGGTCACTTCCTCCACCAGTCACCGTGCCTTTTATCGCCGATTCAAGAATCAACATGCCCACAATATCAGCAACAAAAGAAGCTGAGAATCTTTTGGAAGCCCCGGCTCCTGTTTTAGGACCAAGACCGGTTGGATCAATATAGTTCAAGGGATTGTTCAGGACATATGCATACCTGTTCTGGGTCCTTGGCGCGATGAGGCTGCCGGGAAGGGGATCCTGACTTACAAACCTCCCGATCTCGGGGCTGTAATATCTGGCCCTGAGATAGAGCAGGCCGGTCGTCTGATCAAAGTCCTCTCCCGTATATCCATAAGTGTTCGACCTTTCTCCTCCCTGGCCGAACTTGGAGGAGGCGGAGGGGATGCCGAATTCGTTGTAGGAGTACTTGGTCGTAAGGGCGCCTTTTGCGTTGGTCAAGCCGGTGACGGAGCCCAGGCCGTCGTAGAGGTAGTAATCGGCTTTTGATTTATCGTTTACCTTGGCGATCCTCTGGAGCCCGTAGATGAAGGTATCGGTCTTTCCTTTTTCGTCCATGGTCTGGAGCACCTGGCTTATTGGGCTTGAGATGTCGTTTACGTACTCTGTCGTCTTTTTCTCGGACATGGTTCCTTCTTCTATCTCATACTCGGTTCTTGCGATCCTGTTTCCTAGACCGTCATAGGCGTATTCGACCACTTTGGTTTCTTCTTCGCTTGCGATCTCCACCTTGGCCAGGCGGTTTGTCGAGTCGTATGCGCAAAGGGTGTTCCTGCTGACAGCCCGTATGCTAACGCATTTAGGCTATAGTGCCCGATAGCATCATGAAGAGGCCAAAGCCTAGCACTAGTGCTCCCACAAATTTGCTCTGATACCAGAACCAATAAAATGATAGCCAGACGAAAAGAGAGCCGAAGCCGACAAAAACAAGGGGCGAGCCATAGACTCCAGTTACCAAGCTCCAAACAAAAACAGCTGGAAAGATAAGATACGCTGCGCGGCCCAACGGGGGCGCCAAAAGAAAAGCCTGCCCTCGTTGTTTATCCGAAAGGGTACCATCGCTCTTTTTTGACAGCTTGCGAAAACAACGTCGAGCTGATCTAATGTGTCCTTCCTTTGCATCTATTACCCCCAAGGCGAATGAATAATCGGGACATTCAGGGTCTAACTCGCTTGCCTTCTCAAAATACAGACGCGCTTCTGCGTACTTCTTTTGTTTCGAAAAGAGGACACCAAGATTGCAGGCTGCGTCCGCAAAATCGGGACATAGATCAAGCGCATGCTTTAAGTAATAGGAAGCCTTTTCATATTCTTGTAAGCGCAAAAACGCAAGTCCGAGATTATATAACAATTTCGGTGACTGCGTATAAAGCTCGCTCCCTTTCAAAAGCAACTCAACTGCTTCACGGTACATCTGTCGCTCAATCAAGAGAGCGCCCAATCCGATATAAGCCATCTCGTTCTTGGGATCTAATTCAAGCGCCCGCCGAAAACGGCTTTCAGCAGCTCGCAAATCCTGGGATTTAAAGGCAAGATGGCCAAGAACGAGATGCGCATCCGCCTTTGTTTCGTCAATATCTAGAGCTCTTCGACAAAGGCTTTTTGCTTCATCGTAATTCTCTTGCTGATAAAGAGTTCTTGCAAGCTGAACGAGAGCATGTATGCTCAACGGGTCTTCATCAAGAGCGTAGCGGTAAGCAGCTTCTGCCTCTTTCCATTTTTGTTCTGCAAATTTCTTATCGCCTTTTTCTGAGTATCTCATAAGACCGTCCTTAAAACCCTAACGCAGGTTGTCTGATTAACCCTTCGAGCACCCCTACAAATATTGCCGCTGCCTCAGGACCTAGTGCACCCGCAAGCACCGAAGCTGCAGCATACGGTGGGGTCCAAGTTTCACGTAAAGAGTGAGGCTTGCCGCATAAAAGATATTAAGTGAACCCTGATCGAATGAGCCATATCTTTTAACCGTCACACAGCTCAAACATTTAACAGCGCTCGATCTATGTCTCAGGCTCACACTTGTCTCTTTCGGCCTTAGTGAAAAGACCAAGTCAAATCGATTCCATAAATGGTATTAGGCCGGCAAAGACAAGCAAAATACTCGTTGTAAAGACAAATACGCCCATACCCTTGCTTCGATACCAGAGCCAATAAAAGGAGAGCCAGGTAAGGATTACGCCAGCGCCTGATATAACAAGGGTCGATTCGCGTATACCCGCAAATATGGTTGCAGCCAAAGCCAGTGGAACAAACAGGTATGCTCTTTCTTCTAGAGGTGGAGCTAGCAGAAAGCATAGTCCGCTTCTATCCAACGAGAGAGTACGCCCGCTTCTATTAGATAGTTCTCGGAAACGCAATCGCGCGGATTTCAGGTTATGCTCTCTGGCATCCAGCCACCCCAAGTTAAACTGATAGTCGAAGCAATCCGGCTTGAGCGCCACAGCCCTTTCATAATAAGCCCTAGATGCTGGATAGTTCTTCTCCTTCATGTAAAGGTGCCCTAAAGCGCCAGCCGCATCAGCAAAATCAGGAGCTATGTCGAGGGCTTCCCTGAGGTGTTTAAAGGCATCTTCGTTCCTCCGCAAGGATAGATAAGAAAGCCCGAGATTGTATTCAATTTCCACGGATTTCAAACCTAGCTTTATAGCTTTAGTGAGCAGCTCGATTGCCTCGCGATACATCCGGTGTTCGATTAAAAGAGCACTCAGAGTAACATAGGCTCTCTCATTTTTCGAATCCAGCTCAAGCGCCTTGCGGAACTCTCTCTCGGCAGCTTGGAAATCAGTGGACCGAAGTGCAAGGCCAAGTAAAACATGGGCATCCACTAAGTTATCATCAATCTTAAGCGCCTTTAAGGCAAAATGGCTGGCCTCTTTATATTTCGGTATGGATAAGTAAGCAAGCCCAAGATTATATGCTATCGTTGCAGAATCCTTAAGTACTTTTCTCGCTTCTGTAAGGAGTTCGACCGCCTTTCCATATTCCTGACGCTCGATTAAAAGACCACTTAGACCAATGCAGGCTCTCTCGTTTTTCGAATCCAGCTCGAGCGCCTTGCGGAACTCTCTCTCGGCAGCTTGCGAATCCTTAGACCGAAGTGCGATATTGCCAAGGGTTATATGAGCCTCGGCTACTGAGTCGTCTAAATGGATCGCCGTCTGGCAGAAGTCCTCAGCCTCTTCGTACCTACCTTGTCCAACGAGAGTTCGGGCAAGCTGTACAAGTACGTACGCATTTTGCGGGGTTTCTTCAAGGGCACGTCGATATGCAGCCTCAGCCTGAATCCAATCTCCCCGTTTAAATGAGTTATCGCCCTCAATCAAGTCGTCCATCTGCTCTCTTTTCTAAAAAAAGCGGATGTAGATTGGTCCAGGCCAATCAGGGTATAGCGTGCCTATGATGCCATAGAGAACCATAAAGAATCCGAGTCCCAAGAAAAGCCAACCCACGCTCTTCCTGTAATACCAGAAACCATAGAAAGATAGCCAAATCATGATGAGACCATATCCACTGAGAGAAAGAGGTAATCCCTTGAGTAGCGCTGTCAGGCTTGCCATGAAGATTAGCGACATAAGGATGTATGAAAAGCGGCCCAAAGGGGGTGTAAGCCAAAAAAGAGACCGCATTGCGAGCTAGGAAGAGACCGACCGCTCTTGTCTGCAGCCTCCCGAAAAAGACGACGAGCCGACCTAACGCCTAGTTCTTTCACATCGAGTAGCTTCAAACCAAATTGATATCTGTAATGATCAGGTCTTAAGGCGGCGGCTTTTTCCAGATAAGGGCGAGCAAGAGCGTATTTCTTTTGCCTTTCGCAGAGATCCCCAATCCTGTAAGCGACATCAGCGCTATCGGGGGCGAGATAATACGCTTTCTCAAAGTAGTTTTTCGCTCTGTCATCATCCCCGGTTTTTAGGAAGGCAAGCCCAAGGCTTGTTATCATTCTGGGCGACTCGGGGAACGCCTTGCTTCCCTCCGAAAGCACCTCGATCGCCTCTTGATACCTGCCTCGCCAAATTAAGAACTCACCGAGCCCAATAAACGCTCGCTCACCCTTTTCTTTTGATTCGAAGGCTTTGCGAAACTCAGCTTCGGCACTTTTGTAATCCCTGGAACGGAAAGCTATGCGACCTAGTGTGACGTAGGCCTCCGTTGCCGATTGGTCAAGGTCAAGCGCTCTTTGGCAATACTCCCTTGCGGCTTTCAACTTTCCTTGGCCATCTAACGCTCTGGCAAGCTGGATGAGAGCGTAGACGTTCTCCGAGTCCTCTTCTAGAGTATGCTTATACGCTGTCTCAGCTTCAGCCCAGTTGCCCTTAGCGAATTCATCATCGCCTCTTTTAATGCTATCCATTTGTCACCTCTATATGGGGCTGTAGCCTGGCACAGCTCCAGAAAGCAGCTTTTCCAACGCACCGATGGCCATTGCTGCCCCTTGAGAACCAAGATAAGCAGCAGCTAGAGCTCCCCTGCCAGAATCGTACCATTTGAATCAGTGGAGCAGCTTAACCCAGACAGGGGTTGATAAAACAAAGATGGCAAAGATTAGAATCGTAAGAACCGGTATCGACAATAGTAATGCGCCCGCGGCGAATAAAACTGCGCCTATCCTTTTGCTTCCATACCAGAGCCATTCAAATGAAACCCAGATTAGTAATGCACCAGCCCCCGCGAATGTGAGGGGAGAGATGATAGGAATAGCAAGAGCCAATACGCTCGAAATCAATACTAATGGGATAAGCCAGCGTGCTTTGAGTCCCAGCGGGGGCGCCGTTACGAAGCACCTGGCCATCTGTTTACGGGTAAGAGAGCGACCGCTTTTATCTGCGAACTCACGAAACCGTTGTCGGGCTTCCCTAGTATGCCCTTCCTGTACCTCAACCATTCCCAACGCGACCTGATATTGAAAGCACTCCGGTTCCAGAGCCACAGCCTTTTCAAGGTACCCTCGCGCCCCAGAATAGCTCTTTTGCTTCATGTGGAGCATGCCTAATCCGAAAGCCGCACCTGCGAATGTTGGAACAGCGTCGAGTGCAGATTTCAAGTGCTTGTATGCTTGATCATACTCCTCTAAATTTAGATATGCGCTTCCAAGGTTGTACGCAATTTCTGGTGATTCTGGATAACGCTCTCTTGCTTGTCTTAGAAACTCGATTGCTTCGCGGTACTTTTTACGCTCAATCAAAAGAGCACCCATACCAATGTAGTTAAGGGTATCCTCTGGGCACAATTCGAGAGCTATATGAAACTCACTTTCAGCAGCTTCAAAGTCCTTCGATCGGATTCCTAAACGACCAAGGATCAGGTGTACTTCCGCCAATGAATCGTTAATATCAAGCGCCTGTAGACAAAACTTGCGTGCTTCTTCGTACTTCTCTTGATTCTCTAGTGCGTCCGCGAGCTTCGCGAGAGCATGAGCGTTTTGTGGATCTTTTTCAAGTGCGCGCCGATACTTAGCTTCCACGTCGCTCAATTTCCTTTTATTGAATTTCTCCGTACCGTTGTCCAAGTGGTTCATCTAATCACCAAAGCATCAGATTTGAATACTTTGCATCCTTCCTGCGGCATCGGTCGCTAAATCACCTAAAAGTAAATAGTTGAGCCACCATAATAAAAAACCAATATCTCTAACATAAATAAGAGTAGGCCATATAGCCCGGCAATCAGTAAAATCGCACCGACGATTTTGCTCCTATACCAGAATCCGTCGAAAGACATCCAAATAAGGAGAATGGCACAGCCGGCATACACCAAAGCCGCATTTCTAACGACCACCGAGACTATTATTACTATGACGACGAGAGGAATGAGAATGTATGAAGCACGGCCTAGCGGAGGAGCAAGGAAGAAATACAACCCCCTTTGCCGACGGGGAAGACTTTGACCTCTATCTCTTGCGATTTCGCGAAATCGATGGCGAGCCGTTCGAACTCCCTCAAGTTTGACCTCCAGCAATCTTAAGGCAAGCTCATATCTATAATAGTCCGGCTGTAAAGCGACCGCATTACCAAAATAATCTCTGGCCTCAAGTAGTTTGCCTTGCTTTCTGCATAAGATACCTAGATAATAAACGGCATCCGCATAACTGGGTTCCATCTCGTGTGCTTTTTTAAAGTTTCTATAGGCTTCGTCGTAATCCCCTGTCCTGAAATATGCAAGCCCAAGGCTTGTTGCCATTCTGGGCGACTCGGGGAACGCCTTACTTCCTTCCGAAAGCACCTCGATTGCTTCTTGGTACCCACCTCGATAAGTCAAGAACTCCCCGAGCCCAATAAACGCTCGCTCACTCTTTTCCTCTGATTCGAAGGCCTTACGGAACTCAGCTTCGGCAACTTTGTAATCCCTGGAACGAAAAGCTATGCTGCCAAGCGTTATGCGTGCCTCTGGTGAGGATTGGTCAAGACTAAGCGCTCTTAGGCAATATTCTCTTGCAACCTTAAACTTTCTTTGCCAATCTAGCGCTCTGGCGAGCTGGATGAGAGCGTAGACATTTTCCGGGTCCTCTTCTAAAGCATGCTTATACGCTGTCTCGGCTTCGGCCCAGTTACCCTTAGCGAATTCATCGTCACCCTTTTTAATACTGCTCATTTGCCACCTTCTATGTTGGATTAGTAGCTAATAACTTATTCAACGCATCAATTACTAAAGGCGCGACCTCGATACCTAAGTAGGTCACCGCAAGAGTCACTACTGCTGCAGCGAACAAGTATGGCCCCGGAGTACCCAGAGAAAAAGTAAAATTGGCCTTATAATCGATGTCCAGTGAACCCTGCCGGAATGACACTGTTCTCGTTAAAGTCATGTAATAGCTTCTGATCCAATCGCCTGGGACGTTCCCAGTCGTTACACTCCAGTGGTTCGTGAAAATCGAATTTGACACGTTCGTGTTGGGAGTTACGCTAAAACCACCAGTCTTGTCTATCCCATAGCTGGCCAGCGGTGTTTCCAAGGTAATATCCCAAAGCCCATATAATATCTTAATATCCTTGCTTCCACTAACTGTGCCAGATATCCATGCTTCGAGGGATACCTCTCCTAGCATTATCTTCCATGCATTGAAGAATGTGGTGGCACCAGTCCCACCCTTCGGGCCAAGGCCCAGTCTGTCGATGTAGCTCAGCGGGTTGTTCAGGACATATGCATACCTGTTCTGGGTCCTTGGCGCGATGAGGTTGCCGGGAAGAGGATCCTGACTTATGAACCTCCCGATATCGGCGCTGTAATATCTTGCTCTTAGATACAGCAAGCCGGTTGTTTGATCGAAGTCCTCACCCGTATACCCATAGGTGTTAGACCTTTCTCCTCCCTGGCCGAATTTGGAGGAGGTAGAGGGGATGCCGAACTCGTTGTATGAGTACTTGGCGGTTAAGGAGCCCTTTTCGTTGGTCAGGCCGGTAACGGAGCCCAGGCCGTCGTAGAGATAGTAATCGGCCTTTGATTCATCGTTTACTTTTGATATCCTCTGGAGCCCGTAGGTAAGGGTATCGGTTTTGCCGCTCTCGTCCACCGCCTGAAGCACCTGTGTTATGGGGCTTGATGGGTCGTTTATGTATTCGACCGTCTTTTTCTCCGACATAACGCCTTCTTCTATTTCATACTCGGTTCTACCGATCCTGTTTCCAAGGCCGTCGTAGGCATACTCGACGGTTCTGGTTTCGTCTTCTTCTGCGATCTCCACTTTGGCCAGGCGGTTTGTGGAGTCGTAGGTATAGTGGGTGATCTTCGTCTCCTCATCGCTTTCCGCTACCGACTTCAAGACCAGGTTACCGCTTCCGTCGTAGGAGAAGGCGGTTTTCTTGCCATTCGGTCCCACCATTTCGATGAGCTGGTTGGCTCCATTGTAGCGGTAAGCGGTCTGCTTTGTTGATTTCTCCTCGTCTTTATCTTGTTTCTCGTCTTTGGCCTGTTTCTCGTCTGTGGCCTTCTTCTCGACTTTGGCTTTTGCCTCTCCTTCGGCTTTTGCCCTTCCCTTATCTTTATCGTTATCTACGCCTTTGCCTTTACCTTCGTCCTTGTCCTCTTTCTCTTTAAGCTTCGACTCGACGAGGGATATCCTGTTTCCTCTTTCGTCGTAGGCGTAGGTGCGGTTGGCTTCTTTCAAGGATACGCTCGTTAGCTGATTTAACGGATCGTAGGCGTAGGAGAGAGGATCATCGTCACCTCTCTGCTCGCTTATCCTGTTTCCGTTTGCGTCATACGCATAGGCAAAGCTTGAGAGAGATTTATCGTCTTTTTTGCTACCGGCGGTCGAGGTTAAGCTCTTAACTCTGCCGGCGGCGTCGTAAGTGTAGCCGGTTTTGACCCCGTTGGGCAGGATCTGCTCGATCAATCGTCCGGCCGGGTCGTAGGCGTAGGAGCTCTTCCCACCGAGGAAGTCGGTGACTTTATCCAGGCGGCTTGCCGAATCGTAATCATACGATACCGTCTTGCCGTCCGGATAGGTGATGGAGGCTCTGTTGCCCAGGATGTCATAGGCGTAGCTTGTCTTTCTCCCCTTGGGATCGGTTACCGTTGTGAGTTTTCCCAGGGGATCGTAGACGTAGCTGGTTATTCCGTTCCAATCATTCATCTTGGTCAGGCGACCCATGGCGTCGTAGGTAAGGCCGACGGATCTCCCATCGGCGTAGGCGATATTCACCAGGCGGCCTAAGGCGTCGTACTCGTAGGAGCTCTTCTTTCCCGCACCATCGGTTGTCGCCACTCTGTTTCCGGTCGCATCGTATTCCATCTTGGTCTCGACGCCGAGGGGGTTCTTAACGTTGATGAGGTTGCCGATCATGTCGTAAGTATATTCGCTCTTGTGTCCGGCGGCATCGGTCACGGCGGTCAGGTTCCAGTCGGAGTCGTAAGCGTAACTCGTCTTTCTCCCCAGGGAATCGGTTGCTTCGGTGAGCCGGTTTAGGGCGTCGTAAGCGTAGGCGGTTTTTCCTGCCTTGGGGTCGGTGACCGCTATTACGTTCTGGTTTTTGTCGTAGGAGTAGGAGACGGTCTCGTCGAGGGCGTTCGCGACCGAGAGCGGCTTGCCGTTCGCGTTATACGTTAGCGATGTCGAGTCCCCCAACGGATCGGTCGCTTTTCTTAGGCGACCGATGGCGTCATAGCTGAAGGCGTACGAGCTGCCGGCCCTATCGACGACTTTCACCAGGTTCTTCTCCATATCGTAGGTAAAGGTCGTCTGCGCCCCCTTGGCGTCGGTGAGCGCCTTTACCGTTCCATCCGCGTTGTAGGAAAAATCCGAGCGGGCGCCTTTCGGGTCCTCGATCGAGGTTAAGTTTCCCGTTTCGTCGTAGGCGAAGCGGTAGAGAGCGCCTGAGGCATCCGTTATCGCGGTGAGGTTATCGCTTTGGTTATAGGTAAAGGTCGCGGTGTTTTCAAGGGCGTCTTTTACGGCGGTCAGGTTACCGCGAGCGTCGTAGGAGAGGGCCGTCTTGTTGCCCTTCTGGTCCGTGATGGAGATGCGGTTCCCTTTCGCATCGTAGGTATAGCTCTTCTCCCGGCCGAGGGGATCGACCTCCTTTGTCAGGCGCAGGGCTTCGTTGTAGTGGTGAACCGTTGTGGCGCCGGAGGCGTCTTTTATGGTCGTTTGGCGATTAGCCTCGTCGTAGGCGAAGAGGATATCCTCGCCGAGGGCGTTTACCTGCTTGGTCACACGGCCCTTTTCATCGTAGGTGTTGGTGATGAAGGCGTTCCCCTCCGGCTCGGTGTAGCTCGTCAGGCGATGGGCCGGGTCGTATGAGTACCGGGTGGTGTTTCCTTCCGGGTCTTTCGCGCCGATCAAGTCCCCGCTTGTGTTGTAGGTGTAGGTGATTTCGCGGCCCGTTGAGTCGGAGACTTTGACCAGATGCTTGCCGGCATCGTAGTTCAAGGTTAGCTTTCGCCCCGCGGAGTCGGTTACCGTCGAGAGGAGGCCTCCCGTATACGAAAGAAGGGTCGCGTTCCCGTTTTTGTCCGCGATCGAGGTGAGCTTTCCTTCCGCGCTGAAGTTCAGCTTGGCCCCGCCCTTCTCTTTCAGGGCGTAGTTTCCATCCGACCCCTTGGCGAGGGTGGAGTAGACGCCTATCGGGGCGGTATAACTGCCATCGGGGTTCTTCTTGAAGACGTCGTACCTTCCGTTTTCACGGGTGATGACGACCGAACCGTCCGGCGAGGGGGTCAGCCTCGCGTTGAAGCTATAGGTCCAGCCTTTCCCGAGAGGACCGGCGTAAGGATCTTTGGAGTTGTAGTAGCGGTTGAAGGCGAGGGGTGTGTGCGGGTTTGCGAACCCAAGGTCTTTCTTATCGTAAAAGAAGTTGCCGCTTGAGGTGTTGACCGGCTCTCCCTTGACCCCGGAGCCGCTATCCTGAGGCGGGCCGTTTACGGTCTGGGCTGGGTCGACGGGTGGCCTTGGGGGCCGGAGGGGATCGGCTGCTACTTCTACGTACGAAGGCACAAACGCCTCATTAGCATACTTGATCTTAGGTCCAGTATAGGTATCGCCGGATATTATATTTATATCCGTATAAAGCTGATATTTTAAGGACGTTGCAGGAATAAATAATATCTGGTGTTCACCTGCTCGTAAACCGCTGAATGTATACCAGTCACCGAGCGAACCGGTGTAAATATTCGCACCTTTTCGATAGAACGTAATGTAACCCCTGGTTACTCCATCGATCTTTACCTCAGCGGTATCATCAACCCAGGAGTCCAAACCGTAGACCCAAGTTCGAAAACTTACCCCTTCGCCGCTAAAGTTAAATCCATACGCGTTTCCTTGTAAAATATGGCTCGGCGAAAATCTTCGAGGATTATCAAGCGTCCCTAAACCCCTAAACTCCCAAGAGTACACCGACAAGAATGGCGGCCATGCTGGATAGATGCTTTGAGCGTTATACGAGTGGGTGGAGGGAAGGCTCTGATTCAACACGTCATAATATAGTGCACTGGCAATCGCGGCTACCAGATCGCTCAAATCCACATAACCGGTGTTTGAAGCGGCCACCCTGTCGATAAAGGCTTTTCTGGTGGGCTCGTCCAAAGACATCAGCCAATTAGCCCCCATGGACGCCGCTTGCGACTCGTTAAGATAACCGTTGATGCCATTCGAAGTAAGCAGCGGCAGAGCCATTGATGCCGCCGCTTTAACAGTTGTAGCCGTGGCTCCTTGCCCCACCACCGCCGCCGCGCCCTGATAGGTCGACTGACCCGTAAGCATATTCGATAATACCGTCTCCTCGGGCCCTAACGCACTGGCATAAGGCGTCACTAACGTCACAAACAACAACACCATCACCAGTAAGACGGAGACATACTTCTTGTTCGTGCTCATACTTTCACGCTCCTCCTCAATGCAGTTATCAATTCGCATGCCAGGCTCCCATGGGAGGCATGGCATGTGAATTGATTAATCGCTGCCAAAAGCGCTTAACCAAAATACCAAGCAACCGCATAGAGCATGGGAGACAGCGCTGGAGGTTTATGGCGCGAAGGTTGTCATGTAACGAGTTGCTGCAGTCTGTGCCGTAATCGTTCTATGAAAAGCGCTTGTTTATATATCGGAGTAATTTGTGCATTACTTTAGAGATTTTTCATCTGGATTAAGGAAGCTGGAGGCTGGAAGCGAGAAGCCAGCCGATTAGCGAGAGCGTCAATCGACCGAAATCTGCCGAGCGACTCTCGACAACGGCTGGCCCTTGGCTTTGATTTCAAGTTCATTGAACCGGCACATCAATACGCGCAAGCCTATCCTTTCGCCTGTAATAGTAAGCATTGCCCGGTAAATATAGTACCTACCAGAACCATTACAGCTAATGATCGCACTCGCATCATTTGCAGCGCGGCAACGCATATGATATTATCTCCGCAAGAATCGATCACGCCTTCCATGAGTGGGTTTTCGGCCCACTCTTTTTATTGAAAAGTGGGGTCGAGTGAGAAAAAAGAGCGCCGTCGAGCATAAATTAAGCATCATCATCGATCCGGTGCTCGGGGCGATGGACCTTGAGCTTGTCGATCTCGAGTTGAGGCGCGAAGCCGGCGGTCTCGTCCTTCGCATTTTTATAGATTCACCGGAGGGCGTCGACCTTGACACCTGTACGGATGCGAGTAACGCCATTAGCGGTGCTCTGGAGATCGAAGACCCGATCGAGGGGACATATAACCTGGAGGTCTCCTCGCCTGGGATCGAGCGACCGCTTACCAAGAACGAGCATTTCATACGGTTTGTCGGCGAGCGAGCAAAAGTGAAGACGTTCAAGCCCATCGATGGAAGACGTGATTTCACAGGCGTTATTGGAGAAGCGGACGCAACCGGTTTCGAGATGGATGTGGAAGGCAGGCGCTACCGCATCGATTACGACGAGGTGGCGAAGGCAAACTTGAGGCCGGAGATAAAGTTTTAATCCACCGAGAAAGGAGTCGGATAGAGTTGAACGGAGAGCTCATTGAGGCACTGCGACAACTCGAGAGAGAGAAGCAGATAGAACCCGGGGCCATCCTGGACGCACTCGAACAGGCTCTTGTCTCTGCGTACAAGCGAAATTACGGCGAGAAAGAGATTCGCGTAGAAATAAATCCAGAAACCGGTCAAATCCGCGTATTCGAGCAGGAAGTCGAGGAAAAAGATGGCGAGTTGCGCGTAATCGAGGAAAAAGAGGTGACCCCGTCGAATTTCGGTCGGATCGCGGCTCAGACGGCCAAGCAGGTCATCCTTCAGAGAATCCGCGAGGCTGAGCGGGATAAGCTCTTTTTGGAATATGCGGATCGTGAGGGCGACATCGTCACGGGCATCGTCGAACAGAGCGATCACCGGTATACGCTGGTGAATCTGGGCAGGGTCGAAGCGCTGCTTCCCCCATCCGAGCAAGTACCGGGGGAGAGGTACGACCACGGCCGGCGCCTCAAGTGCTACATCGTCGAGGTAAGGAAGACGACCAAGGAACCCTCGATTGTCGTATCCAGAACTCACCCGGGTCTTCTGCGAAGGCTTTTCGAGCTCGAAGTGCCGGAGATTTACGAGGGATATGTCGAGATCAAAGGCGTGGCGCGCGAGCCCGGACATCGCTCGAAGATAGCCGTCTCGTCCAGGGACGAGTCGATCGACCCGGTCGGCGCGTGCGTCGGGCCGCGGGGAAGCCGCGTGCGGATGGTTGTAGACGAGTTGAGGGGCGAGAAGATCGATGTCGTTCAGTGGAGCGATGACCCGGCGACGCTGGTCGCGAACGCCCTTTCGCCGGCCAGAGTCAAAGAGGTTATCATCGATGAAAGCGACCACACCGCCGAAGTCATAGTTCCGGACCACCAGCTTTCGCTGGCTATCGGCAAGGAAGGGCAGAACGCCCGTCTTGCCGCCAAGCTAACCGGCTGGAGGATCGACATCAAAAGCGAGACCCAAGCGGCCGAGGAAGAAGAGACCAAGGCCATCCTGGGAACGGACGTCCGCCATGAAGAGACCGGGGCGGAAGTCTCCCCGGCGGACTCGGTCTCAGAGGGCTTTATCGCTGGAGAAGCTGGGCTGGGGGAAGTTATCGAGTACCAGTGCACAGCGATCAAAGCGGATGGAGAGCGCTGCAAGAACAAGGCCAAGCCGGGCAGCAAGTACTGCGGCGTTCACCATAAATAGGAGGAAGTGTCGTAAATAGATGGCGACCAAAGTCAGAAAAGAGCCACGGCGAACTTGCGTAGCCTGCCGGGAAATCAGGGCGAAGAAGGATCTAATAAGGCTGGTTCGGTCTCCGGAAGGTCGGGTGTTCGTCGACCCGACCGGCAAGGCGAACGGTCGCGGGGCTTATATATGCGCCAGAGAGGAATGCTTTGAAAAGGCGTTTAAGGATGGAAAGCTCGTTAAGGCTTTAGAGACGACGATCGATGAAGCGACGGTAGCCGCGATTCGACACGACTTCCTGGAGCTTATAGATAAAAAGCGCGCCGCTTACCAGGATTAAGCAAGCGCATGGGGTGATAAGGATGAGAGTTTATGAATTGGCCAAGGAGCTCGGTATAGAGAGTAAGGAATTGATGGATAAATTGCGCGCTATGGGCGTCGAAGCGAAAACCGCGAGCTCGGCGGTTGATGAAGCGGCGGCGAAAAAGCTTCTTGATAGCAAGAAAGGCGCGACTCAGGAGAGAGTAGCTAGAGCTGGATCAAAGGCCGCTCAACTCAGAGTAAAAGCGGAGGTAAGGCCATCCGAACCGGCGGCAAAATCCCAGCGGATAGCCGCGGTTAAGGAGGTTCCCGAAGCGCGGGCGCCCGAGAAAAGCGCGGCGGCGAAAACGAGGGCGACGGCGTCTGCTGTAAGGGAGAGCTCTGCTCAGGAGGGTGAGGCAGCTCCCAAGCGTGAAGCAAAGCAAGCTGGAACAGGTGAGACGGCGGTGCAAGGAAAGCGTTCGGAAGCTAAGCGTGCCGAGCTTGGGATAAAGCATGAGGCGCAAATGGTGGGGCGCCACCGTTCGAAAGCGGGGTATCGCAGACGGGGGTCTTCAAGGCGTGCTCATAAGCGCCAGGATAGAGTTGGTGCAGATGGGCAACGTACTCAAGCGGCCAATGCTACGTCCGTCGAAAAGCCCGGGAAAGTATTGGAGGTTATGGAGGCGGCGACCGTCGCCGAATTCGCCGAGCTTGTAGGCAAAAGCTCGACCGAGGTCATAAAAATGCTCATGAAGCTGGGCGAGCTGAAGACGATAAATCAGCCGATCAGCGAAGAGGCGGCGAACCTGATCGCCGAGGAGCTTGGCTACGAGGTTAGGATCGTCTCGCCCGAAGAGTACGGCGAAGAAGAGGTCGAGGGAGAGATCGCCGTCGAGGCGAAGCCTCCCGTCGTCACCGTCATGGGACATGTCGACCACGGTAAGACATCGATCCTGGACGCCATACGCCAGACCGACGTCATCTCAACCGAGGCGGGCGGCATAACCCAGCACATCGGCGCTTACCAGGTTGTTCATGGAGAGAAGAGGATAACTTTTATAGACACCCCGGGCCACGAGGCCTTCACCGCCATGCGTGCGAGAGGCGCGAAGGTAACCGACATCGCCGTCCTCGTCGTGGCGGCGGACGACGGCGTCATGCCCCAGACGGTGGAGGCTATCAACCACGCCAAAGCGGCCAACGTCCCCATTGTTGTCGCCATCAACAAGATCGATAAAGAGAATGCGAACCCGGACCGGGTTAAGCAGGAGCTTACGGAGTACGGGCTGGTCCCGGAGGAGTGGGGCGGCGAGAACGTTATGGTCGAAGTCTCCGCCAAGAAGCGGATAAAGATCGACGATCTTCTCGAGATGATAATCATCGTCGCGGAGCTTCAGGAGCTCAAGGCGTCGCGAAGGGGCCATGCGAGGGGCGTCTGCATCGAATCAAAACTGGACCGCGGCCGCGGGCCGGTCGCCACCGTACTTATACACCGAGGGTCGTTGAGGGTAGGCGATGCGTTCGTCGCGGGACTGGCTTATGGGCGGGTCCGAGCGATGAACGATGATAAGGGAAAGGTGATCGCCGAAGCTACTCCGGCCCAACCGGTTGAAGTGGTCGGCTTCTCGAGCGTCCCGCAGGCCGGGGACGAGTTCAAAGTCGTCGCTGATGACCGGATCGCACGCCAGACCGCCGAGGAAAGATCGCTCAAGCGTCGCCTTATCGAGGCGGAGAAGCGACGTCATATCACCCTTGAGGACCTGCACAAGAGGATTGCCGAGGGCGAGGTCAAAGACCTGAACATAATTATAAAAGCGGACGTTCAGGGCTCGATAGAGGCGATAAGAGACGCACTTTATAAGATATCCGAGAAGGAGACGGAGGTAAGGATAAACGTCATCCACACTGGTGTAGGCGGTATATCGGAGACCGACGTCATGCTCGCTTCCGCGTCCGACGCGATCATCATCGGCTTCAACGTTCGACCGGATGTAAAGGCCAAGGCCATGGCGGTGAACGAGAAGGTTGACGTGAGGACATACCGCGTCATATACCAGGTTGTCGAGGACATCAGCGACGCTCTCACGGGCATGCTCTCGCCCGAGCTCGAAGAGGTCGAGCAGGGGCGCGTCGAGGTGCGACAGATATTCAAATCGTCGAAGACCGGGAATATTGCAGGTTGCTTCGTCACCGACGGCGAGGTTGAAAGAAACTCCCGGGCCAGAATCATTCGCGACGGAACGGTCGTCTACGAGGGACAGATCTCAACGCTCAGGCGCTTCAAGGAAGATACGAGGGTGGTCAAGGCCGGTTACGAATGCGGTATAACCTTCGAAGACTTCCAGGACGTCAAAGAGGGAGATATTGTTGAGGCGTACAGGATCGTCGAGCGCCAGCGCCAGCTGGGGGAATAGCCGATGGTTGTCGGGCTGCTCCAGATGGAGCTCTTCATCGACGGAGCCACGTCTCTTAAGGAAAAACGCCAGGTCGTGAAGAGCATAATTGGAAAGATAGAGGGGAAGTTCAACGTCTCGGTTTCCGAGGTGGACCACCAGGAATTGTGGCAGCGCGCCGCTATAGGGATTGCGCATACTTCCGCGACCGAATCGCAGACGAGGAAGGTTCTTCAAAATATAAGAAATTTCGTCGAGGCGCTCGGTAAAGCAACCGTTACAAGGGGTGAAATATCTATCTTTGCTCCTGAATGAATGGAAAGGCGGGGTCGATGGGCCCCGCCTTTTTTCGACCGCCGGCGCGCTTATGTATTTACGGGGGTTGATTACGGGGGTTGATTAAGTTGAGCGAACGAACGCAAAAGGTCGCCGAAAATATAAGAGAAAAGGTCAGCGAGATAATCCAACGCGAGATAAAGGATCCGAGGGTCGGCTTCGTAACGGTGACGGGCGCCGAAGTGACGCCCGATTTGCGCGAGGCGAAAATCTTCGTAACGGTCCTTGGCGATGTTAAGAGGCGACGCGAAGCGATTGAGGGCCTGACAAGCGCCGCCGGTTTCATAAGGGGAGAGCTGGGTAAGCATATGAGGACCAAATACACGCCTCACCTGACATTTCTTTACGATGAGTCGGTGGATAAAGGGATGCGTATAGAGAGGCTCATCTCCAAGGTGAGCAAGAAAGAGGCCGCAGAATGAGGCGGGAATTGCAGATTGCGGTCGATAGATTAAAAGGCTTATCCAGGGTGGCGATCGCCAGTCACGTCGACCCCGACGGCGATGCCGTCGGTTCCCTCTTTGGAATGGCGCTGATACTGACCGGGATGGGGAAAGAGGTCACGGTGCGCTGGCCAAAGGGTACGAGCGCTCCTTCTCAGTATGACTTCTTACCAGGCAGGGAGCTGGTGGGTGAGGCGGTGGCTGTAGATGCTTTCGTCGCCCTCGACTGCGGCAGCTTCGGTCGGCTGGGGAGCCTTATGGAAGAGGCAAAGAAAACGCGTGAACTTATCAACATCGATCACCATCCTGACAACGATCTATTTGGAACCGTAAACGTCGTTGAAAGCCGTGCTTCCTCGACGAGCGAGATAATCTACGATTTCACCGAAATCGCGGGAGTAAAGATTGGCAAGGATGTCGCCCTCTGTCTTTACGTGGGGATTGTGACTGATACGGGACGGTTTCAGTACTCCAATACGACGGCGCGTACGCATTTAATCGCCGCCGACCTGGTTGAGAAGGGCAACATAGATATAGCGGAAACCTTTCACAAAGTGTACGAGCGGATCTCCTACGGCTCCCTGATGCTACTCTCGTCCGTTGTTGGTTCAGCCGTTTTACTACCTGAGGCGCGCTTTGTTTACTCGGTAGCCACAAGGAAGATGATTGATGAGACGGGAGGCAGGTTGGAGGAGCTTGAGAATCTGATCGATTACTTGAGGGTCGTCAGGGACGCCGACGTCGCCGCACTGGCAAGAGAGCTTCCGGACGGTCGTTTTCGCGTATCCCTAAGGTCGAAGGGGGCAATCGACGTCTCAAAAATTGCGCGACGACATGGCGGCGGCGGCCACCGTAATGCAGCCGCCTTCCTCGAAGGCGGCCCGATATCGGAGAGTTTAAATCTGTTGTTGGCCGAGGTTGGTAAGGCGCGCCAGGAGATAGCGGTTGGAAGGGATAGTGGTAATCGATAAGCCCCAGGGCGTCACCTCGCATGATGTGGTGGACATGGTGAGGCGTGCGACCGGGGTAAGGGATGTGGGTCACGCCGGTACGCTCGATCCGATGGCGACCGGTGTTCTTATTGTTGCGATAGGGCCGGCGACAAAGCTCATCCGCTTTCTCGAGACGGCCACAAAAGAGTATCTTGCTGAAGTCGAATTCGGTATCGAAACCAAGACCGACGATGTCACGGGACGGGTCGTCTCGGAAAGCAAAGCATCCCAGCTCGGGCGCGAGGATGTCGAAGGGGTTCTAGAAGAATTCAGGGGCGAAATCGATCAAGTGCCGCCAATGGTCTCAGCCGTAAAAGTAAAGGGTGAGCCCCTGTACAGGGCGGCCAGACGGGGTGAAGAGGTCGAGCGAAAATCACGACGGGTGACGATCTTGGAGCTTGAGATGGTCGACTTCAAAGTCGGAGATAGGCCGATAGCAAAACTCCGAGTCGTCTGCTCAGCCGGTACCTACGTGAGGTCGCTCGCCAGAGACCTGGGCAAGGCGGTACGGACGGGCGCGGCCCTACGGTCGCTGAGAAGAACGCGATCGGGCTCTTTTGCCATAGATCGCGCGGCGTCCGCTTCTGAACTCGTCACATCCGAGGATGTGAGGGCGCATCTGATTTCCTTGACCGAGGCGCTCGCCCACCTTCCGAAAATATCCGTCGTGGATAGAGCAGTCAAAGGTATCGAAAACGGCACGCCGGTGAAGGTAGGCGATATCGACAGCGCCGAAGCCGCTCGAAAAGGCGAGACGGTCAAAATAATGGAGGGCAGAGGCCTACTGCTGGCGATAGCTGAATTGACGGTCGATCTCGGCAAAATCGAGAATTTGGGTGAGGACGAGGTCGTTGCCAAGCCGGTCAGAGTCTTAGCTAGGCGTCGTAAAGACTGCCTATAACCAATGACTAATTCATGATTGCCGATTGCTGCTATGAAAATCATCAATGGCCTGGAGCAACTCGAGAAGTTTGATCGACCGACCGCCGTTACCATGGGCGTTTATGACGGCGTTCACCTCGGTCACCGGTCGATTATCGAGCGCTGTGTTGAAAGATCGGCTGGGATAGACGGGCCCAGCGTGGTCGTCACCTTCGAACCCATACCCCTCTCCGTCCTGGACCCGGCCAGGGCCCCGGGAAGGCTGACGACGAAGAGGCAGAAAGAACGGTATATTTCGGCACTCGGAGTAGACACCCTACTGGTCGTCCACTTCGACAAGCGATTTGCCGCGATGACCGCGCGCGAGTTCGTCGAGGTCGTCCTCTCTGAGAAGCTTAACGCTCGAGTCGTCGTCGTCGGGCAGGATTTCAGGTTCGGCCGCGACCGCGAAGGCGATCTCGATTTTCTCACTAATTATCTCTCAGCGAGGGGAGTCGAAGTCGAGGCGGCAGAGCTGCTGAAAGTCGATGACGGTACGATTATATCGAGCACAAGAATAAGGGAGCTTCTCGGGGAAGGAGATATAGAAGCGGCAGCGGGGCTTCTCGGACGCTATCCGGCGGTTGAGGGCGTCGTCGAAAAGGGGTTGAACCGCGGCAGGAGGATCGGTTTCGCGACGGCGAACTTGCGCGTTGAAAATGAGGGGGCGATTCCAAAGTGCGGGGTGTATGCGGGTCTCGTCCTCATCGGCGGCGTGATTCACGCCGCCGTGATAAACGTGGGGACTTCTCCTACTTTTGGCGACGTTTCGCAGATCGAGTTTCACGCGCACATCATCGGATTTGATGGAAATATCTACGGTGAGTTGATCGAGGTCGAACTAAGAAAACGACTTCGGGACGAGCTCGCGTTTAAAAGCGTCGGGGAGCTGAGGGCAGAGATAAAGCGCGACGTAAATGAGACAATGCGCTTGTTAGGCGGGTGGACTGGCGCTTAACCCTGTGGGCATTATCCCTTTGGGTTTAATCGCTTTACCCGTAGTAGAAAGCGTGGTATAATTCATAGGTTATCCAGCCGTTGACTAGGTTGCCGACTCACCACCGGCTACTTGGTTAGCGGTCTTATCATAGAGGAGGTGAAAGAATTGGCTCTGGAGAAGGAAGAGAAGGATCAGATCATCAACGAGCACAAGCTCCATAGCGGCGATACTGGATCCACAGAGGTCCAGGTCGCAATCTTGACGAAGAGGATCAACGACCTGACGGAGCACATAAAGGTACACAAGAAGGACCATCATTCAAGGAGAGGGCTTCTTAAGATGGTAGGCAGGCGACGTCGCCTGTTGAATTACCTGAAGGAGGCCGATATCGAAAGATATCGAGCAATTGTAGCGAAGCTCGGATTGCGGGGATAACAAGAAGGTAAAGAAGAGATAGGAGTCTATCTCTTCTTTTTTGGCGGTCCACGGCTTGAGGGTCAGGTGGTCGTTAGTCGTTGGTCGTCGCTCAATAGTGGAGCAAGCGACGGCCAAGGGTCAACGACCAGGGCTCTCCGGATCTGGACCGCCCGAGGGGGCGTAAGGCGCCAACGAGCAGTCAGGAGGTTGTAAAGTGGAACACGAGAGGATCAGTGAGGGGCCGTACGGCGTGGAGCCCTACGGTGAACTTGAAGCCGAGCCGGAAGTCTTATTGGAGCAGCCCGTCAGAGACGAGATTGAGAACGGCGGGAAGACGATGATCGTCCAGGCCGGTGGCATTGCGCGCCAGGCGGATTGCGCCGTCACCGTCCAGATGGGAGAGACGATCGTCATGGTGAGCGTCGTCGGCACTGAAGAGCCGGCCGAAGGCATTGACTTCCTGCCTCTAACGGTCGATGTCGAAGAGAGGATGTACGCGGCGGGGAAGATTCCCGGCGGTTTTATCAAACGCGAAGGGCGTCCAAGCGAGAAGGCGATCTTGACGGCCCGCCTTATCGACCGCCCGCTAAGGCCCTCATTTCCAAAGGACTTTCACAACGAAATCCAGGTTATCTGCTGGGTCATATCGGTAGACAAGATAAATCCACCGGATATCCTCGCCCTGAATGGCGCCGGCGCGGCTTTAACAGCTTCGTCGATCCCGTTCAACGGGCCTGTTGCGGCGGTGCGCATCGGCCGCGTTGACGGAACCTGGATAATCAATCCAACCTATCAGGAGCTCGATCTAAGTGACATCGACCTGGTTGTCGCCGGCAACCGCGGTGCGATTCTGATGGTGGAGGCCGGAGCGAAGGAGATTACCGAGGAGGACGTCGTTCACGCGCTCGAGCGAGCGCATGAGGAGATCAAGAAAATCTGCGATTTCCAGGAAGAATTCCGCAAGAAGTACATCGAAGAGTTTCCGGAGAAGGGGCACAAGCGAGAGATATCAGTAGGGCTTTCCTATCTTGAGATCGAGACTAAGATCCGCGAGATGGCCACCGGCAAACTTCGCGAAGCGCTCAGGGAGCCCGAGAAGGCGGCCCGCGAGCGGCAGGAGGACTTGATCGAGGACGAAGTGATGGAGGAGTTGGCCAGCGTCATCGAGGGGCGCGAGCGCTACGTCGCCAATGTCCTCAAGAAGATCAAGAAAGAGGAGGTTCGCCGGATGATCCTTGAGGAGAACGTCCGGGCGGACGGACGCCATCCCGACGAGATAAGGTCGATTGATGTCAAGGCGCACGTGCTGCCAAGACCCCATGGTACAGGCCTATTTACCAGGGGCCAAACTCAAGTTATGTCAGTCGTCACCCTCGGGACGGCCCGGGAGGAGCAGATGATCGACGGCTTGGGTGTCGAGGAATCGAAACGTTACCTCCACCACTACAACTTCCCGCCTTTCTCAACGGGCGAGATAGCTTTCTTACGGGGACCGAAGCGCCGGGAGATAGGCCATGGAGCGCTTGCTGAGAGAGCGCTCTTGCCCGTAATACCGAGCGAAGAAGAGTTTCCATACACGATAAGGGTCGTCTCCGACGTTTTCGAGTCAAATGGATCGACGTCGATGGCGTCAGTCTGCGGTTCGACGATAGCCCTGATGGACGCGGGTGTCCGGATAAAGGCGCCGGTCGCCGGGATCGCCATGGGCCTGATCAAGGAGGGCGACAAGGTGGTGGTCCTCACGGACATTCTCGGCATGGAAGACGCGCTCGGGGACATGGATTTCAAGGTGGCCGGAACGGTCGGCGGGATAACCGCTCTTCAGATGGACATGAAAGTCGAAGGCGTCGGCCCGGTTATTCTGAGGCTCGCGCTAGATAAGGCAAAACGGGCCCGGTTATACATACTGGATAAGATAGGCGAAGTTCTTCCCGAGCCTCGTCCGACGCTCTCCAAGTATGCGCCGAGAATCTGGACGATCAAAATACCGGTCGACAAGATCGGCGAGCTCATCGGGCCCAAAGGCAAGACCATCAGGGGAATCATCGACGAGATTGGCGCGGATAAGGTTACTATCGACATCGAGGACGACGGGACGGTCTACATCGCCTCGACGGACGGGGAATCCGCCGCCATGGCTCAGTCAATGATCGAGGCGATAGTTAAAGAGCCCCAGCCAGGCGAGAGATATGTCGGCAAGGTGACCAGGCTCATGAACTTCGGGGCGTTCGTCGAGATCGCGCCCGGAAAAGAAGGCCTTGTCCACATCTCGAGATTGGCGGCCGGGCGCGTTCCGTCCGTCGAATCCGTCGTCAAGGTGGGCGACACGTTCGAAGTCGAGGTGACGGAGATAGACTCCCAAGGGCGGGTAAATCTGGCATCCGTCGCGGCCGTCGACGCCGCGCGAGCCGCCGGCAAAGAGCTGGAGCCCCTTCGGCGCGAGGGGGCCAGGCCGCGCGGCGGTCGCCCATTCGGGGAACGCGGTCGACCCCGCGGGCCCGGCAGGGGCGGGGGCGGTTAGATGGCGGAAAAGTTCTACGAGAGAACGACGCTGCCCTCTAGCATGCGCGTCATCTCGGAGAAAATCCCTCACGTACGCTCGGTCGCTCTCGGCTTCTGGATTAGGGTCGGCTCCCGCGATGAGATGGACGCCGATAACGGTATGAGTCATTTCCTTGAGCACCTGGCTTTCAAGGGAACCGATAGCAGGAGCGCCCGGGAAATTTCCGAGATATTTGACGCCCTTGGCGGAGAGCTCAACGCGTTCACCGCAAAGGAATATACCTGCTACTTCACCAGGCTTCTCGACGAGCACGTACCGATCGGCATCGAAGTCCTGGC
>JAMCWL010000082.1:5578-24307 GCA_023481285.1 Actinomycetota bacterium | reverse complement strand
TAGCCGACTGCTATAGCGAGGCAATAAAGATTTATCTTCTGCCGAATGGTTAAGTTGGTGCACCTAAGATGGGTTATGCACGAAACTTTCTACCAAGGTACCAGAAGCGATGGATGGGGTTGCCAGGAAACCAGGAAACCAGGAAACCAGGAAACCAGGAAACCAGTTCATCGGTCACCGGTCGTTTCTTATCAGGGCGGTCTTGACGGAGGTTTGGTTTGCGAAGCGGGATAGACTTCGGGCAGGTCAGGCGGGTCGTGGTTAAGGTCGGCACGTCGACAATTACGACCTCGTCGGGCCGAATCGACCATGATCAACTTAAGAGCCTCGTGGATCAATTCGCCTGGCTGGTCGAGTCGGGCAGGCAGGTGGTCGTCGTGACCTCGGCTGCGATAGCCGCCGGAGTCGAGGCTCTGGGTCTAAAAGAGCGGCCGGCGTCCATCCCGGAGCTGCAGGCTGCGGCCTCTGTAGGCCAGGGGTTGCTCCTCCACGAGTACGCGAGGCGCTTTGCCGAGAAAGGCACCAAGGTTGGGCAGGTTCTCCTCACCCAGTTGGATGTCACCCATCGGGAGCAATATCTCAACGCCAGAAACGCGCTCCAGACCCTCCTCGAGCTGGGCGCGGTGCCGATCGTCAATGAAAACGACGCGACGGGCGTCGACGAAATCAAGTTCGGTGACAACGATCTTCTGGCGGCGCTCGTCGCCAATATCGTCGAAGCCAACCTCCTCGTGCTCCTCACCGATATCGACGGCCTCTTCAGCTGCGATCCCCGGCTCGGCGATGACGCGTGCCTCCTGGAAGTGGTTGACGAGATTACCCCCGAGATCGAAGAGCTCGCCGGAGGAGCTGGTAGCCGGTTTGGGTCCGGTGGTATGTTTACCAAGGTGCAGGCGGCCAAGGTTGTAACTTACGGCGGGACAGGGATGGTTATAGCAAACGGGCGCCGCCCCGCCATCATCAAGGAGATATTTGAAGGTGAAAAAGCCGGGACCCTTTTCCTTCCGAGCAAGAAGAGAATAGACAGCCGTCGGCTCTGGATAGCCTTCGGCAAGATCGCGGCTGGAACCATCGCCGTCGATGAAGGCGCCAAAAACGCCCTCATGAACAGGGGTAAAAGTCTGCTACCCGCCGGGATTACCGATGTGAAAGGGGATTTCTCGGTGGGAGACGCCGTCGATATAGCCGATCAGGCAGGCGACGTTTTTGCTAAGGGGTTGACGAACTATTCGAGGGAAGAGGTCGAGCGGATCAAGGGACTAAGAAGCGACGAGGTATCCTCCAAGCTGCCGGAAGCCGAGAGCGAGGAGGTAATTCACAGGGATTGTTTGGTTATTCTTCGCTAGGAGGATGATCGTATGGACGTGAAGTCTGATGTTCTTGAGCTTGGAAAAAGGGCGAAAAAGGCCTCGAGGGCACTCGCCTCGCTGACGACGGGTGTAAAGAACGACGCGCTTACGGCCATGGCGGAGGCGTTGATGGCTAACGCGGAGCACATTCTCGCAGCCAACGAGAAGGATATAGCGGAAGCGTCGGCCAAGGGGATCGGCGCAAATCTGCTTGACCGGCTTATGCTCAACACAACCAGGCTCAAGGAAATAGCCGAGGACCTTCTCGACGTGGCTGTTCTTGCAGACCCGGTCGGCGAAGTCGTGAAGGGCTGGAAAGTCCCGAATGGGCTGTCAATACGCCTGGTCAGGGTACCACTCGGGGTCGTAGCGATGATTTATGAGGCGCGACCGAATGTTACCGTCGATGCCGCCGGATTGTGTCTGAAAAGTGGAAACGCGGTTGTCTTAAGGGGCGGCTCGATGGCCGCCAACTCTAACGCGGTTCTTACGGAGGTCATTTCGAAAGCGGCGACGGGCGCCGGCATCCCGGAAAGCGCCATCCAGGTCGTCTCCTCGACGAGCCGCGAGGCTGCAAACGAGCTGATGAGGCTTGAGGGCTATGTCGACGTCCTGATCCCGCGGGGCGGCCCCGATCTCATCAAAAGCGTCCTCGAAAACTCAAGAGTCCCGGTTCTCTACGCGGGAGCGGGTAACTGTCACGTTTACGTGGATGCGGCAGCCGACCTGCCGATGGCAAGGCGCATTGTGATCAATGCCAAGTGCCAGCGCCCGAGCGTCTGCAATGCGGCGGAGACCCTTCTCGTCCACTCGTCGGTGGCCGACCGGTTTGTGCCGCTCGCCATGGCGGATCTCACGGAGCGTGGCGTTGAGATCAGGGGCGACGAAAGGGTTCGCGCGCTTCACCCCGAGGCGTCAACCGCGACCGAAGAAGATTGGTGGACTGAATTTCACGAGCTTATCATGGCGATAAAGGTGGTCGATTCTCTTGATGAAGCGATCGACCACATCAATACTTACGGTTCGGGTCACTCCGATGCGATCGTCACCGAAAGCTACGAGGCCGCAAGACGATTTGCCGAAGAGATCGATTCGGCGGCGGTTTACGTCAACGCGTCGACGCGTTTCACCGACGGCGCCCAATTCGGCATGGGCGCCGAAATAGGCATTTCAACTCAGAAGCTGCACGCCAGGGGGCCCATGGGGCTGCAAGCGCTCACCTCAATGAAGTACGTCGTTGAAGGCACCGGGCAGACCAGAGAATAGGGGCACGCCGGTGGCGCCCGACCGCCGACCGCCGACCGTCGCTGTAGGGGCACGCCGGCGGCGTGCCCCCGGGTGGTTCGCGAACCGCCCCTACAACGGCGGTCGGCGGTCGTTAATTGCACATTTTAGAAGCATAACGCCTGGTAGCTAAAGTGCACGGTGCCAGGCACCCAGTAGTCGTAGTCGCCTGGTAGTCTGATGGCAGGCGCCACTGAAAGGAGGCTCAACTATGGACGGCAACGATTCCAATGAAATTAAAGAACTACTCAAAGATTTAATCTGGCTCAATGGTGTGATGGCGACCGAACTGATCCAGATAACGGAAAATACGAGCCGGGCGCTCCACGGCGGGGAACTGCCTGATGGCTGCCGGACCGCTCACGCCGAGTTGCGAGAGCGGACGGTCGGGATCCTCAGAAAATACCGCCCGGCGGAGGCGGAAAGCGTGGCGGACCACGTCTTGAAGCATTAGCAAGCGGTTGCAAGCTATGCTTGCCTGCAGCGGCGGCTTGATTTTTACCGCGGGCGACATTAAGCTCAAAAAGGAGTATAAGCAAGAGCTCTAAGGGAGGTTTAATGGCCGGAATCATCGTTCTGCTCGCCGTCTTCTTGGCCAGCCTGTTTGCATTTATTTTTACGATTATATACTTGGTCAAGCTGGTCATCGTAGGTATGCGCTCGATAGAGGAGCCCCAGTCCGACATCGGAACCGCTGTAGTTCAGCGAGAGACGGGTTCTGCCGCCGTAGATTCCACGGGCATCAGCACGGGTGTTGGCATAGCGCCTGATCAGGCAGAGTTTGCAGACATGACCCCATCTCAAACGCCGGGATCGGTCGAAGGCAAGTTTGGCGCTCCCATCAGCTCGATAGTGGAAGGAAATAAGATGGATTCGATCGGGGCGGTTGCTTCATCGATCGGGGTCGGTATGATGGTTCCCGCGACCGCCTCCATGGCCGGCGAGTCGGCAGGGGAGGTACCGCCGGCGGTCAAGCCGGATGAGAACGCCTTCCCACGATATGAGATCGATACCCCGGATAGCCTGCTGGAACTGGAACAAACCATTGAGAAGTATGTAAGAGAGAGGAACCAGTCTTCTACTAACGAGCAACCAAGACCGGTGCCAACTGAAGAAACCAGCGGTCAGGCCGGGGAGGTCCGGTCCGTCGAGGAAGAGGCGCCTTCCAGCGCTTCCACTTCGAAGCGGGAGGTATTGTCGGCCGAGCTGAGGGGGATCATCGACTCGATCATGAGCGGTGGACCTTCAAGCGCAAAGGGTGACGGTGAGCCGACCGTCGAACCGGAGGAAGGCGACCGTTCTTCGCCCTAGGTTTTGACGATATGAACCGAACATGAGAAGCAGGGGTCGTAGGCGCGGACGAGCTTTTCGCATTCGAGGGTAATTTCATCCACTTCACGCTCGGCGATTTCAACCAAGAGCTCCCTCAGGTCTTTTTCCAGATTGAACGCGTTATGGGCCGTCGGGGTGACGATGTCGGCGGCTTCGATAATTCCCTCGCCGTTTACGCGGTACCAATGGTAGAGAGATCCTCTGGGCGCTTCCGTTATGCCACCGCCTTCGCCGGCTTTGACTTCATGCCTGGCAACCCCGATCGACTCCGGATCGACCTCGTCGATGAGCTCCAGGCAACCGTCGATGCCGCCGACGATCTCGATCGCCTGGGCGAGGTTGTTATGGATGGGATTTCGAGTGGGGACGGAGTAACCGATCTCCTGTGCGATCGACTTCGCATCGGGTGAGAGGAGGTCGTAGTTGAGGTTCACCCGGGAAATCGCCCCGACCCTCACCGGATTCTTGCCGTCCAGCCCCGTGTACTTGGTGTTCGCCGTGGGGACCTGCCACTCGCGGAAGTGCTGGCGGTAATCGTTCTCGGAGATCCTCAAGCCGTCGCTCGAACCCAGCATACCGGCATTTACAGGGTAATCGCCATCACCCAACAGGGAGACGTAGGTCGACTCGATCTCAAATTGGGGAGTCGGAAGCCGGCCGAACAGCCTCACCGTCTCGGCGGCGTCGTCCTTGACCTTCTTCAGCTCCTCAGCCAGTTTCTTCAGTCGTTTCTTAGACGTCGGCCTGGTAAAGCCGCCGACTATTGAAGACATCGTGTGCAGGGCCCTTCCCCCGATGGCGTCGGTTATGGCATTTACAGCCGTCTTCATCCTGAGGAATCGCTGAACCTCATCAGGGAAGTCGGGCAACATCTCGATCAGCCCGTCATAGCCGACATAATCGGGGAGGGCGAGCATGTAAAGGTGGATGATGTGGCTTGCCACAATCTGCGTCCAGGCTATGAGCCGGCGCATCTTGGTCGTGTTCTCATCAACCTTTAGGCCGATAGCCTTTTCAACCGCTTTCGTGGCGGTTTCATGGTGGGAGACGGGGCAGATACCGCAGACTCTCGAGGTCAACTCGGGCGCCTCATAATAGAACCTCCCGACCAGAAAGCCCTCGAAGAAGCGGGGCGGCTCCCAGATGTCGAGGGCGAAGCTCTCGAGCTTGTGGTCCGATATGACGGCATGGATACCGCCTTCTCCCTCGGTCCTCGCGAAGTAACCGACGTCTATTCTCTTACGCTGCTCGCCACTCCGGCCGCTCGTAGTAGGGCGCCTTTCTCTCATAGTAGGCTCTCGCTCCTTCACTGAACTCCGGTGACAACCCGGCGTACTCGGTAAAACGGGTAAAGATCTCATGCTCGGTAAAGCCTTTACCTTTAAACGTCCTGACCATCTCGGGAATGTTTGGATTGGTCATCGGCCCCCGGCAGCCAAAACACGCCCTCATGTTCCTGGTACAGGCGACCCGGCAGCCGGCCCTCGTCACCGGCCCGAGGCACATGCTCTCAAGAACCCCCTGTCTCATCAGGAGAATGCAGATATTGTTGGCGAACTTGCATTCGACGCAGACCGGATACTCTCTGAGGTAGGGTTCTTTCTTGGCCGCGAGAGCTCGTATCAATTCCATGAATTCGACTTCGTCGATGGGACAACCGCGTAACTGGTAATCGACTCTAATAAACTCATCCACCGGATGGACCTTGATCGACTTCATCTGCAGGGGGTTAGGGTAGACCGTCTCCTCGAGTTTCCGCTGTGGCGTCCAATCCCCGATCGACTGCACGCCACCGTGCGCCGCGCAAGCGCCATAGCCCACGACGATATCGGATTGCTTGCGTATCTTTTTTACTTTTTCGATGTCCTCGGTAGTGCTTATCGCTCCCTCGATGAAGGCCAGGTCGTAATGGTCATCCTCCTTCAGCTCCTTGCTGGTCGCCATGCGGAAGTAGACGAAGTCGAGGAGGTCGAGAGTCTCAAGGAAGCTCTCGGGACTGAAGAAGTAGAGGAGTTGAAATTGACAGCCCGCGCAGCAAGTAAATTTGAATAACGCCGTTTTAAGCTTGTCCGCCAAGTCGATACCTCCTAGCTATGCCGCCAAGCCCTTTCCCGCTATGATGTTGTGGGGTAATGCCTTGACTTGCGCATAAGAAAAGACCGGTCCGTCGATGCAGACGTACTTCGGCCCGATCATGCAGTGACCGCATTTCCCCATGCCGCACTCCATCCGGCGCTCCATCGAGACGAAGATCGAGTTCTGGTCGAATCCCCGGATGAGGAGCGAGTTGGCGACGAACCTCATCATTATCTCCGGCCCGCACGTGAAGGCCAGGGCCCTTGCCGGATCGACCGTCAACCGATCGAAGACGTGGGTTACGACGCCGGTGGCGTGCTCCCATACCGCTTCCTTTGGAACGTGGTCGACCGTCAGGAAGAGCTCAAAGTCGGGGATGACCCGCCACCGGTCAAACCGGTCGGTAAAGATCATGTCGCCCGGCGTTCTCGCCCCGTAAGCCAGATTTACCCGTCCAAATCTATCTCGCTCGGCCTCGATGAGATCGAGAAGCGCCCTCAACGGTGCGAGGCCGAGGCCTCCCGTCGCGAGGAGGAGGTCCTTACCCGCAGCCGCCTCAAGCGGCCATCCCTGTCCGAACGGTCCCCGTAAGCCGATGGTATCCCCGGCGTCCAGCTCGACAAGCTTTGACGTCGCCTCGCCGACGGCTCTCACCGTATGCGTAATCGTTTTGTCGTCCAGCCGCGAGCCGATCGAGATCGGCATCTCGCCGACGCCCATTACCGATATCTGGTTAAACTGCCCGGGTGCGTAGTCGAAGGGCGCCGGCAAGTCCGGCAGTTCGACCGAGATCGTCTTGATATCGGCGGTCTCTTTCTTGGTCTCTTTAATGACGCAGCTCATTGGGAGATAGGGATTCTTCACCTACACCGCCTCCATCAAGTCGCCGATGATTTCAACCGGGTCGGCCAGGGATGTCGGTCTGCCTCGCCTGACCGGCCAGGAGGGGCACCAGCGTACACACCGGCCGCAACCAACACAGCCGGGCGTCTGGTACTGCTGGTCCATCCAGGAGAGCTTATGGATCGACCGGTGTTTAAACCTGTCCAACCGGGTGCGACGGAAGTTAAATCCGTGCGCTATCCGGGCGAACTCGAGCAACTGGCAGGAGTCCCATTCCGAGCGCCTCTCACCTGCCTTGAGGGCGGGCGAGTAATCCTCAAAGATGTTATAGCAGTAGCACGTCGGGCAGGTGATGGTGCAGTTGCCGCAGGAAAAGCAGACATCGGCCTGGGGTTGCCATGCTGGATGATCAAATCTTTCGGCCAGAAAATCGTGGAGCTCGGTCGGCTTGACGCCCAGGACCTTCTTGATGCTCGCCGTTGCCCTGGCTAGAAGACGAGCTTTCTTACTTAAATCGGCCTCGCCAGCCGGGGGAACATCGAGCTGGATGGCGACCTCCTCACCGGCAGGGCTGCCGATCTCAAGCAGGTACCCGTCCTCCAGATCGGTGAGCAACAGGTCATAGTTGGCATCGAGCCCCGGCCCGGTCCCCCATGAGGAACAGAAGCACTCCTCGGCGACGGTCGTGCAGTTGGCCGCCACAACGAGGGTGTTCTTGCGTCTTTCCCACCAGTAGGGGTCCTCATAGCGACCGCCGAAGACCCGGTCAAACCCGAGCATGGCGTGTACGTCGCATGGCCTGATGCCAAATAAGGCCTGCTTCTGGTCGAGGGGCGGGGTTTCGATCGAGTAGCCGTCAACCGCCGTGTAGTTGAAGAGCGTTTGAACCTCCGGTTGCAGGATGCGCTTTGGCGGCATGATCGTCACCGCGCAGCCGAGATACGCCTTCTCTTCTTCGAGTATCGAAAAAAAGTAGTCGCCATTGCGCGAGAGAGGCGCGTAAACCAAGTAATCTTTTTTGAGGCTTTCTATGAGAATGTCGAGTCCGTCCAGCTTCAGCGCTCTTACCATACACACCCCTCGATGAGCAGGTTACCGGTTAGGCGGCCTCACGTTTGCCGGTTATCGTTCCCCAGACGTCGGGAAGCCCCCGCCAGACGTCCTGGACGAGCTGATCGTGGGTCTTCACTGAAAGCTCGTACAGGCGGGCGTTCTCGATGGCGATCGCCGAGTGTCTGGCGATAGCCAAAAGTAGCGACCTCTCTTCCTCCGTGAACTCGCGCGGCTCTTTGGAGTAGATCCGGAGCGTTCCCACAGGCTTGCCCTTGATGATCATCGGGGCGATCATGGCCGACGCTATTCCCTCTTCAAGGGCTCTTTCCGGGTAGCGCCACCGCCGGTCCGTCGCGATATCGGAGACTACGACTACCTGGCCCTTTAGGGCCTCTTCGTCGATGGGTGCGTCCTCCAGGTTGATCGTCCCTTTTTCGAGAAGACCTTTCTTCAGCCCATATGCGGCGACCGGCCGCATCGTCCTCGTGCTTTGATCGTAAAGCCTGATCGAACAAGCTTTCGCATTTAAAACCTTGGGAACTTCGCTGACAATCGCGTCTATGACTTCATTGGTGCGCAAACTCACGTTGATGTCTTCGGCGACTTGATTGAGAACTGAGAGGTCGGCGCAGCGCCGGTAGAGGCGATCGTATACACGGGCGCTCTCTACACCGACCGACCCGAAGCTGGCCATCGTCATCAGGACGTCCATATCGTCCTTCGAGAAGGATCCTGGCGTTGACTTGTAGAGGTTCATCACTCCGAGAGGGCGCTCGCCCGCCGCTATCTCCACGGCCGTTAACGCGGCAATACCGAAACTCAAATAATCACTTCCGAAAAGCACCCTCGGATCGGATGAAATGTCGGCAATAGTGATCGTCTTGCCTCGCAACACTTCGGCGCTTATCGGGTCATCATCCAGCTCGATCGGCCCTTTTTTAAGAAACTCGTCGCTTAGTCCAAAGGCCACCGCGATATTAAGGCGGCGCCCCGATGCATCCAGCAGAAAGACGGAGCTTGCCTTTGCTCCCGTCAGGTTAACGGTATTTTCAGCGATCAGTTGCAGGACCGCGGGAAGATTTGCGGCGGAGGCGATGGCCTTCGCCACCCCGAGCATCGCGGGACAGAGCTGTCTGGTCTCAGCCATTAGAACCCCCTCTCAGCCGAGCGCTTTAAATGTTGTGCGCGGGCGTCAGCCCGCAATTATCCTGATTTATACCCATGGGAGCTCAAGAGTCATCGAGATCGATAAATTTTGTCTCGTCCGAGACCTCCCGCGGCATAACCTTTATCGATGGCTGATAAGTATGACCGATGGCTTTTATGTTGTCTTAGACTGGTAACGTTATATAATGATGGTGATGGGTATCCAGGCCGGGGATCGCCTAAGTTGCCCTGACAGGTTAACCATCAACTTTAGGTATATGGATATAGAGTTCCGGCGCTTGCCAGGAGGGAGTCTGTTTAGGAGACTTGACAAAGCAAGCAGACCGAGCCCACCGATCCTACGGGATTATGGGCGGCACCTTTAACCCAATCCACTACGGACACCTGGTCACCGCCCAGGAGGCCCTCTACCAGTTCGGCCTCGACAGGGTCATCTTCATGCCTGCCGGCCAGCCGCCTCACAAGCAGGACAAGGAGATTCTCCCACCCGAAGAGCGCTATCTGATGACCGTGATCGCGACCGCCTCGAATCCCAACTTCGTCGTCTCGAGATTTGAAGTGGACAGAAAGGCGCCCTCTTATACCGTGGACACGATAAAGGCGCTGAAAAAGGAGCACGGTCCCGAGACGAATCTTTACTTTATCACCGGAGCGGACGCGGTCTGGGAGATACTCACCTGGAAAGATGCGGAAGAGCTCTCCAAGCTTTGCACATTCATAGCAGCGACGCGTCCGGGCTACTCGCTCGAGAAGTTCAAAAAGCTGCACGTTCTGCCCGACGATCAACCGCTCCCCAGGGGTAAGCCGAGGGTCTATGTGATGGAGATACCGGCGCTTGCCATATCGTCGACGGATATACGCCGCCGGGTGAGGGAAGGGCATCCCATAAGTTACCTGGTGCCCGAGGGAGTGGCCAATTACATCCACAAGTGCCGTTTCTGGATCGATTATTAGATTTGGGAGCCGATGAAGATAAGGCGGGAGATCGAGAGCAGACTAAAAGATGCCCTGTCAGGCAAGCTCTATAAACACTCGCTCTCCACCGCCGAGACCGCCAAGGGAATGGCCGAAAACTTCGAGGTGGACGCGCAGAAGGCTTACCTGACGGGCCTGCTGCACGATTGCGCCAAGGTCCTGTCCGACCAGGAGTTGTTGGATGAGGCCCGAGCCATCGGTCTCGACGTAGATGAGGTCGACGTCGCGGAGCCTTATCTCCTTCACGCGCCGGTCGGAGCGCATCTGGCCCGCGAAGTTTACGGCATGACGGACGAGGATGTGTTAAGGGCCATCGGCAGGCATACGCTCGGGGCTATCTCAATGACGCCGCTGGACAAGATCGCTTACGTCTCCGACATGATCGAGCCGGGGAGAAAGTTCCCCGGGCTGGATAGGATCAGGAACCTCGCCGGTGAAGATCTGGATATGTGCTACGCTGAAGCTTACGCTCACACGCTTAAATACCTGGCGGAGAAGAGGAAGCCAATCCACCCGCTGACCGTCTCGGCCTGGAATTCGATCGTTCTTGGAGGATGAGATGAACGATTTTGATGATAAGAGCATACTGTCCAGCGGGTATCGGGTGGCGATGCGCCGCGCCAAGCGTCGTGCCAGGCGGCTCCGCAATTTCATCGCCTTTCTCTCACTCGCTATTTTGGCGAGCGCGGTCGTCTGGATTTCTCTCGGTGGTTCTTTCGGTTCGGTCGCCAGGATATCGGAGAAGGCGTACGCGCCGGTTGCAAAGGCGGCCTCGCGCGTTTTTAAGGGCGTCGGCGGGTTGATTGTCGGCTCGAACTCAGGCCAGCCTGGAAAGGCGTCCGGCGAGGTCAAGAAGACTTCTAAAGCGGACTCCAACCAAAAGCTCTCTCTTTTGGTCATGGGGATCGAAGAAAAGAACGGCAAGAAATCGGCCAGAGGCATACTTGTTGTGAAGTTTGATATCAAAGGGGAGAAGATCGACGGTATTACCATTCCCGGTAATACGTTCGTCAATGTTCCGGGCCGGGGGCAGGAAGAGATTTCGGTAGCCTGTGCATCCGGCCTCGACACCCTCCTTAGCTCCGTCAACAATGTCATTCCGATAAAGCCCGATGGATTTCTAGAGGTGAAGTACTCCGTTTACGAGCGAATGATTTTCAATACGGAGATAGAAAGCGCGTTTCAGAAGGGCAAAATCATCGACATCGATCCGGAAAAAGTGCGCAAACTGGGCAAGTTCGCCTCTACCGTGCGCAAGGATGAGATCAATCTCATACCACTTCCGGTCAGAGCAATCACCGTTGGGGAAGAGGTCTTTTACGAGCCGGATCAGCCGGAAATTGCTCGCCTGCTGAAACTTATTTGGGGGATAAATCAAAAGATCGTCAAAAAACCGCGCGTCGTCGTCTTGAATGGCAACGGTACGCCCGGCGTGGGCGCTAAGGCTGCAAAGTTGCTGGTGGACGCAGGTTTTGAGATCGTCGAAACCAAGAACGCCGATAATTTTAATTATGCGGAGACCAAGATACTCATCTATGGCGATGGTAAAGAGGCGGAAAAAATCAAGAAGACCCTCGGTTTTGGAACGCTCGTCACCCAGCGCATCGAAACGGGTGTGGCCGACTACGCCGTGGTTCTAGGCGCCGATTACAAGTAGGGGCACGCTGGTGACGTGCGCGCAAAGCACGCCGGGGCTCCTGTAAAAGCACGCGTACGTGCGAGCCGGAGAACAGCAAACGGCGGCTGTTCGGGGATGGTGATATGCGCAGACGGATCGCGACCGCCCACATGTCATATAGCGCGGTTCAGCGACCCTTGCAAGCAATATCTTATTTGACATTGCGTAGGAGGGATAATACTGGAGGCTGAGGAGATAGCACGGCTGGCGGCTGAAGCTGCCGCCGACAAAAACGCCCTTGACGTTGAGGTTCTTGACGTGGGAGAGCTCCTCATCATCACCGATTTCTTCGTGATAGCGAGTGGGAATTCCGATCGACAGGTCCGGACAATCTACGAAAGCATTGAGGAGCGCTTAAGGTCTCGGGGCGCGAAACCTATCGGCGTTGAGGGCGAGCGCGAAGCGAAGTGGATCGTCCTTGATTACGCCTCGGTCGTCATCCACATCTTCCTGACCGAACAGCGTGAGTATTATCAACTCGAGAGACTCTGGCGAGATGCGCCCAGGATCGATTGGGAAGAGCCCGGCGCGTAGAGGACGCGGTTCGCCAACCGCCGGGGTTCGAAGGAGGATACCGGATACACCCGCCTGACCGGCAAATGCAAGTTGACTTGTCCCCGCGACCCGGTATAATGACCACTGTACCCGAAAGCTCGGGTTTTTCTTTACGCTGTTAACGCCAGACGATGGGGGTGTAGCTCAGGGGGAGAGCGCTTCCTTGGCGTGGAAGAGGCCGAGGGTTCGAATCCCTCCACCTCCACGGAATGAATAAAGCCGCTCCGAGAGCGGCTTTATTCATTCCAGAGCATTAGAACATTAGACATTTGAACATTAGAACAATCTACCCAGGCTATTATCGTTAAAATGTCAGGTGGAGTACCAATGGTTCTAATGCGGTCTAATGCTCTAATGTCTAATGTTCAGCTAGCCAGACTGGCGCTTTTCTATCCCCTTGATCAGGCTGGTAATCATCTTGATAAATAATCATCTTCTTGATAAATTGACAGTGCCATGGAAAGGTGCTAGGTTTACTATGTTTTGCTTTGTGAGAGGTAGGGAGAGACGATGCGAGACCTGGTGATTTTGGCTTGCACCGAGTGTAAGCGTAGGAATTATACGACGACCAAGAATAAGAGGAAGACCCCCGACCGTCTCGAAATGCGTAAGTACTGCAAGTGGTGCGGCGGCCATACCGTGCATCGCGAGACCCGATAAGCGTAAAGCGAAGGCCCAAAAGCGAGTTTTGTTTCAAGTCTGCAAGGCGGCATGCGGTTGACCTGGTTGTAAAGAACGCGTAAACTTAGAATTTACGCGTTTTCGTTTTGAGCTGAACTTTACACGGTCTTATCCGACGGCTATAATCTGACTGAAAAATCGGCCAAATTCAACGGAGGGCTGTAGCTCCAATCGGTTAGAGCACCGGTCTCCAAAACCGGGTGTTGGGGGTTCGAATCCCTCCAGCCCTGCAGAATGGATGGGTGTTTCGGCGGCCGTTCGGTTTGGCCGTCGACTTTGCAGGTGTACCAGAGTCCGGAGTGGAGTCTCCGCAAGTGGAGGTGGGATAGTCGAGCGCTTCCCTGCGGGCTGATGGCTCCGGATTATTATTTTGAGAGCTTACTCAAAGGAAATGGGTAAATTGCTGTGGAAAAAACGGTGAAAAGAAGCGCGGTTACAACCAAGCCTAATGTAGAGCGAGTGAATGTGCTCGCCAAGTTGAGCAGATTTCTGCGGGAGGTCAGGATCGAGCTGACAAAAGTCTCCTGGCCCAATCGCCCGGAAATCGTGGCCTCGACGATCGTCGTCCTCGTAGCCGTAACCTTCTTTGCTCTCTACATTGGCGGTATCGACTTGATCTTCATATACCTGATCAAGGCCCTTTCAAGAGCTGGGGGATAGTAGGGACGCATGACAAAGTGGTACGTCATTCATACATATTCGGGTTATGAAAACAAGGTAAAAGCGAATCTTGAGCATCGAATCTCATCGACCGGGATGCAGGATCGCGTTTTCAACGTGGTCATCCCGACCGAAGAGGTCGTTGAAATTAAAGGCGGGAAGAAGACGCTGGCCGAGCGAAAGGTCTTCCCCGGCTACATCCTTGTCGAAATGAACCTGGACGACGACTCGTGGTACGTTGTCCGCAATACCCCAGGCGTCACCGGTTTCGTTGGAGCTAACGCCAAGCCGATACCTCTTTCCGAGGCGGAGGTGGAGCGGGTGCTCAAGCGCCCGGCCTTTGAGAAACCAAAGCCGAAAGTTGAGTTCGAAGAGAGAGAGACGGTCAAGGTCATCTCAGGACCGCTGGCTGACTTTACCGGAACGATTTCCGAGGTCAATGTCGACCAGAGCAAGCTCAAGGTGATGGTCTCCATCTTCGGCCGGGAAACACCGGTGGAGCTTACGTTCGATCAGGTAGCGAAGTTATAACAAGCAGTTACCAGCCACTAGCTCCTAGCTTTTTGTCATCCTGAGGGAGTGGAAGCACGACCGAAGGATCTCAATGCCGCTAGAGGCTGGAAAGTGAGGTTTGCGGTAACGCAACCGCTATTCTCACCACGGAGGTTAATTGAATGGCTAAGAAAATTCTCGCAAAGATCAAGCTTCAGATTGCCGCCGGTCAGGCCAATCCTGCGCCACCGGTCGGCCCGGCACTCGGTCAACACGGCGTCAACATCATGGAGTTTTGCAAGGCGTATAACGCTCAAACAGCAGACCGGACGGGGACCATCATACCGGTTGAAATCACCGTCTACGAAGACCGCTCCTTCTCTTTCGTTACCAAGACTCCCCCTGCGGCGGTCCTTCTGAAACAGGCCGCCGGGCTCGAATCCGGCTCCGCCGAACCCCACCGCGTCAAGGTGGCCAAGATCGCGCGTGATAAGGTACGCGAAATCGCCGAGCTCAAGATGGCCGATCTAAACGCTAATGACGTCGAAGGGGCGATGAAGATCATCGAGGGAACGGCCCGCAGCATGGGAATTGAAGTCGAGAGGTAATTAGGCTTTGAAGAGGCTTGATAATTCCGTAAGCATCGTTTTTGTAAGTTCTTGTAATGAGGGCGGAAAGAAGCCAAAGCCTCTTTCCGCGTGGGAGGTCTACACCGGTAGGCCGCTGTTTACCACAGGAGGTAATAGATATGGCTAAGAAAGGCAAGAAGTACCGCGAGGCGGTCGAGAAGATCGACCGCGAGAAGCTCTACCCTCCACTTGAAGCGGTAAGGCTGCTCAAAGATGTGGCCAACGCTAAGTTCGATGAAACGGTCGAGGCTCATATCAGACTCGGCGTCGATCCAAGGAAAGCAGACCAGCAAGTGCGAGGCACCGTCTTACTACCCCACGGAACAGGCCGTACGGTAAAGGTCGCTGTCTTCGCCCAGGGCGATAAAGCCCGCGAAGCGGAAGAGGCGGGAGCCGACATCGTGGGCGCCAATGACCTCGCCGAAAAGGTAGAGAAGGGCTTTTTCGACTTTGACGTTGCGATCGCGACTCCCGACATGATGTCGACCGTCGGTAAGCTCGGTAAGCTCCTTGGACCTAGGGGGCTCATGCCGAATCCCAAAGCAGGTACCGTCACCTTCGATATCGGCAAGGCCGTCAAGGATGTCAAGGCCGGTAAGATAGAGTACCGTGTCGATAAGTTCGGTATCATCCATGCTCCTGTCGGGAAGGTCTCCTTCGAAGTCGAAAAGCTCGTCGAAAACTACGGAGCGCTTCTTGACGAAATAATCCGGGCCAAGCCGGCGGCGGCTAAAGGTCGTTACCTGAAGACCATTACGGTTACTTCGACTATGGGCCCTGGTATCAAGATTGATACGACCAGGACTCGCGACCTGCTGGAGGAAGCGGTTCCAGCCTCGTAATGCCGAAAAACGGCGTTACGAAGCTTTTAGCTGTCAGCTGATAGCTTTTCAAGCGGTAGACATAATACTTGACACCGCACCGGCAATTTTGGTATAAACGGCGCATTGACAATCGAATATTTTGTTTGCCGAAGACAGCAGGTGCCGCAGGCCTAAGTTCCTTTAGGAAGCCCGCCGAGGTAGATCAAGAACCGGAAGAACCGAAAATGGTTTTGGCGGTCTCTGCTGTCTATCTAGTGGAATGGCTCAAGTTCGTTAAGGTCTCTGCTGTCTATCTAGTGGAGGCCGTTTTTTTGTAGTTAGTCTACGATAAATCAAGGCCCGACGAGGAGGTGAAAGATTGGAAAGGGAAGTTAAAGTAAGGCCCGAAAAGGAAGCTGTGGTTCAGGAGGTCAAGGATAAGCTCGGACGGGCCAAGGGTGTTGTTCTTACGGAGTATCGTGGACTGAACGTCCAGCAACTTTCCGACCTCCGGCGGAGGCTCCGGGCTCAGAGTATAGACTACCACGTACTTAAAAACACGCTGGTCAGGATTGCCGCCAACGAGATCGACCTTAACGAACTTGAGCCATATTTGGTGGGGCCGATGGCGATAGCTTTCGGATATGACGACCCTCTTGCGCCGGTCAAGGTGCTTTCCGAATTTGCGCGCGGGGTCAAAAACTTTGTTTTAAAGGCGGGCCTCGTCGAAGGTAGAGTTTTCGACGCGAAGGCGCTGCAGTCGATCGCCTTGCTGCCCCCGAAAGAGGTTCTTCTGGCCAAGGTGGTTGGCGGATTGCAATCACCGATCAGCGGTCTCGTTTATGTGCTGAACGGACCGGTTCAGAAGTTGGCGATGGCGTTAGGGCAAATCGCCAAAGAAAAAGAAGCCCAAGGGGCGGCGTAATAAGCCATTGGGAACAGCAACCGGAAAACAGAAACCGGAGAACCGAAACCGATTATTAAGAAGATACCGAATGGAGGGAATAAAATTATGGCGGAGAAGAAGAAACTCGGTAAAGACGACATAATGGCGGCAATTAAGGAGATGTCCGTTATTGAGCTTTCCGAGTTGGTCAAAGACCTTGAAGAGACCTTCGGCGTTACGGCTGCGGCACCCGTAGCCGTCGCCGCTCCCGCAGCCGCGGCGGGCGCGCCCGCGGCTGCGGAGGAAGAGAAGACCGCCTTCGATGTAATTCTTGTCGCGGCTGGCGAGAAGAAAATCCAAGTCATCAAGGAGGTCCGGGCGATTACTGGTCTAGGGCTTAAAGAGGCCAAGGACCTAGTTGACGGCGCTCCGAAGCCTGTCAAGGAGGGCGTCAACAAGGAAGAAGTGGAAAAGATCAAGGCCCAGCTCGAAGGAGCCGGAGCAACGGTTGAGGTCAAGTAGTAATAATCATTTAATTGAGCAGGGGACGGGTATATCCCGTCCCCTGCTACCTAAATAGCGTTTTGTTTGACATGGTGCGTCGTCTTTGCTAAACTGAGATTTTGCATTTGATTGTTTCCACCTACCGGAGGGAGTGAAGAAACCCCGTGCAGCCAAGCTTCGGTATCCGAAAAAGGCGAAGTTTTGCAAAGACCACTGAAATCCAACCGCTGCCAGACCTGATCTCTATTCAGACCCGATCTTTTAAATGGTTCCTCGAGGAAGGTCTGGCAGAAACTTTGCGCGAAATCTCTCCAATTGAGGACTTCACAGGAAACCTTTCGATTGAGTTTGGCGGCTATCGTTTCGGTAAGCCGGAACACGACGCCGACGAGTGCAAAGAGCGCGATATGACTTTCGCCGCGAGGCTGGACGTCGTGGCAAGACTCATTAACAAAACCACCGGTGAAATTAAGGAAGAAGAGGTCTACATGGGGGATTTCCCCGTGATGACCGAGTACGGGACGTTCATCATAAACGGTACGGAAAGGGTCGTCGTCTCCCAACTGGTTCGCTCACCGGGCGTCTACTTCGACCGTGAGATGGACAAGGCCTCGGACAAGACGCTTTATTTCGGTAAGGTCATCCCAGGCCGGGGGGCCTGGCTGGAACTGGAGACGGATAAGAAAGACGCCGTCTACGTTCGGGTCGACCGCAAGAGGAAGCAGCCGGTGACCATCCTCATGAAGGCGCTCGGCTATGGAGACAACGAGCAGATTTTAGAGCTTTTTGAAAATACGGATGCGATTAAGGCGACGCTCGAGCGCGACTTCACCGAGTCAAGGGAGGAGGCCCTCGTTGAGATATATAAGCGGCTTCGCCCAGGTGAACCTCCCTCGATCGAGAGCGCGCGTTCGCTCATCGATAACCTTTTCTTCAATCCCCAGCGCTACGACCTTGCCAAGGTCGGACGCCACAAGGTGAACAAGAAGCTCGGTCTCGATGTCCCCATCGGGACGACCGTTCTTACCAAGGAAGACATTCTGACGACCGTCCAATACCTGATCGCTCTGGTCGACGAGAACGCATTCCGTAGCCGCTTCCCGTTCGTCGAGATAGACGACATTGACCATTTCGGCAACCGGCGGCTTCGAAGCGTCGGGGAATTGATCCAGAACCAATTTCGCATCGGTCTGGCGCGCATGGAGCGCGTCGTCCGCGAGAGGATGACCACGCTCGATATCGAGACGATGACCCCAAGGACGTTGATCAACATCCGTCCGATAGTCGCGGCGATCAAGGAGTTCTTCGGCTCCAGCCAGCTCTCTCAGTTCATGGACCAAACGAACCCGCTGGCCGGCCTGACGCACAAGCGCCGTCTTTCAGCTCTCGGTCCCGGCGGCCTTTCAAGAGAACGAGCCGGATTCGAGGTGCGCGACGTTCACAGCTCGCACTACGGGCGCATGTGTCCGATCGAGACGCCTGAAGGTCCGAATATCGGACTTATTGGATCGCTTGCTTGCTATGCAAGGATCAACGAATTCGGCTTTGTCGAGACGCCTTTCCGCAAGGTCGGGAAGGGCAAGATCACGGATGAGATTCACTACTTGACCGCCGATGACCAGGATCGCTACGTCATCGCTCAGGCAAACGAGCCTTTCGACGAAGAGACGCGCGAGTTCAAGAACACGACGGTTCTGGTCCAGATCAGGGAGCGGGTCGAGCAGGTCTTGCCCGAAGAGGTCCAGTACATGGACGTCTCGCC
>JAMCWL010000082.1:0-5568 GCA_023481285.1 Actinomycetota bacterium | reverse complement strand
ATTCCTCGAGCATGACGACGCAAACCGGGCGCTCATGGGGTCTAACATGCAACGGCAGGCGGTGCCTCTTCTTAAGACCGAAGCTCCGCTGATCGGGACAGGCGCCGAGCACCGGGCCGTCAGAGATACGGGTGACATCATAATAGCCAGACATGCCGGCAAGGTCGTCTACGCTTCCAGCGAAGTCATCAAGATCGAGCGCCGGGACGGAACGATCGACGAGTATAGGCTACAAAAATTTCGCCGATCCAATCAGGGTACGTGCATAAACCACAGGCCCATCGTGAAGGAAGGATACCGCGTGCGGGTCGGCGAGGTCATCGCGGACGGCCCCTCGAGCGACGGGGGAGAGCTCGCCCTCGGACAGAACCTTCTCGTGGCGTTCATGCCCTGGGAGGGCTACAACTTCGAGGACGCGATAATCGTATCGGAGCGTCTCGTCGAGCAAGATCTTTTGACCTCGATTCACATCGAAGAGCACGAGCTTGAGGCTCGTGATACAAAGCTGGGACCCGAAGAGATAACGAGGGACATCCCCAACGTCTCAGAGGATGTTCTGAAGGACCTGGACGAGCGGGGCATCATCAGGGTCGGTGCCGAGGTGCGTCCGGGCGACATCCTGGTGGGGAAAGTCACGCCCAAGGGCGAGACCGAGCTGACCGCCGAGGAGAGGCTCTTGAGGGCGATCTTCGGTGAAAAGGCGCGCGAGGTGCGCGATACTTCTCTCAAGGTACCCCACGGCGAGACCGGCACCGTCATTGACGTCAAAGTCTTCTCACGCGAAGCCGGGGACGATCTCTCCCCGGGCGTCAACGAGCTTGTCCGCTCTTACGTGGCTCAGAAGAGAAAGGTCTCGGAGGGAGACAAGCTGGCCGGTCGTCATGGAAATAAAGGCGTTATTTCAAAGATCCTCCCCGTCGAGGACATGCCTTTCCTTGAGGACGGAACGCCGGTCGATATCATCCTAAATCCGTTGGGTGTTCCGTCCAGAATGAACATCGGGCAGGTTCTCGAGACCCACCTCGGGTGGGCGGCTTCTCGCGGCTGGACGGAGGATGGCGAAGTCATGGAGCCGCCGATCTACATCTCGACCCCGGTCTTCGAGGGCGCGACCGAGGCCGAGGTAAGAGAGGCGTTGGCCAAGGCCGGGTTGCCGATAACCGGCAAGACGGTTCTCTATGACGGTCGCACCGGCGAACCATTCAAGGAGCCGATTACCGTCGGCAACATCTATATAATGAAGCTCCTTCACCTGGTCGACGATAAAATTCACGCCCGGTCGACCGGGCCGTACTCTCTCGTTACCCAGCAGCCGCTTGGCGGCAAGGCTCAATTTGGAGGACAGCGCTTTGGTGAGATGGAAGTCTGGGCGCTTGAGGCGTATGGCGCCGCTTACACTCTCCAGGAGCTGTTGACGGTGAAGTCAGATGATGTCATGGGCAGAGTCAAGGCATATGAAGCCATCGTCAAAGGCGAGAACATACCGGAACCGGGCATTCCGGAATCCTTTAAAGTTCTGGTCAAGGAGATGCAGTCCCTCTGCCTCAATGTCGAAGTTCTATCCGAAGAAGGTAAGGAGATAGAGCTCAAAGAGGTTGAGGAGGATATATTTAAGACGGCCGAGGATCTCGGCATCGACCTTCGGGGCCAACTTGCGGCGGCCGAAGAGGTCGGGGAAGCGGAAGAGCGAGAATAAGGTTAACACTAAGGTACAGAAGGAGGTAGACCTTTTGCTGGACATAAACAACTTCGACGCCTTGCAGATCGGATTGACCTCGCCGGAGCAGGTGCGGGCCCGGTCGACCGGAAAAAGATGGCCTTTTCTGCGAAAAAATCTTCGGGCCGACGAAGGACTGGGAGTGCTACTGCGGCAAGTACAAGCGTGTGCGCTTTAAGGGCATCATCTGCGAGCGCTGTGGCGTTGAGGTTACCCGCGCCAAAGTAAGGCGAGAGCGGATGGGGCACATCGAGCTTGCGGCGCCCGTCTCCCACATCTGGTACTTCAAAGGCGTTCCTTCCCGCATGGGCTATCTCCTCGATATTTCGCCGAAGGATCTCGAGAAGATCCTCTACTTTGCCTCCTATATAGTGACCGACGTCAAAGAGGAGGAGAGAAATGGCGATGTTCCTGGCTTAAAGCGGGAGCTGGAAGAGGAAATCGCCGGTATAAAATCCGAATTCGAGAAGAGGATGTCCTCGCTCGAAGCGGAGCGCGCCCGCAAGGTAGCTTTGGCACGCGGTGAAGTGGAGCCCGAGGAAGGCGAGTCGCTGGAGGAGATCGGCACGGGTGAGACGGCGGTCAAAAAGATCGAAAACGATTACAAGAAGCGCATGAAGGAGGCGACCGACGATACAAACGAGCGGGTTACCTTCCTCAACCAGGTTTTCAACGTTTTCGAGGGTCTCTCTCCGATGCAGCTCGTCGGTGACGACCAGGTCTGGCGCGAGTTAAGGATGCGCTATGGAGATCACTTCTCCGGTGGCATGGGGGCCGAAGCGATCAAGGATTTGCTCGCCAGGATCGATCTTGAGGAAGAGGGGGAAAAGCTTCGGGAGACCATCAGAACGACGACCGGCCAAAAGCGCCAGCGGGCGGTCAAGAGGCTGAAAGTCATATCCGCACTTCGCCGGAGTGGCAATAAGCCCGAGTGGATGGTCCTGGAAGCGATCCCGGTCATCCCGCCCGACTTAAGGCCGATGGTTCAGTTGGATGGCGGGCGCTTCGCCACTTCCGACCTTAACGATCTCTACCGGCGAGTCATCAACCGCAACAACCGTTTAAAGAGGCTCCTCGATCTCGGAGCTCCTGAGATAATCGTGAACAACGAGAAACGGATGCTTCAGGAGGCCGTCGACGCTCTCTTCGACAACGGCCGCCGCGGCCGACCGGTCACCGGACCTGGCAACCGCCCGCTCAAGAGCCTTTCGGACATGCTCAAGGGTAAGCAAGGACGTTTCCGTCAGAATCTTTTAGGCAAGCGCGTCGACTACTCGGGTCGGTCGGTCATCGTGATCGGCCCAGAGCTCAAGCTTCACCAGTGCGGTCTGCCCAAGGTCATGGCGCTCGAGCTTTTCAAGCCTTTCGTCATGAAGCGCCTTGTCGATCTCGGTCACGCTCAGAATATAAAGAGCGCGAAGAGAATGGTCGAGCGGGGCAAGGCGATCGTCTGGGACGTTCTCGAGGAGGTTATCAAAGAGCACCCGGTGCTTTTGAACCGGGCGCCGACCCTTCATCGCCTCGGTATTCAAGCCTTCGAGCCGGTGCTTGTCGAGGGCAAGGCGATCCAGATTCACCCGCTCGTCTGTACGGCTTTCAACGCCGACTTCGACGGCGACCAGATGGCGGTCCATCTCCCGCTCTCGGCGGAGGCGCAGGCTGAGGCGAGGGTTCTCATGCTTGCTACGAACAACATCCTATCGCCCGCTCACGGCCGCCCGCTCGTCACGCCAACCCAGGATATGGTTCTTGGATCCTTTTACCTGACGGCCGATAAAGTGGGAGAAAAGGGCGAGGGCATGGTCTTCGGCTCGAAAGACGAGGCGATTCTGGCGTTTGAGACAGGGGTCGTCGACCTTCACGCAAAAATCGAACTTCGAGAAAGAGATGGCAAGAGACGGACCAAGCTGAAGACGACCGTGGGCCGGTTAATTTTCAACACCGCCATGCCTGAGGCCTTCGGATTCATCAATTACGAGGTGGGCAAGAAAGAGCTCGCTCGTTTGGTTGAGCGGTGTGGCGAAGAGTTAACGGCTACGGAGACGGTTGAGGTTCTGGACAAGGTCAAGTCACTTGGCTTCCGCTATGCCACCAAGGCCGGGATTACCATTTCGATCGAGGATGTTTCCATACCGCCTGAAAAGGAAGAGATACTTAAAGGGCCGGAGACGGCCGTCGATCGCATCGAAAAACAGTACCGCCGAGGCCTCATCACAGACGAGGAGCGCCACCAGAGGGTGGTTGACATCTGGACCAAAGCGACGGATGACGTGACGGAGGCGATGGAGAGAAACTTCGAGAAATTCAACCCGGTCTTCATGATGGCATACTCCGGTGCAAGAGGTAATATCAAGCAGATTCGCCAGCTTGCCGGGATGCGCGGTCTGGTCGCCAACCCGAAAGGCGACATCATGGACCGCCCGATAAAGAGCAACCTGCGCGAGGGGATGAGCGTTCTCGAGTACTTCATCTCGACACACGGCGCCCGCAAAGGATTGGCCGATACGGCCTTGAGAACCGCCGACTCGGGTTATCTGACCAGGCGTCTAGTCGACGTAGCCCAGGAGATAATCGTCCGCGAGGAGGATTGCGGTACCGATGAAGGCGTCGTTATACCTCTCACGGATGAAGAGGGTGATCTCAACCGGAACCGTCTGACCGGACGGGTCGCCATGTCGCCGGTTGTAAACGAATCCACCGGCGAAGTAATTCTTGATAAGGGTGCTTTCGTCCGCGAGTCGGATCTTCAGCGCATGCTCGAGGTCGGGGTAAGGGGCGTGGAGGTACGCTCGGTCGTCACCTGCGAGGCGAAGCATGGGGTTTGCCGGGAGTGCTACGGCCTTTCACTTGCCACCGGACGTACGGTCGATATCGGAGAGGCCGTTGGGATAATCGCTGCCCAATCGATCGGCGAGCCGGGCACCCAGCTCACGATGCGCACCTTCCACACCGGCGGCGTCGCCGGGGAAGACATCACGCACGGTCTTCCCAGGGTTGTAGAGCTTTTCGAGGCACGCCGACCTAAAGGCGAAGCTCAATTGTCCGAGACATCGGGACGCGTGGAGATAAAGGAAGGCGACAAGTTTCGCCGCATCATCGTCCATGGCGAAGACGGCAAGGAGAAGGTATATCAGGTTTCGCGCCGCGCTAGGCTTCGCGTCATCAACGGGGAGCAGGTGGAGGCGGGGGACCAACTGACTGAGGGGTCGCTGAATCCGCACGATATATTGCGGATCAAGGGACGCCGGGCCGTCGAGCTATATATGGTTCGCGAGGTCCAGGAGGTCTATCGCAGCCAGGGCGTGGACATAAACGACAAGCACGTTGAATTGATCGTCAGGCAGATGATAAGAAAGGTTACCGTCCGAGAACCGGGCGATACTGAACTGCTTCCGGGTCAACTCGTCGACATCTGGACTTTCGAGGCGGAAAATGAAGCCGCCATCTCCGCCGGCGGCGAGCCGGCGACCGGCTCTCCAATGCTTCTGGGAATCACCAAGGCGTCGCTCGCCACCGATTCTTTCCTTTCGGCCGCGTCTTTCCAGGAGACGACGAGGGTGCTCACCGACGCCGCGATAGCGGGAAAGAAAGACCCGCTTCTGGGGTTGAAAGAGAACGTTATTATCGGTAAGCTCATTCCAGCCGCAACGGGGATGAGGCGGTACCGCACGATCAAGATCAAACCTACGGGAGCCGAGGGGGCACCGGGGTATGAACTTTTGGAAAGCGTTATCCCGAGGGCCGAAGAAGAACTCCCGGATATGACCGAAGGACCCTCCCTTGTCAACTTCGGCGACCTCGGTGAAGCGGTCGAGGTGGTCGAGGCGGAGACGGCCGAGGGTTTGGCGAAC
>JAMCWL010000012.1:5047-5390 GCA_023481285.1 Actinomycetota bacterium | reverse complement strand
AGTTGAGTCTTTTTGCTCGGCCAACCACGACATCCGCGTCCGTCACCTGAACCGTAATAGTAAAAAGGTTACCCTCCCTGATGATGATTGTCGAGTCGCCCGAAACGCCGGGCCACTTAAGAGAGACCCTGCTCCGTCCGATAAGATATAAGAAATTGGGAGAAATTACCGGTGGAGGCTGAGAGAAATGAATGGCCCTCTGTCGATGATCGTCAAGGCGGTAATCACCTTCGCGATCCTAGGAATCATCGTCAATGACGCGGCGGCGGTCGCTCTCACCTATTACGGAGCGAACGATATCGCCCAAGCGGTTGCCGATGCCGCGGCAAGTTCTTGGCGCACG
>JAMCWL010000012.1:2076-5037 GCA_023481285.1 Actinomycetota bacterium | reverse complement strand
ATGCCCGGCCGGATCATCCAAGCGCTCGCACAGGCGAAGTCGAGGAACCCGGTGTTTATGATGGATGAAATCGATAAAGTGGGAGCCGACTTCAGAGGCGATCCGACCGCGGCCCTTCTCGAGGTGGCCGAGCAAAAAGACTCAACTCTTACGGGCTTCACGGCGACCGGCTCCGAGATTATCGTGAATATTCAAGTCAATCCTCGGGCGACGGTACTCGCTCGGTATGTGCCTCCTCTTAGAAATCTAGGTGATGGAAAAGGCACCGCTCGCTCGAGCATAGAGTAACCATCTTTCACCCGCCCCCCGAGCGGTAGGAACCCGGGATGGGAAAATCCGTCGCGCCTCTGCCTGGCTTTCTGAACATGCTGGCTACCTCGCCGGATGTATTTTCTCGCTTCCTTTAAATGAAAAGTTAAAAAGGTTTATAATACACGCATGTCAAAAGAGCCGAGGAACCGCAAGAAACGGCAGATATTTGTTCTGGACACCAATGTTCTCCTATATAACCCGAGAGCCATTTTCGCTTTTCCCGGAGCGGAGGTCATCATTCCGGACCAGGTTCTTGGGGAGCTCGACCGGTTGAAAACAGCGAGGGCGGATAAAGAACTGCGGTTTCGAGGCAGAGAGTTCGCCCGCATTCTTTTTGACCTTTCCGAATCCGGAAAACTCATCGATGGCATTCCTTTCGGCGAAAACTCGATTCTACGCGTCGTTACTTTCGATTCTCACAATATTCCCGATCCGCTTTCCGGAAAAAATACCGACGACCGGATCCTTACGATCGTCTACCAGCTTCAAAAAGAGGAGCCCGGCAGCCGGGTAACCATCGTCACAAACGACCTTAACATGCTGGTCAAAGCGCAGATGCTCGATATTCCCGTAACCCGGTCCGGTGAAGACTTCGCATATGGGCCTTTTAGAAGGTCGATCGTCTGGCTTAACTCTCAAAAGCGAGCGCTCTCATTGATGGCGGTCGTCTTGGCGCTCGCGGTCGCGATCTTGTTCTCTCAGAAATTCCTGAATCCCACTTCCGGGCAACCCCAAGCGCCACCCCAGCTCATGGCGCAGTTGCAGCAGTATCAAAACCAGGAATACGGCTACCAGCTTATCCTCGATAAGAACCCGAAAGACGTCCAGGCGCTCGTGGGAATGGGCGATGTCAACAGCTCCAGAGGGGACATTTATCAAGACACCAAGTACTACGAGAAAGCGTCCGAATTCTACAAAAAGGCTCTCGATATCGATTCGAAAAATGTGGGCGTGCGCTTAAAGCTCGGTATTGAGTATGACAGACTGGGGATGTATGATATCGCGCTAAGAGAAGTGGAGAAAGTGCTGGCGCTGCAACCGAACAATCCGGATGCGCAGTATTATGCGGGCGCGGTCCTCATGGATAAGCAGGATTACAAAGGCGCGCTGGCCCACTTCAAGAAATATCAGGAGATCGCTCCGACCGGGCCTGAATCCGCACAAGTTTCGCACTACATCGACCAGCTGAACGGCATGATCAGCCAGAGCGGCGGACCGCGGAGTGGGCAGCCAAGCCAGCCGGCGACGTCGGCCCCACAAAGCGGGGTCCGGAACCAGAGCGAACAACCGAACCGGCAATAGCAAAGGGGTGCGGAATGGCAGATTACGATCTCATTATCCTTGGCGGCGGGCCTGGTGGTCTTGCGGCTGGGCTGTATGGAGCGCGCTCGCGCCTTTCGGTATTGGTGCTCGAGAAAGAAATCATCGGCGGCCAGATGGCCACGACCGAGCTGATCGAAAACTATCCCGGCTTTTCAGTCGGCTCCTCGGGTATGGAGCTGGCGGATAAGATGCGGGAACAGGTGGAGCGCTTCGGCGCGAAAATCGAGCTTGCCGAGGTAACCGGCGTTGATTTTAAGAACGGCGTGCTGGCCGTCGAGACGCCGGGCGGCGCCAAGACCGGCAGATCGGTCGTGATCTCGACCGGCCGCCGGCCCCAATCGCTTGCGGTACCCGGAGAGGTCGGACTGCGCGGGCGCGGTGTGTCGTACTGCGCGACCTGTGATGGGCCGTTCTTCAGAGACAAGAAAATCATCGTGGTGGGCGGCGGCAACTCGGCTATCGAGGAGGCGCTTTATCTAACCCGGTTCGCTTCCGAGGTGACCGTCGTGCACCGCCGAGACGCCCTCCGGGCGGACAAAGTTATCCAAGAGCGGGCGTTCGCGAACGAGAAAATTCGCTTTGTCTGGGACTCGGTCGTCACGGGCGTCATGGGCGACGCCAAGGTTGAGTCCGTTGGCGTTAAGAACGTTAAGACGGGGGAGGAGAGCTTGGTTTCGGCTGACGGCGTCTTTGTCTATGTGGGCAATCTGCCCAATACCGAGGTTTTCGAAGGGCAGGTCGAACTTGACGAGAAGGGCTACGTCATCGTGGACGCCGACTTAGCGACTTCCGCTAGAGGTGTCTTCGCCGCGGGAGATGTAAGAGTCGGCCCCGTCAAACAAGTTGCGACGGCCGTCGGCGATGGGGCTCTGGCCGCCATCTCCGCCGAGCGTTATCTGGAATACGCGTAAACGTATTGAGGAGCGCTAAATGAAGATATTAGTGATTGACGGAATGGGCGGCTCGATCGGCTCGCAGGTTGTCGGGCGACTTCGGGAATCCATGACCGATGAGATTGAAATAGAAGTGCTCGGCACGAATGCCGTGGCGGCGGCCAAAATGATGAAAGCGGGGGCAAACAGGGGCGCGTCCGGGGAGAACGCATTCCGGGTAACCGCCCCCAGGGCCGACGTGATCATCGGTCCGGTGGGAATCGCGATCCCCAACTCATTCATGGGAGAGCTGTCGCCGACGATGGCGGAGGCGATTGCTCTTTCTCCCGCAAAAAAGTTGCTTCTGCCCCTCACCCAGCCTGGCGTCGACATCGTCGGGACCAACGGGCAGCCGCTGCCTCATCTGATGGACGAAGCCATCAACGCCATTAAA
>JAMCWL010000012.1:0-1994 GCA_023481285.1 Actinomycetota bacterium | reverse complement strand
TTATTCGCCGAGGAGGTGAAAAGTCGTGTGTGAGGCCAACGTATATATCGAGAAGGAAGGCGAGCTAGAGGTGCTCATGGAGAACGTGGCGACGATCAAGCCGCAGGAAGGCAAACTGCTCCTGGTGGACCTGTTCGGGGACCAGAAAAGCGTCAAGGCGTCCTTTAAAGAATTACGCTTGCTTGACCACAACGTCATACTTACCCCGGCGGAGTAGTTGCCCGTCAAACGAGACTCTGTTATAATGAGCGAAATCTACTAAGGCCGCGACTACGCGGTCAGGCCACGAAGGCTTTGTGCGGATCCCGCTGCTTCGTGGTTTTCTTTTTTGGGGGTGTAATTGGCGATGTGCACGACAGGAATTAATAGCGCGGATTACAAGCTCGCGCTCCATCAGCAGCAAGAGCAGGCGAAACTGCTGGCCAAGAGCTTGAAGCAATGGGCGGATTTGGCCGAAATGATGGGCCAGACCGAGCTCGGTGAGCGCATCGCGGAGGCGGCGACAAAAGCGGCGGAGGCGGCCGAATCGATCCATCACGCCGCGCACGAAATCGACCACCTTCATGGCGATCACGACCATGGGGTGACGATTAGCGCCGGCTAAGAAACCACAAACGTCCGCTGGTTGTAAACGGGTGTCCCGCATCGGTGGACACCAAACGAATGGGCCGCAAGAAGTGGCCCCAGCCCTGAAGGGCTATCCGGTTTCTTCTATTTTGGAGGCACAATGCACATTCCGGATGGCTACCTAGGCCCGCAGACCTACGGCGCGATGTACGCGGTGATGACCCCTATCTGGGTTATTGCCGGCCGAAAAGTGAAGGCTACGCTTAGAGCAAAGCAGGTTCCGTTGCTCGCTCTCGGAGCGGCCCTCTCCTTTGTCATCATGATGTTTAACGTGCCGGTGATCGGGGGCTCGACCGGGCATGCGGTTGGCGCCACCGTCATCGCCATCGTCCTCGGCCCCTGGGCGGCAACGATCGCGGTCTCCCTTGCGCTCGTGATCCAGGCTCTGCTCTTCGGGGACGGCGGCATCACAGCGATCGCGGCCAACTGCTTCAACATGGCATTTGTCATGCCGTTCGTGGGGTACTACGTCTATCGTCTCATCGCCGGCGATGCCGCCTCCGAGCGGAGGAAAACTCTCTCGGCTGGCATCGCGGGCTACGTTTCGCTCAACGTCGCCGCCATCTCAGCGGGCGTCATGTTCGGCATCCAGCCCCTCATCGCTCACGGAGCCGACGGAAGGCCGCTCTACGCCCCGTATCCGCTCAGAGTGGCGGTGCCCGCCATGGCCCTCGAGCACCTTCTCTTCTTTGGAATTGTTGAGGCGATTGCGACCGCGCTGATTGTCGGCTACCTCTCGCGCGCGGACGCGTCGCTCGTTGTTACCCGTCCGGCCGCGAAGACCCTCAGGTGGCTATGGTCGGGCATTGCGGCGCTCGTACTCTTGACGCCCATCGGGGCGCTCGCATCGGGAACGGCCTGGGGCGAGTGGAACGCCGAAGAGCTCAAGCGGACGCTTGGCTTTGTCCCGGCAGGCTTGGCTCACCTTGAGGGGTTGTGGAAGCCGCTCATGCCCGATTACTCGATTCCGGGAATCTCGAATCATTTGGTAGGCTACCTGGCCGTCGCGATCATGGGAACCGCCATCGTCGCCGGCGCGGCCTGGGTGCTGGGCAAGGTCATCGCAAAGAAGGGTGAAAAAGGTGCGGGGGAAGGACAATAACAGCTTGGATAAGGGGACGTCTTCCGCTCCGGCCGGCGGAGCATCAGCCGTGAACATCCTCTGCGGTTGCTGCACTCCGGGGCGCTCTCGCTCGCTTGCGCGCAGGACCGCAGACGCGGTGACGCGCGCCATCGCGGAGTTGCTTGCCGACGACGAGGTCGCCTCACGGGACGGCGCGCTCCAGAAGGTCGATCCGCGGGTGAAGCTGGCATCGCTCGCCGTACTTGCCGTTACGGCAAGTCTCGTCCACTCGCTCCTTCTCCTT
>JAMCWL010000095.1 GCA_023481285.1 Actinomycetota bacterium | reverse complement strand
ATCTAACAAAGCAACCAACGTCCCCTTATGTTATGCATACCGGGCGCATGTTTTGGGTATCAACTCTTTCAGGTAATCCTATCCGGCGCTAGGGGGTAAGAACTTGCCGGAATTCTCATTCACCATCGAGATGCGCGACGAGGAGGAGATGGTCGTGCACCCCCACGGATCGCTCGACTTCCATACCGTAGGGTTGATAAAAAAGGCGATATTCCCCCTCATAGCGGATGAGGACGTCTACAGCGTCGTCTTCGATTACGCCGACGTCGACTACGCTGACAGCTCATCGTTTGGCCTGCTCTTGAAGGTAAATAGGACGCTCGGCGGAAAAGTCAGCGTTGTAAACGCAAAACCAGGCTTGCGAAAGCTCTTCAAACTGGCTGGGTTTGACGAAATATTCCTCCGGTATGCCGAGGGCAAATCGGAGACCGGTCCTGAGCCGGCATAGCGCCATCAATCTGTGAAGTCCTGCGTGAACATCTCGCCGTAGACGCCCCCGTCGATGATCCCGATGCCGACTTTGCCGAAGTCGGGGGTGAGTATGTTCTCGCGATGCGGTTTGCTGTTCATCAGCCCCTCGTGGGCCAGGTCTACGTTTTGCGCGTACGCGAGATTCTCACCGGCCATAAAATACTTTATGTCCGCCTTATCCATACGGTCAAAGGGACTGCCCGAGTTGGGGGAGTCGTGAGCGAAATAGCCGAGGCGAAACATCTCCTCGCTGTGCCGGCGGGCTACATTTTGAAGGGCGGGGTCCATGACCAGAGGAGAGAGCCCGACCTGCGTCCGCGCCTCATTTATCTTCTCAAGCATTCGCCTCTCCGCGTTCTCGTCGATCGAGAGATTGGCGCTCTTTGGGATTTTGACCGGCTTTTTTTCGCCATACTTGCGGACCGTAAGAAACCCGATGGTGTCTCGGGCGGCCGGTCCGAAAAGCCTTTCGACCTGCGGCTCTATCACCGCAGCGCGCTCGACGAGGGGTCTGCCGATGCTCGACCTGCCAATTGCGGCCTTCGCGGAGCCGCTGAAAGGAAACCAGGTGAGGCTGGCGAGAATGAGGGTGAGCCAGAGGACTCCCGCGGTGAGGCCCGGAAAGATGCCCAGGAGTTTTTCTTTGAGCTTCCAGTGATGGACGTAGAACCAGGCCGGAAGCGGCCGGTAGAGGCGGATGATGAGCAGCATATACGCGGAGTGAAAGAGAGTAAAAGCGCCCACGAAAGCGCCGAGGTTGGCAAGCCCACGGGTCGTCGCGAGTTTGTTCATTAAGTAAAGACCGATCGGCGGATAGATCTTGACCGCCGCCGCGATGCAGAGAAGGAAGCCGGACAGGTCGGCGAGGGTGAATATCAATCCCCGCTTGTAACCCCAGACCGCCCAACATACCAAGAACAAGATGGCAAGCAGATCAACAGCGTTCATTTGACATCCAGGTCCGGTTGAGATTCGAGCGTAGTGAATTTCCAATCGACGTTCTTGTTAACCGGCCGGTGGCGGCGGGGCGGATTCGTGCGGTGGGTCACGCCTGAGGCTTTCGGTAAGGGGATCTTACGGTCGCGGTAACGATACGCCGGCCAATCGCTTGGCATACCTGCAGGCTGAGGCTCTCAGGTTCGATCCGCCGGTATATGCAAGTCAAATGCGTTTCCAATTCCGGGAAACGGGGCAGATTATTCGCGTTTTCGGGAGGGACGATGAAGACCTTCTCGCTTCTAAATCTCACTAGCTGCACTGGGTGCAGCGTCAACATACTCAATGCGTTTAACGACAATCCGGAGTGGCTCGGGAAAACCCTGCGCTACTCCGAGTTCCTCTTGAGCATCAAGGAAAAGCGGCGCACGGACGTTCTCCTCGTAGAGGGCGGCGTTGGGACCGACGAGGATTTTGTCAAGCTCAAAGAGCTGGCCGAGCTTTCAGATCAAATCGTCGTCATTGGGACCTGCGCGAGCTTCGGGTTCATCTCAAGTTTCGGCAATTACCGCGACATCGGAGAGCTGATGATTATGCGACTGGGTAGGGAGAAGAGGGGGCGTCTGCCCTGTCTCATCGAACGCGTGCGCCCGGTAGGTGAGGTCGTCGATGCCGACATGTACATTCCCGGTTGTCCCCTCCCCGGTCACCTGATCGCCGGCTTTATGATGGACGAGACGCCGAAAGTCTCTAAGATCGTCTGCGCCGAGTGCCCGAGAACGTTGGCGAGCGGCAAGGCGCCCAACGTCGTTCCCGATTACGGCGGGCTTGCCCCAGGTCCCGAGTGCCTGCTCCAACAGGGATATCTCTGCCTGGGGTTGGTGACTCAAGGAGGCTGCGGTGCTCCCTGTCCCTCGGCGGCCGCTCATTGCATAGGGTGTCGAGGTCCGGCCCACTATCTGGCCGATCTCCCGACTGAACAGAGGATAGAGAAGGTCATCGACACTCTTCACAGGCGAACAACCGCCGACCTCAGCCTTTTGCGAAAAGAGCTCTCAGCCCCGACGTCGCTCCTCTTTCTCTATCCGTTCTCCCCCGAGTTCTCAAGGCCGCCCGGTTATGAGCGGGGAAGGGTCCTTTGATGGACGGAACGCCGTGCGGCGGTGAAACGCGATGACGATGATTGTTATCGATCCTCTAACCAGGGTTGAAGGACACTCCAGGGTGACGATCTACGTCCAGGAAGGCCGCGTCATCGATGTCAAGTTCAACGCCATCGAGCTCCGCGGGTTCGAGACTTTCGTCCGCGGGGCCGACGCTAATACGATGCCCCACGTCGTCTCCCGCATCTGCGGCGTCTGTTCAACCGCACACCACTTGGCTTCGGTAAAAGCGCTCGAAAACGCGTACGATGTAAACCCGCCGAAGCGGGCGATGCGGGTCCGCGAATTGATGATGCTCGGGCAGACGATCGAATCGCACGCGATGAGCCTCTTCTTCCTGGCGCTTCCTGACTTTTATTACAAAAAAGCGAGCATCTTTGAGCTCATGGACGTCGACCCGGCTCTAACCAGAGAGGCGGTCCTGGTTAGGAAAGCGGGAAGCGAGATCATCGCGAGGGCCGGCCGGCGCGGCATTCACCCGACCAACGCGACCGCCGGCGGGGTCTACCAGGTTATAGACCGGGCGACCGCCGATTACCTGAAAGAGCTCACGGCGAAGGCCGTCAGAGCTGCCGGGAATCTCCTCGACCGGACGTGGGATATCTTTCTAGAGCGGCGGGATGAAATCTTGTCCACGGCGGCGGAGCCGACCTACTACATAACCGCTCTGGATCCGGTTCGCTCTTTCTACGGCGACCATGTTCTGGTTATACGCCCGGACGGGGAGGTTGAACTGAGATCCGCGCCGTGGGAGATACCGACATACCTCACGGTCGATCCCCGAGAAGAGTCGTTCGCTCCCATCATACACTACGGGGGGCAGCCGATACGCACCAACTCGCTCGCGCGCATAAACGCCTTCTCCGGCTTCGGCACGCCGATTGCCGATTCCTACGTAGAGCGCCTTAAGAAAGACTGGGGGCTCCCGGTCCACGCGACCCTTCTCTTTGATATCTGTCGCGGCGTCGAAATCATCTTCTCTCTCGAGCGCGCCAGGGAGCTCGCAGAGCGCTGTCTCGAGCCGGGTCCCTTAATAGTGAAGTTCAAGAAGCCAAAAGAGGGAACGGGGATCGGCCTCGTGGAAGCCCCGCGCGGCGTTCTCTATCACGAGTACCATATTGAAAAAGGCGTGATTGAAAACGCCCGCTTCTTCATCCCCACTCAGCACAATCTTTTCGCTTTGGAAAGGGCGATCGCCCAGGAAGCGCAGGCTCACGTCTCGCCCGATCGGATGGACATGAAGCTCGAAGCGGAGGTCGAGCGCGTCATCCGAGCTTTCGACATCTGCGTCTCGTGCGCGACGCATGAAATAAAGGTGGTCGGTGCTTAATCGCTTTACATGCAACTACATGCAGAATGCGTGCTTTTAGCTACTAGCTACTAGCTCCTAGCTAAAAGCCTCACGTGCGGTTCTGGTTTCCTGGTACCAAGGTACTACGGTGCTAAGGTGCCAGAAGCGCCTCCAATAAGCGCATAAAGATTCCAAGAAACTAAGAAACTAGGAGACTAAGAAACCAGCAGAGCGGCGAGGGAATAATCAACGATCGGCCACCAAAAGCCGATTGCTGACGGCTGATAGCTGATAGCTAAAGTCACCTGTGCCGATCAAGTAGCGATGTAAGACGATAAGCACTACTCACCAAACGCCCGCCAGTTTAATACGTGCAAGATTCTGCAAGAATAGTTACAATATTGGCGATTGGTAAAAGGTGTAAACGAACCGTTGTAAAGATTGTATAGCGCTTGATGACGGAGATTCTCCAAGCGTTGCTTTCGTCACGAGCGGGAGGTCGGAATGGAAAACGAAGAGGTCAAAGTTGGAAGCGAGAGCTCATCCGGAGCAGAGCAGCAGACGGCCGTCGAGAACCCGCCGGTGACGGGAGCTCAACAGCCTTCGACCAACACGGCGCCGTCCGGGATGCCTGCCGCTCCTGTACATGCACAGGCGCCGACGGTCAGCGTGACGGTTGGGGAGAAAAAAACGGAGGAAGTGCATCACGTCTACCAACCCAGATACAAGAGGGTCGCTTTCCAGGTCGTTGATTTCATATTCTGGGTCGGCTCGGCGTTGCTGCTATTACGGCTGGCGCTTAAGCTGGCCGGAGCGAACGCTTCGAACGACTTCGTCACATTCGTCTACAACCTTTCAAACAAGCCCGTCGGGATTTTCAAAGACATCGTGGGAGAGGTGAAGCTCACCGAAGCGAATATCATCGAAGTTTCGACATTGATCGCTCTGCTCGTCTTCTGGCTTCTCTATATGATCGCAAAGAAGCTTGTCATGATGATGACGACCCCAAAGTAGGAACTTGTTTAGGAGAAAGCATGCAGATAGAGGGCAGGGCTTATCTTGATATCGAGACCTCCTTTTCTAATAGCCTCACGGTGGTCGGTATTTTCCGCCCCGACCGTAGCAGGTTCATCCAACTGGTTGGTGAGTTTGCCACGCCGGAAAACCTTCTCGACGCCCTGGATGGAGCAGAAGCGCTTATTACCTACAACGGCAACCGCTTTGACCTTCCGGTTCTCAATAACTCTCTGGGCGTCGATCTCTTTCAACTCTTTCACTCTCACGATCTGATGTACGACTGCTGGAGATGTGGCCTTAAAGGGGGCTTAAAAGCGGTCGAAGGCCGATTGGGAATAGAGCGGACGATTTTCGGAATTGGAGCAGATGACCCGCGGGTTCTGTGGGAAAAGTTTCGCCGCCGGGGAGACGTTGACTCTCTTGAGCGGCTTCTCGACTACAACCGCCAGGATACCTTGAATCTATTTCACTTAGAAGAGAAGCTTTTCAATCTTCCGTCCCGGGGAAGCGTTACCTCGTTTATCGAATCCTACCTGAGGTTGGTGTAGAAAACATTCAGGGTAATCATCGCGACCTTCACGCTATTGAGCGTGATGCTCTTTTCCAGCGACTTCAAGCGATTTTAAGTAAGGATTTTTCCCGATTACCTATGTTATAATTCGGTTTTGTACGTCGAGACCTTTTGAATCACGTCGGGTAATTAACTAGTTTGCCCCTATAGCTCAGTTGGTAGAGCAGCGGTTTTGTAAACCGCAGGCCGGGGGTTCGAATCCCTCTGGGGGCTCAGGGTTTGACCAGGGATGACATAGGTTTGTCAGAATCGTCGCTCTCGTTATTTTGCATAGTTTTTGCATACAGGTTGCCGAAACGCTCGCTTTTACGCCTAATCGCGGCCTCCTGAGCGCCAACGAACATGTGCCCGTATTCCCGCGTCGTGGTCGTCGGGTCTTTGTGTCCGACGAGTTTTGCGATCGTCAGGATATCCTCTCCTGCCTGAATCATCTCGGAGACGAACGAGTGGCGGAATGAGTGAGGGCCGAACCTCTCTTCTTTCTTCGTAATATCCACGCCAAGCCGCTCCAGGAGCGGCAGCCAAACCTTTTTCCTGAAATTGCTGTAGCTGATCGGCTGGCCAGTTTCGCTCGGGAAGAGGTAGGGGGAGCACGTCAGTCGCTTCAATCGCGCCTCTCTGATTGCATAGTTGATTGCATACACAAAAGACTGATCCTTCTTTCTCCAGTACCAGAGGACGGATTTCGCAACACCGGTCTCCTCCAAAGCTTTCTTTATAGCCCCGTATTTATTGAGCGCCGCCAGAACCTCGACCTTGCGAGGATCTGTGATGTTATCACAATCGGGTGGCGTTGCCTGGTTGAAAGAAAAGCCGTCAAGATAGTCCGCGAGGATGTCGCGCATCTCCGGAGTGATCGGGATGATGCGGATCGCGGCGTCGGTCTTAAGGTCGCTCTCGTGCTCTTCGAGCAGAACGGCACACTCTTCTAGGTCAATCTGATCTTTGCGTAACGGCAACACCTCGTTGATGCGCATGCCCGTATCGTAAGTTAGGAGCAATATTACCCTGTCGATGGGATCGGCGGCGGCGATAATCTTACCTACCTCTTGCGGTCTAAACGCTTTTATGCGGGCCTTTCTCGCTTTGTATGGCGCGACCTTACCGGCGGAGGATGCTTCGATATACCCCCAATCGACAGCGGCGCTTAGAATCGCTTGTAGCTTGTTGAGCGTTTTGTTAACTGTTCGAGGCGCGCGGGTGCTCGCGTATTCGGCTAAGAAGGTCTCGATCAGCTCTTTGGTGATCTTTTGGACAGGGGTATCACCGAAGGAGTCGATCAGCTGCTTGACGTGGATTTTGTAACGGCGTTTCGTGCTCTCGGCGGCAGCCCGGCTAAGAGCGATCTTGAGCCATTTGTCGGCGACCTCCTGTAAAAGAACATCCTGGATGAGAGGCACCTTGCCCTTGCTGTATTCCACCGTGAGTTCGGCGGCTCTTAAGCTCGCGTCCATCTCCTTGTCGAAAGCCTCGCCTTTAATGGCTCGCTGTCGCCATTTTCCGGTCGCGTCTTTCTCATAGCGATAGAGGTACCACCGCCCGTTGATCGGTCGAGTGTGGACGATGTTGGGCTTGCGGACGGCCATCTAGGATGCTCCTGATTTAAACCCCAAGCAACTGCTTTTTCTTGGTGGCGAATTCCTCTTCATCGATGATGCCCTTGTCTCGCAGCTCGGCGAGCTTTTCAATCTCATCGGCTGCGCTAAAATCAATGCTCGATGCTATAGACTTAGCTTGTTTAACCTGTGATATCGCTTTTGAAAGACTGGTTTTTAACTCCATGGGTGATCTTTTATCAATGTGGAATACAGCCTCTTGGCCGTCAGCCAATACTAAAGTAAGGTAGGACTCCTTGTCCGCGCTCTTCTTCTTAAAAGCAAAAGCGAAGATGCCGACCGCAAGCAATCGCGTGACCGTTACTCGTCGGTTGACCTCGTCCTTGCCCTCGATTGCTACATCGGCTATTTCCGTACTGGCGATCGTGAAAGAGAATCTGAGTGGGGCTTTGAACTCTGTTTGTTTCTCATAGAAGGTTAACGCGCCTATGGCTCTTTTATAGTCACCATACCCGCCCATATACTCAGTAATGGGCAGTGCGCCAAATTTATCCCCGCGATCATCCTTCAGCTTAGCGGCTGCTTCTTGATGTTTTTGGTACTTGTTTTTAGCCCCATCTATAAGCCCCACTTCCTCCTCATCCTCTCGATTCTTTTTCTTGAGAGGCTGACCGCCCCTCGGTCTTCGGCTTTCGCTCTTCTCGTAGTCTCTTAATATCTTCACCGTGGAATTTCAGTTCGAGCGCGTTCTCGGTAAGGGTGATCTTATAGCCGCCGCGGGCTTTAGCTTTTAGCAAGCTCAGCACTCCCTTTCGCTATCGAAACAGGTTTCTTCCGTGGCTTTCTGACCCTAGAGGCTTGAACCTCGTCAAAGCTTGCCTTGAAAACTTGCGCCTTTAAGAGCATTCGGAGTTCGTCCTGCCCGATCCGATAGCCCGTAAGCCCTCTGAGCTCTCTTCTTAGTTTTTCGATCATGGACTCCGAGAGGAGGAGCGAGACCACGTTTTTTGCGGACAGCGCCAGCTTTTCGTTCCAATAGTCGGCAATCTCGTTCTTACTGAACGATTCTTTGGAGAGCAAATAAAGGAGCGGTATTTTCTCGGCAGGCCTTTTCGATTTATCTAAAAGGTCGATTGAAAAAACTAGGTCCCAGTCGATCGGCTTCTCAAATCTCAAATGATATACCTGCCAGGTTGCGCCATTGGTGAGAGCCACCCATTCAACGCCCTCTTTAGCGGCGTAATCGACCGCCTGGCTTAGATGATTATCGTTGAGCCCGATACCTATAGCTTTGACCTCGATGATCAGCCTGATCTTGTCGTTCAGCTTGACAGCGAAATCGCAGAAACGGCCTCGGATGCGCTGCTCGGTCGTTATCTCAACGATCTTCTCATAACCAAAAACATCGGCGAGGATGTCATTAACTAGGCCAGCGGTATCTGATTCATTGGCCCCAACCTCGCGAGCCTGCGTGAGTAGTCGCGAGTATTTCGACATCCCCATTGAAAGCCGGCTCTTACTCCGCTCGGTAAGCTTTATCCCCATAACGCCTCCTCAGTTTCTCAACCTTTATCTTAACCAGTTCTTCTGAGACTAAGAGCTCGTCCGCAACATCCGATACGTGAACATCTCTATTTAGATATCGCTTGACCTGGTCGTCTGGTATTAGTTCCTCTGCCGCCCGCACTCTAGCCTCTCGCTCTTGCTTGGAACGCCTCAGCTCCTCGGCGTAGCTATCTGGTTCAGTAAGGTAGTCGCCGGTATGTCTCAGTCGCCAATGCCACAATTCCTCATGGTAGACCGAGCGCTGTTCGGCGACGGTCATGTCCTCGCTTATCAAGACACCGGCCTTTTCGCCACACTGCGCGTACAGCCCTTTGAGCGGCTTAGGTAGCTTACAAGTGTTTTGTTTAATGCTCGGCGGCTCGGCTATGGCCTGGTAGTGACTTGCCATCATTCCTCGGAAAGTAGATCGTCTATCAGGCGCTCGACCATTGCTTTCTCTTTTAGCGTGAGCTTTTCTAGCTTGTGAGCTATGCGATGCTGTTCTTTCTTCTCCTCAATGGCTTCCTTTTCAATATAACCGGCAAGTTCTAGTAGCTTCTCCGCCGGTACCTGAAGAGGAGCGGCCAATAATTTTAAATACTTGGCTGAAGGCATAAATTCAGCTCTCTCTATTCTTGAAAGATGACTGCTGCTTACGTCAGCCTTCTTTGCAAGATCAGCCGTATATTTCATGCCAAGTTCTTCGCGTCTACCGATTATGAATTTCGCTAATCTTACTAGCCTTGGGTCGACCATTTACTAACCCCAAAAAATTTCCTTAACTTCCGAATTATTTTACTCCAAGGGCTTGCATTTTTGGGAAAACCTTGCTAGATTATTTTTGGGAATCATTTTTGGCAGCTCAGGGGGGTTATAGTTTGTGGCTTAAGGTTGAGGCGCTAAATCTTCTCATGAAGGAGCGCGAGATCAAAACGCTTGGGGAGTTGCATAGGCTAACGGGGGTTTCAATATCGGAACTTTCACGGCTAATAAGACAAGAGCGGCCGGCTAGCACGAAAACAGTTGCTAAATTCATGTCCGTGTTCCCCCATCACAGTATAGAAGACCTCTTTTTACTGCTAAAAGAATCCCAAAAATCACTGCCAAAAGTGGAGACCTCGCATGCAGGGTAACCCAATTAGCAACTACAACAACCTACCGGATTACCTCCGCTTCACCAAGGCAGCGGTGATCCTTGACAAGCACCCGAGCGATATCTATAAGCTCCGCGACTCTGGGAAGCTCGCTTGCGTCTATATGGACGGCTGGCGGGTCCACAAAGCGGAGCTCTTAAGATATATCCGCGAGCAAACGAGGCTCTCGCAGTGCCTCGTCTTGGCTAAGAAGATGGCCCAGGCCAAACGGATCAAAGTCAGCTAGAGAGGAGGTGAAAACTATGCGGAAGTGGACCAGAGAGACTCTCGATCACGTCCTAGACGCTAATGCGGCCGCCCAGGATGCCGCGGACAATGTTGTTCCGCTTTTCGAGGGAATAGACATCCGCTACAAGATCGATCGAACGGAGGAACTCTTAAGGTTGAGGATCAGGGCGTTTACCCGAGAACTTGCCTGGGAGGCGGAACCCGTCAAGCGCACGATGATCTACAACGACATCAAGCGTCTCTGGGTTCTTGAGACGGCAAACGAGGCGCAGGAGGACCTGCAAGACTGTCGCGAGGCAAGGCTCATATCGGCGATCAAGCGGGCAATCGAAAAGATCGCGCGTTACATGCGGAAAGCCGCCGGAAGCTTGGAGGCGATTCTGGCGGCTATCAGAAAGACCGAGAGAAAGATGGTGGTCTAATGGCAATCATATCAAACACGAGCGAAAAAGAAAAGAGCCCAAAGAGCCTTGACCGACACTCACCTCGCGTCATATGCGCCAAGCGAAGCTGCGAGCGGCTCTCAACCTCGGGCAACTTCTGCCTGGACGGGCGCTTTCCGGAGACGTGCATGGTCTGGGTGGACCTGGACCCCACTCTCCCGCGCATTCAGTGCGGCGCTTGCAACCACATCGCACCGTATAGCGCCTTCGTGTACGAGAACAGCCGAGCGGCTGTGCATCGGGATTTGCGTTGCTGCCCCAGGTGCGGGCACGCGCTCCGCCACCCGACGCGCACGGAGGAGAACGGACGGGTTTTCTTCAAACCTGGATGCTCCGTAGTGAGAGGGGAGGGCGTAAATGGCAAAGAAAACCGGAGTCGTTAAGGGTTTCAAGGGGTTCAACCAGGACCTCAAATGCCGTGGGTTCCAATACGAAATCGGTGGCGAGTACGAGACCAAGGACAAGCCCGTAAAATGCACCGAGCGCGGCTTCCACATGTGCGAGGAGCCCCTTGACGTCTTCTCGTTCTACCCACCCACAAACAGCCGCTATTGCGAGGTGGAGGGGAGCGGAGACGTTGCTCGCGACAACTGCGACAGCAAGATCGCCGTCCAAAAAATCAAGATCGGCGCCGAGATTGGAATTCAGGCGCTGATTAGGGCAGCTGTCGACATTCGATTCAAACGCGTGAAATGGTCGAAGCAGGCCTCAGCAACGGGCGTCCGGGGTGCCGCCTCAGCAACGGGCTACCAGGGAGCCGCCTCAGCAACGGGCATCCGGGGAGCCGCCTCAGCAACGGGCTACCAGGGAGCCGCCTCAGCAACGGGCTACCAGGGAGCCGCCTCAGCAACGGGCTACCAGGGAGCCGCCTCAGCAACGGGCTACCAGGGAGCCGCCTCAGCAACGGGCGACGAGGGAGCCACCTCAGCAACGGGCATCCGGGGTGCCGCCTCAGCAACGGGCATCCGGGGTGCCGCCTCAGCAACGGGCGACGAGGGAGCCGCCTCAGCAACGGGCTACCAGGGAGCCGCCTCAGCAACGGGCTACCAGGGAGCCGCCTCAGTAAAAGGTAAGCACTCTATTGCTTGCGGTCTCGGAATCGAGAGCAAAGCCAAGGGTAAGCTCACTGACTGGCTCGTCCTTGCGGAGTGGCATTGCATAGACGGCGAGTGGCAAATCAAGAACGTCAAGACCGCCAGTGTCGACGGCGAATGTATCAAAGAAAACACCTGGTACACCCTAAAGGACGGAGAATTTGTGGAGGTGTCCGACTGATGAAGCGCCTAGCACGTGATATCGCCATATACGTCCTCGTCGGTCTCGCTCTCTACGCGCTGCTAACACTGGCGATAGGCAGCCCTGAAAGATTCCTGGAGGCGCTATGAGCGTCTATCTGAACGAGCAGGGCAAAGAGGTATTCGTTGCCGCCGGCTTGGGAGGAGACATATTCGGAACGTTTCATCACACCACGAGCGGCAACCTTCGCAGGCTCAAGAGCCAGGCCATGCCGATGGTGGACAGTCGAGAAAAAGCCCAGGCGAATCTCGATGCCTGAGCTGCAAAGAAAGGTTTAATAAGAAAGGAGAAGACACGTGATTAAGATCGAAGTCGAAGCCCCCGACCTGCTAACCGCTATCAACATGCTCGCTCTCGACCGGCTTATGCCGGCGGTAGCAAGGTGCGGAGGTGATACAGCGAAGCCGCCCGTAGCCGAAGAGCCGGCGGCGGTCGAGACAGCTGACACTGTCGAAGAACCAGAGGAAGCTGCGGCCCCGGCCATCTCCCTTGAGGAAGTCCGCGCCAAGCTTGCCGCGTTCACACGAGCCGGCAAGCAGACTGAAGTTAAGAAGCTAATCGAGGGGTTCGGTGTTTCAAGACTGACAGATATCCCCGCTGAGAAATACCCGGAGGTACTGAAGGCAGTGGAGGGGATCGCATGAGCCACGCCAAGCTGAGCGCATCGGGCTCTCACCGCTGGCTCTCCTGCCCGCCAAGCGCTTTGCTCGAACGGGAATTCCCGGACGAGCTGAGCCCCTACGCGGCGGAGGGGACGTTCGCCCACGAGCTCGCAGAATTACGGCTTTCAAGGGCCGTGGCCAACACGTGTAAACCCAGTGCCTATACGAGCAAGCTGAACACGCTCAAAGAAAACGACTGGTACTCCGCCGAAATGGGGGACCACATCGACCAGTACGTCACGCAGATCTCAGAGATTTACCTCGCTGCCAAGAAGGCCTGCAAGGACGCTCTTGTTCTCCTCGAACAGCGCCTTGACTTCAGCGACTGGGTTCCGGAGGGTTTTGGCACGGGCGATGTCGTGATCATCTCCGATGACGCGGTCGAGGTCATCGACCTTAAGTACGGCAAGGGCGTGCCGGTGAGCGCAGAAGAGAACTCGCAGATGCGCCTCTACGGCCTCGGGGCGCTCAAAACCTACGGGCTGCTCTACGACTTCACGAGAATCCGCATGACGATCATCCAGCCTCGGCTAGACAACATCTCGACCGAGGAACTCTCCGAGGATGAGCTGCTGCGCTGGGCCAGAGAGGTGGTCGCACCAACGGCGGCGCAAGCGATCGCTGGCGAGGGCGAGTTCTCGTCCGGTGAGCACTGCCGGTTCTGTAAGGCACGCTTCACCTGCCGCGCTCGCGCGGAGAGGAACCTGGAGCTCGCGCAGTACGAGTTCAAGAATCCGGCGCTCCTCATCCACGCGGAGATCGGCGACATTCTGACGAGGACCATGGAGCTCTCGCGGTGGGCGTCCGACATCCAAAATTACGCCCTAGAGAAAGCCGAGCGCCATGGTGTCAAATTCCCCGGCTGGAAGCTCGTCGAGGGCCGCTCGGTCCGCAAGTACACGGACGAGGAAGCTATTGCCAAGACTCTAATGACGAAGGGCTACGAGGAGGACGCCGTCATGCCGCGCATCCTACTCGGAATCACAGCGATGGAAAAGCTCCTCGGCAAGAAAGCCTTCGCTAAGCTCCTCCTCGACTACATCGAGAAACCACCTGGTAGACCGACGCTCGTTCCCGAGAGCGACAAGCGGCCAGAGATCAGTTCAGCGCAGGCCGCCGCTGTGGAATTTGCCGAAGAGGAGGTGCCTGTATGATTCCAAAGCAAGTGTTAGCACTGAAAAGGATCGTCAGAACGAACCCCACGTGGTGGCCGCGAAGGCAATCGATGGGGCGGACATATCACTAGCCGGGCTGATAATGCCCGTGAGAAAGAACTAGGAGGAAAAATGAGCACAGCAACAGTCAAGAAGGTGGCCCCGACCAAGGTGGTCACCGGCAAGGTCAGGTTCAGTTACCTGAACGTCTTCGCCCCGCGCGCCGTGGTCGAGGGGGCCGACCCGAGGTACAGCGTATGCCTCTTGATTCCCAAAAGCGACAAGGATACCCTGCGTCGTATCAAGACTGCGATCGATGCTGCCAAGCAGCAGGGCGCGAGCATCTGGGGCGGCAAGATACCCGCAAATCTCAAGCTCCCCCTGCGCGACGGGGACGAGGAGCGTCCCGATCAGCCGGAATACGAGGGCGTGTATTTCATCAACGCCAACTCGCTTCTGAAGCCCGGCCTCGTCGACACAGACCTCAACGCGATTATCGACCAGACGGAGCTCTACAGTGGTTGCTACGGTCGCGCGAGCGTCAGCTTCTTTCCCTTCAACACTGCAGGCAACCGCGGCGTTGGTGTGGGGCTCAACAATTTGCAGAAGCTCTCCGACGGTGATTCCCTCACGGGCAGAAGCCGTGCCGAGGATGACTTCGGTGACGGCTTCGACGACGAGGAAGAGGAGAGCTTCCTGAGCTAAGCCGGAGGGGCTTTCGAGCCCCTCTTCTCACAAAGGGGCTTCGCTGCTGGGGAGAGCCCCTTTGTGAGAGGAAAAAATTTTACGCCTTAAACAAGCGGAGAGGAAGATAGCGATGCCGGTAGGAGTAATAGCGCGAACAAACAAGCGCAGCGGCCCACGCGAGCACGGTACTCAAGCGAAGTACGTCTTCGAGAAATGCCGCTGCGAAGCTTGCCGTAAAGCCTGCTCGGAAGCTGCGAAGCTACGTGCCCGCCTCAAAGCCTACGGTCGCTATCGCGTCTACACCGACGCCAAGATAGCGCGAAATCGCATCGCTCATCTCCAGTCGTGCGGCTTGCGCCTCACAGAGGACGTGTCGGCTCGAACGGGCATCTCCCCGACGACGCTCTGGAAGATCAAGTCAGGCCAGCGCAAGCGCGTGACCCTTGAGACGGAGCGCCGCCTTCTCGCGATGCGTACCCGCCAAGAGCGCGGAGGCAGTTACGTCACCGCGCCGAAAGTTTGGGCCCTCGTCTGGCGGATCATGGCGTACGGCTACTCAAGAGCGTGGCTGGCCCGCAGGCTCGGCCAGAAGGGGCCGTGCCTACAACTCGGCACCAAGAAGGTGAAACGGTCGACGTTACTTAAGCTCCAATTAATCCTTGTGTGGGCCCAAGAAAATCCGGCGCCGGGGAGCCCACAGTGTTCTAGATCGATCAACACCGCAGCGCGAAAACTCAGGAAAGCCAAGTGGCTTCTCGAGGGGTTCGGCCCGGAAGAGGCAGCGCGCCTCGCAGAAACGGAGGCGATGGGATGAGCACTCTATCGATCGACATAGAAACGTACTCCGGGACGGACCTCAAGACGGCGGGCGTCTATCGCTACGTCGAAGACCCGGACTTCGCCGTCCTGCTTTTCGCCTATGCGTTCGATCATGAGCCCGGCCAGATCATCGACCTCGCGAGCGGCGAGAACCTCCCCGAAGAGGTGTATAGCGCGCTCCTTGATCCTTATTACACCAAGTCAGCGTTCAACGCGAACTTCGAGCGCGTGTGCCTGGGCCGCCATCTCGGATTGCCCCTCCAGCCCCAGCAATGGCGCTGCACGAGAGTCCACGCACTCACCATGGGTTTGCCCAGCTCGCTCGATCTCGTCGCCAAGGCGCTTAAAATGGAAGCGCAGAAAGACGCTGCCGGCAAGGCGCTGATCCGATATTTCTCGATGCCGTGTCGGCCCACCAAAACGAACGGCGGCCGCACGCGCAATCTCCCGAAGCACAACTCGGAGAAGTGGGAGCAATTTAAGGCCTACTGCATCCAGGATGTTCTCGTCGAGCGCGAGATCCGCAACAGACTTGCACGCTACCCAGTACCAGAGACAGAGTGGAAGCTCTACGTGCTCGACCAGATAATCAACGACAGCGGTGTGAAGGTCGACCGGGTGTTGGTCGACCACGCGATCACCTGTGACGCGCTCCACCAAGATCGATTAAAGAAGGAGGCGATCACACTCACGAGTCTCGTAAACCCTAACAGTCTGCCTCAGCTTAAGCGTTGGCTCGAGGACAAGACCGGCGAGAAGGTCGAGAGCCTTACGAAAGACACCATGCCCGTGCTCCTGGAGCAGGCTGAGGATAAGCTCGTCGCACGGGTGCTGGCGATCCGCCAGGAGATGGCGAAGACCTCAGTTAAGAAATACGCGGCTATGAGCGCCGCGGCTTGCCGCGACGACCGCGTGCGCGGCATCCTGCAGTTCTACGGCGCCAATCGAACAGGGCGCTGGGCCGGGCGCATCGTACAGCCACAGAACCTCCCGAGAAGCGATTTGGCCGACCTCGCCCTCGCCCGGGAGCTCTTACGAAGCGGCGACTACGAGGGCCTGGAGCTACTCTTCGGCACGCCGAACGCGCTCTCACAACTCATCCGCTCGGCACTTATTCCTGCGGACGGGCATCGTTTCCTCGTCGTCGACTTTTCGGCGATCGAGGCGCGAGTGATCGCCTGGCTTGCTGGTGAGAAGTGGCGCCTGGACGTGTTCGAGAGCCACGGTGAAATTTACGAGGCCTCGGCCTCGCAGATGTTCCGGACGCCGATCGAGGAGATCGGCAAGAGAAGTCCGCTCCGGCAAAAAGGCAAGGTCGCCGAACTTGCACTCGGCTACCAGGGTGGTCCTCGGGCGCTCACCCAAATGGGCGCCTTAAAGACAGGGCTCACCGAAGAGGAGCTTCCTGACCTTGTTGCCGCATGGCGTGCCACCAATCCGCGCATCGTGCAGTTCTGGTGGGATATAGAGACCGCGGCGCTTGAGGCGGTCCAAGATAAGCGAACCATAACCCTACAGCACAACCTGAAACTCTTCTGCGAGCCCGGGGTGCTCTTCGTCGAGCTTCCCTCCGGCCGGCGCCTCGCCTACATCAGGCCAACGATCGAGACCGAGAAGAAGTTCAATAAGCTTGGCCTCACCTATGAGGGTTATGAGCTCGGCAAATGGGGACGCCTGCGGACCTACGGCGGCAAGCTCACAGAAAATGTCGTCCAGGCGATCGCGCGCGATTGCCTCGCTGAAGCGCTCCTCGGGGTCGACGCCGTCGGCTACAAGATTGTCCTTCACGTCCACGACGAGATCGTCGTTGAGGCCCCCGGAGTCCAAGGCTCCATAGAAGAGTTGATCGACATACTGAGCCGACCCCTGTCTTGGGCGCCGGGTCTGCCCCTCGCGGCGGACGGTTTCGAGACAAAATACTACACGAAGGAGTAGTGCGTGGTTCGCCTAGATGCTCCGCTGAAAACGTTAAAACATGACGGCCTCTTAAACATAGCGACCGGCCACAGCCGCAGGGAGCTAAATTGGAAAACCGTGGAGCTCTGCTGGTCCGTACTGGTAGAAAAGCTACGACACACTACTCGAACCCCCGAGACATATGCCGAGTACCTGAAAATGACCAAGGTCCAGCAGGACAACGTCAAGGACGTGGGCGGTTTTGTCGGAGGCTCGCTTAAAGGGGGCAGGCGCAAAGCAGATGCGGTGGCTTGGCGCCAAGTTGTAACGCTCGACGCCGATTACCCCAAGGGCGATCTGTGGGCTTCCGTGGAAGCGCTTCTCGGCTGCGCCGCGGCTTTGTACTCGACTCACAAGCACGCGCCGGAAAAGCCCCGCCTGAGGCTTCTCGTGCCCCTCTCGAGAGCCGTCACGCCCGACGAGTACCAGGCAGTCGCAAGGCGCGTTGCCGCTGATCTCGGGATGGACTTCTTCGATGACACGACCTATCAGCCCCATCGGCTAATGTATTGGCCCTCTACTTCCTGTGACGGAGAGTACGTCTTCCAGGTGCTCGACGCGCCCTGGCTCGATCCGGGTGCAGCCTTAGCACGCTACGTCGACTGGCGCGATCCGTCGTTCTGGCCGGAGTCATCGCGCACCCAGCAGACCAGACAGAAACTTGCCGATCGAGCCGGTGATCCGCTTGAAAAACCGGGCTGGATAGGCGCGTTCTGCCGAACGTACAGCATCGAGGAGGCCATCGAGGCCTTTCTCTCAGACATCTACGAACCACTGGAGGGCGGGCGCTACTCCTATATCCCAGGCAGCACGACAGGCGGCCTTGTCGTCTACGACGGCGGCACGTTCGCCTACAGCTACCACGGCACAGATCCAGTTGGCGGCCTCCTCGTCAACGCCTTCGACCTCGTGCGGCTGCACCGGTTCGGCAAACTCGACGAGGAAGCCGAGCCGGGAACGCGCATCGACCGCCTGCCGTCATTCAGGGCGATGCAAGAATTCGCGATGAAGGATGAGGCCGTGCGCCTGACGGCAGGGCGCGAAAAACTCGCCGAGGCGGAGGCGGAGTTCACGGCCATCAAGGTGGAGGGCGACAACTGGCTTAAAAGGCTGGAGGTGAACAAGCAGGGCGCCTTTCTCTCGAACGCCCATAACTTGAAGCTGATCCTACGGCACGATCCGCGCCTTGCGGACGCCTTTGCGCTGGACGACTTCGCTCACCGAGCGGTCGTGCGAAGCGATCTTCCCTGGCGGCCGGGCGGTCGCGCGGAGTTCTGGCAGGACGTGGATGATTCAGGACTTCGCAACTACCTTGATTCAATCTACGGGATCACGGGGGCTCAGAGTATCAATGATGCGTTCAACGAGGTCCTACTCCAGCAGGCGTTCCATCCCGTTCGAGAGTATCTCGACGGTCTAGGCTGGGATGGGGTAGAGCGGCTCGACAAGCTCTTCGTCGACTACCTGGGGGCCGAGGATTGCCCCTACACCCGAACGGTCACGAGAAAAGCGCTTACAGCTGCAGTAAAGCGCGTGATGAACCCTGGCTGCAAATACGACTATGTCCTAGTGCTCGTCGGCCCTCAAGGAATCGGCAAGAGCCTCACGCTCAGCAAGCTAGGCGGTAGGTGGTTCAGCGACTCACTCGCCTCCGTCCACGGCAAAGATGCCTACGAGCAGCTTCAAGGCATGTGGATTATCGAAATGGGCGAGCTCTGGGCAACACGCAAAGCCGACGTGGAAGCAATCAAGCTCTTCATTACCAAGTCATCAGATAACTTCCGCGTCGCCTACGGCCGCCACACGACCGTCTTTCCGCGCCAGTGTGTCATCTTCGGCACGACAAACGATCGGGAATTCCTCCGGGACAAAACGGGCAACCGCCGATTTTGGCCTGTGGTCGTGGGCGAGAACGAGCCTGTGAAAAGCCTGTGGAGGGACCTGAGTGCGAAGGAAATCAATCAGGTGTGGGCCGAGGCGGTTGAAGCCTGGCAGAGAGGCGAGGAGCTCTATCTGACGCCAGCCTTGGAAGAGGATGCGCAGGCAAGGCAGGAGCTCCACACCGAGGAGAGCGCCAAGGCTGGCGCCATCCGTGAATTCCTGGATACCCTACTTCCGGAAGGCTGGGATGAGCTCGACATAGCGGCCAGGCGCCGGTTCATTCACGGGACGGACTTCGGCGGGTCACCGGCAGGCTCGGTGGCGAGGGACCGCGTCTGCGCGATGGAAATCTGGGTCGAGCTCTTTGAGGGCGATCCGAAGCAGCTGACACCAGCGCAGGCCCGGGAGATTAATGACGTATTGCGGAACACTCCAGGGTGGCAGCCACAAATAGAGAGCCGAGGACGCCTGTATTTCGGTAAACAGTACGGGCAACAACGTGGTTTTGTGCGATATGGCTTAATTTAAGCCATATTTTTAAGTAATGGCTTAATAAAAAATAGGCTTTTACCTGGTGCTTTTTTAGTCATTAGGACGATTAAGCCATTAGATATCAATTATTAATGAAAGTAGGTGTCATAACAGTAACAACTATATACCTATGACACGTCATTTTAAGGTATCCGAGCAATTCATGGCTTAATCGTCCTAATCAACTTAAAACGCCAGGTAAAACCACAAGGCATTAATTAAGCCATTAAGCCATAGAAAGAGAAAATGATGGAAGAGCAAAGGATCGAACGCAGATTCAGACGGAAAGTTGAAGCACTCGGCGGTCAGGCATGGAAGATCATGAGTCTGCGCGGTGCACCTGACCGACTCGTCTTACTCCCAGGCGGCCAGGTGATCTTTGTCGAAATAAAGGCGCCAGGAAAGACACTCAATCGTCTACAGAAGAAGCGGGCGTAAGAGCTCACCGCGTTAGGTTTCAAGGTTCGTTGCCTTGATTCCGTCCAGATGGTCGACCGATTCATTGAGGAGGCGGTGTTGGGATGAAGTTCACGCCGCACGTCTATCAGGAGCACGCCGTGGAGAAGATCGTTGAGCTGCCGGCCGTCGGGCTTTTTCTCGACATGGGTCTTGGGAAGACTGTGGCCACGCTCACCGCCATCGACGAGCTGTTGTACGACCGTTTTGAGGTTGGTCGGGTACTGGTGATCGCGCCCCTGCGTGTTGCAGAGAGCGTGTGGCCGGCGGAAATCGAAAAGTGGGATCACCTTTCGCATCTGCGGATATCTAAAGTGCTCGGAACACCTAGAGAGCGCCTCGCTGCGCTGTCCGCGCTGGCGGATATCTACGTCATCAACCGGGAAAACGTCGGCTGGTTGGTCGACTATTACGGGAAGGACTGGCCTTTCGATACGGTCGTCGTCGACGAGCTGTCGAGCTTCAAGTCGTCGAAGGCAAAGCGCTTTAGAGCGCTTCGGAAAGTGCGGCCGCTTATCAACCGAATCGTCGGATTGACCGGCACGCCGGCCTCGAATGGCTTGATCGACCTATGGGCACAGCTATATCTCCTCGATCAGGGCGAGCGCTTAGGCAAGAACGTGACGGGCTACCGCAATCGCTACTTCGACCCCGGGCGCCAGGACCCAAGACGGCGTGTTGTCTACGAGTGGGTGCCAAAACTGGGCGCCGAGGAGGCGATCCACCGCAAAATCTCGGACATCTGTGTCAGCATGCGGGCTGAGGACTACCTGGACCTCCCTGAGCGGATTGATAACGTTGTGACGGTTAGACTACCGAGCACTGCCAGGGAGAGTTACGAACAGCTCGAACGGCAGTTCCTCCTTCCTTTCATCGGTGGGGACGTGGTGGCAAAAACTGCCGCGGTGCTTGCGAACAAGCTCTTGCAGCTCGCCAATGGCGCGGTCTACGACGAGCATGGCGGCGTCGAGGAGATACACATTGCAAAACTGGATGCTCTTGAGGAGCTGATCGAGGAAGCCAACGGTAAGCCGGTTCTCGTGGCCTATGCCTATCGGCACGATCTTGCGAGACTTCAGGAGCGCTTCTCGAAAGCCTGGGTGCTGGAGACTCCGGAGGATGTTCGTCGGTGGAACGCCGGTGAAGTACCGCTTCTTCTGGCACACCCGGCCTCTGCTGGCCACGGGCTGAATCTACAAGTGGGCGGTAACACTGTTGTTTGGTTCGGCCTCACATGGAGCTTGGAGCTCTACCAGCAGTTTAATGCGCGCCTGCACAGGCAGGGGCAGAAGAACAGCGTCATCGTCCACCATCTGGTTGCTGAGAACACGATGGATGAACAAGTGATGAAAGTTTTAGAGGGCAAGACAGCAGGACAGACTGCGTTGTTAGAGGCTGTTAAGGCCAGGATTGAGGGGTATTATGGCGGGCACCAGAGGATTAAGGAGGTTTGATGCCAGAAGAAGCAACCAAGAGACGAGGTTTTAGCACTCAGACTTGCGAGGAATCCGTGACCTATCGCGATTACTGGTGCGCTCATTATGAACGCTGCGTACTGCGTGGCAAGGCTATCAATTTTTGCGAGCCGAAGAAATGTAAAGCTCTTGAGGTGATCGAGAGAGTACGGGGCGAATAAACCACAAAGGAGGCGTAGATGGTAGAAGCCGTCAGGGAGACGATGACCTATGATGATGCTCGCAAGAAGCTGCGCTGGTATTACGAGCAGCTTTCCTTCCTCAAGAAGTTCGGCATCGAGTGGAGGCCCGGCGATCGTATCATCTACGTCCCTGACGGCGAGCACTCCGATCCGGTGGCTGCCCAGGCGATCCGCGAGCTCTCTCGCGAAATGAACGTCATCCCGGTCATGGAAGCGATCGAGCAACTGCCGTCTCCTTATCAGACGTTCATCGAGCTCAGATACGGCCGAGGTTGGAGCTTTAAGGCGATAGCGCGAGTAGTGTGTGGCTGTGGCAGCAGAAGCTCGGCGCAACGCTTTGAGGTCAAGGTGCTTTCGGCTTTTATAGCGGCGTTCGGGCGGATTCCGACCGAAGAATGAGCTGGGCCCCCCGCCCCAGATTTCGGGGAAGTTTCGCCGCTTTAGGCCCATTTGACAAGATTTTGATCCTTGTCAAGCTCCAATTCGAAGATTTTTAAGTACTTTGAGCAGCGTAAACGTAGTTTGGGCTACTCGTCCCACCACTTTTGTGGTAAAGTAGTAAACTAGGCGAGAGCCGTCACAGTAAGGGCTCTCAGGAGATCATGCAAGAGAATAAGGTTTTGAGAGGTGCTCGATTGGGCGCCTTTTCTTTTACTCTGGCTCCTCGTGCTCGACGAAGACGCCGGAGAGCTTCGGATCGCGGTAGAGCACCGGCAAGCCCAGATATTCCTTCGGACCCTCCTCGATCGACTGAGCCCAGTGTTCGCGGGCGAACCGCGCGGAAGCCGCGGGGCCGAGCCTAATACACTTCGGTGTAAACTTCTTTCGCCTAAGGTCGCCGATCTGCCCGTGAATTTCGCAGGTGATCGAGTAATACTGGGATGAGACCCAGGATATCTTTCGGCGCCTCACCCAGCGAGGCAAGAATTCGTGGCGGCTCATAAGACTATTCTACGCCGGGTAAGCGAGGGATTGATGAACAAAAGCGACTTCAACCGGTTCTGCAGCTATGTGCGGCAAATCGCAGACCTTTTGCACCTGAAAGATTGGAGAATCAGGATTGAAGTGGATGAGGCCGAGGATTTCGACGGCTTCATGGCTGTTGTTCATCCAATTGAGGGCAGAAAACGGGCAAGGCTGATCCTATGTAAAGAATGGCTCGAATTATCGCCCGAAGACCAGCGTCACTCAATCGTTCATGAGCTTGTCCACTGTCATTTAGCGGGGGCTGGCGACATCGTGCGTCTCGATCTGCTCAAGAATATGAGCCAGTCGAGCTATGACATTTTTTATGGCGGCTTCAAAAGGCAGATCGAATATGCGGTCGATGGCCTTGCAGATGCCGTAGCACCGCTTCTTCCCTTGCCGAGGTGATCAGCCATGGCAAAACTAACCCCGAAGCAAACGAGCTTCGCCGAGGAGTATCTGATCGATCTCAACGCAACCCAGGCGGCGATCAGGGCCGGGTATAGCCCAAAAAGCGCTGAGGCGGAAGCCTCGAGGCAGTTAAGGAATGTTAAGGTTAAGGCCGCCGTCGCTAACGCCATCGCCGAGCGCTCCAAGCGGACCGGCGTAAGCCAGGACCGCATAATCCTGGAGCTCGCTAAGATCGCCCTCGTCAACGCGATCGACGTCATCAACATGGATGAAGCTACAATTCGTGGCGACGCCAACCGGGAGGACACCGCGGCAATCGCGAGTGTCAAAGTGAAGATCATCCCCACGGGAAAGGACGGGGCGATTATCGAGCGGGAGGTTAAGGTCTATGACAAGATTAGGGCGCTTGAGCTCCTAGGCAAGCACTTAGGTATGTTCAAGGACGACCGGCCTCTCGGTAACGTCAACATCCAGATCATTGACAACATCCCGAACAAATGAACGTCAACCTTACGGACCTGATCGCTCCTAGCTTTTATGAGCTACACCATGGCATCAGAGAGGAACGGCATAGCGAGTATTGGCTGAAGGGCGGGCGCGGCTCGACGAAATCGACGTTCGTAAGCCTTGAAATATTGCTTGGGATGCTCAAGGACCCTGAAGCCAATGCCGTTGTCTTTCGCCGCTACCAGAATGAGCTTCGCGATACCGTTTTCGGGCAGTTCGAGTGGTCTGCGGCAAAGCTAGGGATTGCAGAGGAACTAAAGTTCCAGGTCTCCCCCATGCAGATCGTCTACCTGCCGACGGGTCAGAGGATCATTTTCAAGGGAGCAGACAACCCCAGGAAGGTCCGGTCTATTAACCTGGGGCGCGGCTACATCAAATACGCCTGGTTCGAGGAGCTCGACCAGTTCGCCGGGATGGAGGAGGTAAGAAACATCCTCCAGTCGCTATTTAGGGGCGAGGATAAGCAGCGGATATCCTTCTACTCGTATAACCCGCCCAAGTCGGGGCGGTCATGGGTCAACCAAGAAGCGAAAATAACGAAGCCTGGCCGGTTGGTGCATCACTCGGATTATCTGAGCGTGCCGAAAGAATGGTTAGGTGAGCGGTTTCTCGCCGATGCCGAGCACCTGAGGAGTGTCAATGACACGGCCTATCGCCATGAGTATCTGGGCGAGGAAGTTGGAACAGGGCTAGAGGTCTTTACGAATGTCGAGCTTAGGGTCATCGCGGCTGATGAGAGAGCGATATTCGACCAAATCAGGCAGGGACTAGACTTCGGGTACGCCGTCGATCCGCTGTGTTTCGAGCGGATGCACTACGACAAGACGAGACGCACGCTCTACTTTCTCGATGAAATCAGCGGGCTTAACCTATTCAATCGTGAGTTCTTCCAGAAATCGAAGGCATACCACAACACTCTTACCATAGCCGATAGCGCTGAGCCTAAAAGCATTGCCGAGCTTAAATCTATGGGCATGCGAATTAAAGGCGCGAAGAAGGGCCCGGACTCCGTCGAGTTCGGCATCAAGTGGCTGCAGGACCTCGAGCAGATAGTCATTGATTCAGCGACTAACCCCAGGGCGGCTAAGGAATTCATAAACTACGCCCTTGAGCAAGATAGGAACGGCGAGATCAAAAGTCGCTTTCCCGATAAGGACAATCACTCGATCGATGGCGCGCGGTATGGGTGTGAGGACGACACGCTAGCCGCTAGGTCCCAGTGGGTCAAAGTCTCGTAATCTCGTAAGGATACGCCATGCTTACTGATCTCGATTTCTTAAACAGGGGCCAGGCTTGGCCGCCGCCCTTGGAAAAAGATCGGCTGGACCTTTGTGCCAAGAACAAGCAGTTGTTCGAGGGCGACCATATTAATGTCTACAAAAAGCAGTTCGAGCGTATCGAGCGGGTAATCGGCAATTTTCAGGACGTCGTGAGCTACGTCTTCGTGGCCAATTTTCAGAAGCTGATAAGCCTCAAAGTAGCGGATCTGCTTCTTGGCGAGGCGCCGAAGCTCATGGGTGGCGACGAAGGCAGCAAAGAGCAGGACACGCTCAACGCCATAGTCGGCACGGACGAGTTCAGGCAGCGCTGCTATAAGGTCGCGATCGACTGCTCCCGCTACG
>JAMCWL010000098.1 GCA_023481285.1 Actinomycetota bacterium | reverse complement strand
GCGGTCATCGTTTTAGCGCTCTTCGCGGGCTATTACCTGGCCACCAGCCAAAGTTCGGCGCAGTACGTCTCGCCCTACCCGGCGCCGGGCTCTCAGGCCCCGCCGTCCCAAACGCCGGCTGGGCAGAGCCAGAGCCAGCGCAGCCCGAGCGGCGGGAACCAGCTCAACGTGCGGACGGGCCCGGCGTCGCAACCCGGCGGTTAGGGCCGGGTCCAGTGATAGAGATCGATAAAGGAGAGCAAAATGACCAGCAAATCAGAGCATGAGCAAGACGCGCCGGCGACCGAGTACAACCCGGGCATGAGCAAGAACAAGAAAATCTTGATGGTCGCGGCCAGTGGCATCATCGCCTTCTATTTCGCCTACTCCTACGCCGGCTCGTTCAGCGGCCCTTCGGGCGGCCTCGCGTATGGAGGCGGCGCCTCCTCGGGCGGGAGCTCCGGCGCCTACGCATCGGGCGCGACCTCGGACGCGACTTCGGGAGGTGGCGGCCGATCCGAGGAAGCCCAGAAGCACGCCGATCAACGTGTATGAGATCAGCTTTGCGCCGTTGTAGGCGAGATGAGGGATGAAGTTGAACCGGCGTATGGCGCCTTCGGAACCCTTAATCGCGTAAGAGGCGACCATCGTTCCGCACATGGCGACGCAATGGAAGCTGGTCAATATTCCGGTGACAAACCAAAGACTGAAATCCACAGATAACTCCTGGAGTTTTCGCTTACAGGTTCTTGCTCGCCCTAAACCGTTGGTTGCATGAGCTCATCTTTACCCCCGGCACTTAATAGTACTATTGACTGTAGTAGATTCAGTTTAGCACTCTATCTACTACAGTCAATAGTAAATTGAGGTTTTATTGGTCTTTACGACGCCCTCGAACCGGAGTTTCGCCTTCCCAAAAGGTTCTTGGGTGCGCCGCGGCCCGGCCGGCCGTTCGCTCCCCGACCCGTAAGAAGTCAAAGAATTTAAAAGTGAGTTTGCGTGGGTAAGAACTGCGACATCTTGCGAGAACGGCCCTCAATCGGGCCGCTGTTTTTGGGGAGGCCGATAATGTGTTGTGGGGTACGAAAGTTTGGGTCCGCATAGGCGTCTTGATTTTTATTTACATTGGAATTGCGGGCCTGCTGGTTGGAGAGCCGGAGCCGCAAAAGGAAACCGCCAAGAAACGCGGGCAACCCACGAGCGCGCTCAACCTGCCGGGCGATCCGGATAATTTATCCGCTGTCGATGATAAGCCCAAGAGTCAAAGCGCCGAGCAGGTTGATCCACCGCCACCGTCGAGAGACGACGAACCCACTTCGCAAAGCGGAAACGGGGACAATCGACCGCCCTCAAGCCGAAACGCCTATCGTACTCTAAGGATGGAGGCGACCGCATACGGGCCCCCCGATTTTCCAAAAGGACAGACGACCGCATCGGGTGAACCTGTCGGTTCCGGCTCTATAGCCGTCGATCCCAACGTGATTCCCTTGGGTACCCGGCTTTACGTTGAAGGATATGGGTATGGGATTGCGAACGACACCGGCGGGGTGATAAAGGGCAACATCGTGGACCTCTGGCTGCCATCGAACGATCGGTGCGTAAACTGGGGCAGGCGGACGGTGACGGTCGACATACTCAAGTAACTTGAGATAGAATTTGAGGTAGAGAACCGGCTTCTCACCGCGATGTTCGGCGGCAATAACGACGAGAAAGGCGAGCGGTCGCGGCCGCCTCGAGTCGGCGGCGGGCCGCTAGGGAAACAAGGGGCGTCTATGCAAGAAATGAGCCGTTATAGGTGTACGGTTTGCGGGTATGTATACGACCCGACGGTGGGCGATCCCGATTCCGGCGTATCGCCCGGGACCAGCTTCGAAGACTTGCCCGATGATTGGGTTTGCCCGTTGTGCGGTTCCGATAAATCGTTGTTCGAGGTAGAGGAGTAAAATGACTGTTAGGCATATTAAGCCGGGGATCGACTCGGTGGGCGCCATCGATTGGGACCGGCGGTTGTTCGATGCACTGATACCGCTTCCCCAGGGGACGAGCTACAACTCCTACCTGGTCAAGGGTAGCGAGAAGACCGCCCTGATCGACACGGTCGACCCGTCGAAAGAGCATGAGCTCGTTTCCAATCTGAAGAAACTGGGCGTCGAGGCGATCGATTATGTGATCAGCAATCACGCGGAGCAGGATCACTCCGGATCCATCCCCAAGATACTCGAGCTCTATCCCGCGGCCAAAGTGGTCGCCAATTCCAAGTGTAAAGGGCTGTTAATCGAGCTCTTGGCCGTCGCCGAGGAGCGGTTTATGGAGGTGGGCGATGGGGACAGCCTGTCTCTTGGCGGCAGAACTCTAGAATTCATCCATGCCCCGTGGGTTCATTGGCCGGAGACCATGTTCACCTATCTCAGGGAAGACAGGGTTCTCTTCACGTGCGACTTTCTTGGAGCGCATTTCGCCACGAGCGAGCTGTTCTCGACCGATTCAGCGTCCCTCTACGTGGCGGCCAAGCGCTATTACGCCGAGATTCTTATGCCGTTTAGAACGAGCGTGAAAAAGCACCTCGAACGGGCGGCCGATCTGGAGCCGAGCATCATCGCCCCGAGCCACGGCCCGCTCTACGACAACCCTGAAGGCATTATCGCTCCCTATCGGGAGTGGTCTTCCGACTTGGTCAAGAATCAGGTTGTTCTTCCGTTCGTCACGATGCACGGGAGCACCGAGAAGATGGTCGGCTACTTCGCCGATGCGTTGATCCGGCGGGGCATCGAGGTTAAGCCATTCAATCTTACCAGGGTGGATTTGGGAGAGCTCGCGATGGCTTTGGTCGATGCGGCGACGCTCGTCTTGGCGTCGCCCACCGTTCTGTCGGGAGCGCACCCTCTCGCCGTCAATGCCGCTTATCTGGCGGACGCACTGCGTCCCAAGTTGAAGGTTGCCGGGTTGATCGGCTCATATGGCTGGGGCGGCCGGATGGTCGAGCAGATCACCGAGCTGTTGGTCCATGTGAAGGTGGACTTTCTCGAGCCGGTCGTCGCCAAGGGGCTTCCCGGGGCGGACGACTACGCGGCCCTGGATAGGTTGGCCGGCGCCGTTGCCGCGAAGCACCGGGAGCTCGGCTTACTGGGATAGCCGGACCATGCATCCAGCCATTTATACCGCAAGGTGCTTCTCCGGATTGTAGACGAGATTCAGCGAGAGCCCGCTTCCGGTTGGCCTACCCCAGCCGATTTAGTATTCCAAGCGCCTTGATGGAACGCTTGTTGGTGCGGGCGCCGTGTTGGCGGTCGACGGTTTCCTCGATGTAGTGGGGGAGCGCCGAAGCTTGGACTAAACGCGCGCTTGCGGTGGGACCGCCGGGGCGTTTAGTTACGCTCCGATGAAGACGACGGCCTGGGCGTCGAGGAGCATGGGGATATCCTTGCCCGGCACCGGATGGCTGAACAGAAAACCTTGCATCTCGTGGCAGCGGCGCTCCCTTAGGAAGGCGAGCTGCTCTTCGGTTTCCACGCCTTCGGCAACCGTGTTGAGCTTCAAGTTCTTTGCCAGAGCGATGATGGTCGATGCGATCGCGGCGCTGTCGGGATTGCCGCCGACGTCATGGACGAACGCCTCGGCGATTTTGAGCGTGTGGATGGGGAAGCGCTTCAAGTAGCTCAGCGATGAGTAGCCCGTCCCGAAATCGTCGATCGCGATGAGGACGCCCTTCTCCTTCAGGCTCGCGAGCGTCTTGATCGTGCGCTTAGCGTTCCGCATCGCGATGCTCTCGGTTATCTCGAGCTCGAGATAACCGGGGTCGAGCCCCGTTTCGTCGAGAATCCGCGTCACGGTCTCGACGAGGTTTTGCTGTTGGAATTGACGAGCGGATAGATTGACCGATACCCGCACCGGTTGAAGCCCAGCGGTTTGCCATGCTTTGTTCTGCTCGCACGTGGTTCGCAGCACCCAGACGCCGATTGGAACGATAAGCCCCGTTTCCTCCGCCAGAGGTATGAAATCCAGCGGTTGGATAAGACCGCGCTCGGGGTGGTTCCAACGGATAAGTGCCTCGATGCCGACCACGCGTCCGGTCTCGATGTTGACCTGCGGTTGGTAGTGGAGGACGAACTCGTCCCTCTCCAGGGCATGGCGAAGGCTCGTCTCGAGTGCCAGCCGAGTCTTCGCCCCCGCGTTCATCGCCGGCGTGTACACCTGGTAGTTGTTGCGCCCCTGTTCTTTTGCCCGGTACATCGCCGAATCGGCGTTTTTTAGGAGGGATTCGACGGTCCTACCGTCACCGGGGAAAAGCGCTATTCCCACGCTGGCGGTCACATGGAACTCATGATCGTGCAGTTTGAACGAGGGGGCCAGGGCGTCGAGAATTCGCTCGGCGACCGTCTCCGCGTCGTCCTCATGGTTGACGGGCGAGAGAAGCAGGGTGAATTCGTCGCCTCCAAGTCTCGCGACTGTATCGCTCTCTCGCATCAAGCTCCTGAGGCGCTCGGCCACTTCCCGCATCAGCTCGTCGCCCAGCACGTGGCCGAGAGTATCGTTGATCGATTTGAAGTCGTCGAGGTCCAAGAACATGATCGCCAGCCTCTCGCGGTTTCGCTTGGCGTGCGCGAGGGCCACCTTGAGCCGGTCGATGAAGAGCGCCCTGTTCGGCAGACCGGTCAGCGGGTCGTAGTAGGCCATGCGCTTGATCATCTCTTCGGCTTGTTTGCGCTCGCTTATGTCCCTGGCGATTCCCGCCACGACCTTACGGCCGTCGAAGTCCACGATTCTAGCGTGGATCTCGACCGGAACGATTCGCCCGTCTTTGCCCTTGTGATATAGATCAAACCGGGCGGTTTTTTGCCCAACCAATGGTCGCACGCGGGGCGATGTGAGACCTTCGGGATTATTCGCATCGAGATCTTGGATGCGCATGCGGAGCAGCTCCTCCTTACAATAGCCGCTTATGGCGCAAGCGGCGTCGTTGACGTAAAGCAGGCGTCCGTCGAGATCGTGGACCATGATCGCGTCGCTGGCGCTGTCCAGCAGCAAAGATTTGAAGCGCAAGGCTTCGACGGAGTCGCGTGCTTCCAGTAGGTTTCGTAAATCTTTCGTCTTATCCATAACCGCTCGCGGTTTCATCCAGGCCCCTCAGTCATGCGAATTCATTCACACAATCGGCAGATGCGGTGAAAACTTTAACGACCGGTAACCGTGCGGTCGACCGAGAATTTGCGCGCGCCATCATGGTAAATCTTGGGGATAGCAAGCGCTTTCCAGCTCATAAATCCAATGGTATCCTTGATGGAGGTCGCCTGGTTCATACAAGAACCGGTGGTGGATTACGAACCGGTTTCAATGCCGAGATAAGGCGGTGAATCGTCACGGACTCCTGATCGGCGCCCGGTCTCGTGGTAGTATAGAAGCTCTTCCCGGTGCGGAAGGATAACCAGCCGCGTTGACCTTGTCTTTCCGGGCGGGCGACGTAGAATAGAAATGGGTGTTGGAACCTCTGCCCCGAGGTTGCGCTTCGCAGGTGGTTGCCGGAACGGAACGGGCATAATTAGAGAGTATAAGGAGCTAGCCACTTGGATAAGATTAAAAGACTCAACAC
>JAMCWL010000079.1:3224-5614 GCA_023481285.1 Actinomycetota bacterium | reverse complement strand
GAGCGACCGGGGCGTCATGGCGGGCAGGGTGGCGTTCACCGACGTATTCACCGGGGACGTGGGGATAGCCCTCCAGCGGCCGATCGCGCTGAACGACGTTCTGGAGGTGTGGGTGAGCCGGGGCGGAAGGGTTCGACAGAAGGTCGGCGGTCTCACCGTCGGCGGCGGGCCGGTCGAGGCCGCGCCGCCGGGCGCGCGGGCGGTCGTCAAGTTCGAGGAAAAGCGCCATCACATCGCCAACGGCGATCGCGTCTTCATAGTGGAACGAGAGAGGGCCGCCGGGGGCGAGAAGCGCATCCCGATCGAGCTCGACGTCGCTCTAGCGGTCGGAGAGCCGCTGAAGGTGACCGCGAGCTCCGGCGGTGTGAGTTGCCGTGTGCGGGGCGACGCCAGGGCCGAGAAGGCCAGGACCAAGCCCGTGACCTTAGATCTCTTGGAGCGCCAGCTCGGCAAGCTGGGAGACGCGGCGTACAGAATTAAGAAGCTCGATGCGCGAATCGACGGTGCCCCGATGCTCTCGGTCTCCGAGATAAACGAGGTCAGGCGGCGGTTCGTCGCGGACTTGGACCAACGGCGCCTTTCGCCGTACCGAGCGCGACCGTGCCCTGCGCCGCACGACGCCAAACATTTCTTCGAGCGCACTCTTAAGGGGCGCTCCGTTAAGCGAGAAACCGCGCTCGTCGGCCTGCACGTGAGCGCTTCCGACATCGAGGCCAGCGTGGCGTGCGTCGGGGCGGGCGCCGACCGTATTTACCTGCGAGTCCAGGGTGGTTCGGGAGCGCTCGACCATAAGTCACGAAAGGTGATAAGGGAGCATCCGGAGATAAGGCCGGCGTTCGGCAACATCGCGAAAGACGTCGAACTCGAAGGGATTCTCGCGGATGCGATTGGCATTTGGGGAGGGGGCGTCGCCCTCTGCGACAACCTCGGCCTTTCCCGCTTACTACTCGAGTCCGGCTTCGAAGCGGTTCTCGACTATCACATCAACGTTCTGAATTCGCTGACCGCGATGGATCTCGCGGAAAGCGCGTATTCTGGCTTCACCGCCTCCGTGGAGGCGGACAGCGAGGATATCGCCGGATTGGTCCGGATGAGCCCTGTACCGGTCGAGACGATCGTTCACGGTGCGATAGAAGTGATGACGGCCGAGCATCCGGTCGCTGTGCGAAAAAAAACGGAGGGCCTCGCGCCGTATGAAATCGTCGATCCGAAAGACTTCCGGTTTCCCGTGGTGTTAGACGAACGGGCGCGGACCCACATCTATAATTCGAAAGACCTCTGCTTATTGGAGGAACTCCCGGCCGTGTTGGCGACCGGGGTCTCGTCGATACGTCTCCAACTTGAGCTTTACGCCCCCGCCCGGGCGAGGGCGGTTGTCGAAGTGTACAGACGGGCCTTGGCCGAGATCCAAGCCATCGGGGAAGTTGGCGACGGGACGCTCGCCAAAGCCGCGACCGTCCATAATAGCTTCTCCGATCATACGACGGGGCACTTCTACCGTCCGGTGCTGTAGCGCCTCACCAAGCTTCAATCGCACGCTCAAGGCCGGACAGGCGAACTTTGTGTAAACTTTCTCACGCACGGGCTTTATTCACGCCGCTTAAGGTTATAATCACCGATAGGCTTTATGCGGGAGGTTCATGTGTCCTTATTGCACGCGATTATTCTCGGGGCCGTCCAGGGCCTGGGGGAGTTTCTACCGATCAGCTCGTCCGGCCACCTCGTCCTCGTTCCGTGGCTTTTCAAGTTTCACGACGCCTTGTCTCAATCCGACAGACTGGCTTTCGACGTCGCGCTGCATTTCGGCACCGCTATGGCCGTCTTGCTCTTCTTCAGAACGGACTTCGTCCGGTTGATCAAGGCCTTTTTCTCGAGCGTAAAGAAGAAATCGGCGTCAACCGCTGACGAAAAGTTCGCGTGGTACTTGTTGATAGGTTCGATCCCCGGGGGCATCGTGGGGGTGCTTCTTGAGAAAAAGGTGGAGAGCGTGTTCAACACGCTTCCGCTGCTCATCGCCGGCTCGCTGGCCGCGATGGGGATTATACTCTTGGCGGCCGATAGGATGAGCAAGGGCACGAAAGACATCACGCGCATCGGCTTTAAAGACGCCGTCATCGTCGGTTCGATGCAAGCGCTCGCCATCATCCCCGGCGTATCACGATCCGGCATCACGATCACGACGAGCTTGTTCAGGAACTTCAATCGGCGGGACGCGGCCCGTTTTTCCTTTTTGCTGTCCGCGCCGATCACCTTCGGAGCCGCGGTTTACGAAGCGCGCAAATTAATCCACGTTCACGCGGGATTCTCGTTTTTCGTGGGAGTTGCCGTCTCGGCCGTCGTCGGCTACTTCAGCATCAAGTACCTACTCAAGTTTTTGGAGGTGCGCAGCT
>JAMCWL010000079.1:0-3214 GCA_023481285.1 Actinomycetota bacterium | reverse complement strand
TCATGGGCGGATTGGTGCTGCTGTTGTGGAGCCACCCGCTGGGAGACCCTGCGGCTGCCTCCCTGACCAGAGCGGTTCACCACGTGTTCTGGGGGGTGGTCATCCTCACCGCCATCATCGCCCTCATCGCCTTCGGTCGCGGCCAGTGGGCGTCCGTTATTCCACCCGTCGGGTAAGCGGATTTCTCTTTTGCCCTCTCACGGCCTATAATATTGGTCGGATATAAACGAGGAGCTGGCCGTTATGCCGGCAAGGAGCGCTCCTGTCGATCCGGCCAAAGGTGATTAATGACAAGAAACTCACCCACAGCGAGCAAGCGAAAAGCCAAGCCCTCTAAGCGTAAAACCCCAAGTCATATCGAGGAAGTCATCGGTAGCGCGTTGTTGGCCGCGGGATTAATCGTGGGCATCAGCGTTTATACGCGAGCCTCCGGTTTTGTCGGGACACTGCTCGACGGTGGGCTGCAATGGTTGACTGGCGCCGGTCGCTACCTTATTCCCCCCGCGATGATCGCTTTCGGGCTCATCTACCTCTTACGCAGGAACAAGACGGATTTCAGGGTTGTGGGAGCGGGCGCCATTATCACGTTCGTCAGTGTGCTGGCGCTATTCGCCCTCCAAGCTCCCGAGAACAAACTATTCGATCAGAGTGTTTTCGAAGCGTACGGCGGTTTCGCCGGGGCCAGTCTCGCATATGTCGCCAGAGCTCTTTTCGGCTTGGCCGGCGCCTACGTCGTGCTGCTGGCGGCCCTTGCGGCGGGCCTCGTCGTAACGACCAGAGTGTCTATTGTCGAGGCGTTCGGAAAGCTCGCGACACGGTTGAAGGGTTCCCCGGACGCGGAATTCGAAGCGTCCAAATCGGATAAAGAGAGAGCGAAAAAGACGAAGTTCGCGCCGGAGATCGTGGATACGAATCCGGCGTCGGCGAGGCCGACAAAGACGATGCGCCTCGATCCGGTCGTGATCCAGGAGCCCAGTTTCAACGCGAAGGAAACCGTTCAGCTGAAGATAGACGTTCCCGAGCCGCCGGCGGGCGGAGAATACAAGCTGCCGCCGATGTCGTTGCTGAAGAGAACCACCTCGAAAGGTCTGTCGGGCACCGAGGACGCGAAGGAAAACAGCGAGGTGCTGGAATGTACGCTTCGCGATTTCGAGGTCGACGGGCACGTCACGCGGGTCATCAAGGGCCCGACCGTCACCCGCTACGAGATCGAGCTCGCGGCGGGCGTCAAGGTCAACAGGATTTTATCGTTGGCCGACGACATAGCCCTCGCGTTGGCGACCGCCGATGTAAGAATCCTCGCGCCGATTCCAGGGAGAAGCGCCATCGGTATCGAAGTGCCGAACCAACATCGCGCCCTCGTTACGCTCGGCGACGTCCTCGGTTCCGACTTGGCCTCGATCGAGCCGGGCGTTCTCGCGTTTGGGGTCGGCAAGGATATCGGCGGAGCCCCGACTTTGGCGAACATCGCCGATATGCCGCATCTTCTAATCGCGGGCGCCACCGGGTCCGGGAAAAGCGTCTGCGTCAACTCGATCCTTATGAGCGTCTTGATGAGGGCTCGTCCCGACCAGGTGAAGATGATTATGATCGACCCCAAGAGGGTCGAGCTCAGCCTCTATAACGACATACCGCACCTCCTGACCCCCGTGGTGACGAATCCAAAGCAAGCCGCAGTAGCGCTCGCCTGGGCCGTATCGGAGATGGAAGAGCGCTACGAGATACTCCAGAAAGCGGGGGTCAAGAATATCGCCTCTTACAACGAGGCGGTGTCGAGAGGCAAAAAAGAGGGCAAGCTTATGCCTTTTATGCTCGTGATCATCGACGAGCTCGCGGATCTCATGATGGTTGCGCCGAACGACGTCGAAGACGCGATTTGCCGCATCGCCCAGCTCGCGAGAGCGGTGGGCATCCACCTGGTCGTCGCGACTCAGCGGCCTTCGACGGATATTATCACGGGTCTTATCAAAGCGAACATCATCTGCCGGATCGCCTTCGCGGTGGGCTCGCAGATCGACACCCGGGTTATCCTGGACACCCCGGGCGCCGAGAAGCTTATCGGCAAGGGTGACATGCTGTTTTCGACGCCGGCCCATCACAAGCCCCAGCGGGTCCAGGGCGGCTACGTGTCGGAACAGGAAATCGAGCTCGTCACCGAGTACTCGAAGAAGCAGGCGAAACCGGAGTATCGCGCCGAGATTCTCGAGGAAGCGAAGAGTCAATTCGATATCGGGTTCGATGATCCGCTCCTCGACGAGGCGATGTCCATAGTCGTGAACTCGGGGCAGGCGTCAGTCTCAATGCTCCAAAGGCGGCTCAGGGTGGGCTACTCGAGAGCGGCGCGCCTGGTCGACATGCTCGAGGCGAAGGGCATCGTGGGACCGCACGATGGCAGCAAGCCTCGGTCCGTCCTGCTCACGATCGAGGACCTCGACGACATGCGAAGCCGCGACGACCTCTACGAGTAAGCTTAGCCTCCTACCGATCGACCGCCCGCTCGGCGGGCAATCATCTTTTAATCATCTCGTAACCGCCTAGGCCGCCAAGCACTCTATCGGACTTTTAGCGCCGCTCCACTCACCGCTCTCAAAGTCTACATTTTCAGAAGATAAGCACGATGTATTTAAGACCGCTTGTTTTCGTGTCTCGAACAACCGGTGCGCGGCCGAAAAAGGCCATCCGCGACCGCGCCTCACTGTGCGAACGCTGCTGGTAAATCAGTGCTTTATTCGTTTAGTCGTAGAGATTATTGGAAGAATAAGTCGGGATGAAAGAGGATCGCGGCGAGTTGCGCGAAACAACGGTCGGAATGATTTTGGCGGACGTCCGGCGGCGGAGAGGCCTTACCGTTAGCGACGTGGAGCGGGCCACGAAAATCCGCGCAAGGTTCATTCTGGCGATAGAGGAAGATCGCTTCGGAGCGATTTCGGGCGACGTCTACGCTCGCGGGTTTATCAAGACCTATGCCGAGCACCTTGGGCTTGACCCGCAACCACTTATTGAGCAGTATACTAGGGAGTACGATCATCCGCTCAAGTTCGACGGCAAGATTAAGACAAGGCAAGAGCAGCACATGAACGGCGGGTGGATGAGGCGCGTTGCATCTACTTTGGCGATCATTGCTTGCATGATCGGCCTGCTTTATTGGGGCGCCATGGCCTCGAAGAAGACGATGGAGCAGGAGATGCGGGCCCAGAACGCGGTTAGGCCGAAG
>JAMCWL010000088.1 GCA_023481285.1 Actinomycetota bacterium | reverse complement strand
TAGTCAGAACAAAACCGGGCGAGTTGAGTTAACCAACTGGAAGTGGATAGCCTTTGTTTTTATTTCAGCAACGGTGATCATGATTCTCGGTATCGAAAATGTCTGGCAAAAGCCACTATCTTTAATTGAGGGTGGCCGAATTGCCCGGAATGGGTGGCCGAATTCGCCGGAATGCGCAGTCTTGTCATCATTACCCCGCTTGTGCTTGCAAGGAGCTTTAGCGCCGTTGGTATAACCAAGAGCAACATTGCCAACAGTATTACCGCATGAAACCGCCTGAATAAAAACCTTGACTCTCCCCTTGGGGCGGGCCGTACCATAAGAGATAAAGAATCTAAGAGCGTTCGAAAGGAGCTTTATCATGCCCAAGATTGATTTGAAGAAAGAACTCAAACATCTTTATAAACCCTCGGCCAAAGAGGTATCTCTCGTCGACGTCCCATCCATGAACTTTCTCATGGCCGACGGTACGGGGAACCCCAATGCCTCCGAGGATTTCCAGCCGATAATCGAAGCTCTATACGGCGTATCATTCACCCTCAAGTTTATGGTTAAGAAGGAAACCCCCGATGCGGATTGGGTCGTTCAGCCCCTCGAGGGTCTCTGGTGGGCGGAAGACATGACCGCTTTTACGGAATCAAAGAAAGACCTATGGTTGTGGACCTTAATGATCGCCCAGCCCGATATCGTCACGGAGCACCAGGTGAAAGCCGCGACTTATGATCTCGAGCGCAAGAAAAACCCGCCGGCGCTGTCGAAAGTCAGATTCGAGCGCTACCATGAAGGTCTTGCGGTCCAGATAATGCACATCGGCCCGTATTCCGAAGAGGGTCCCAATATCCGGAGGCTACACGAGCACGCCCGGGAAAACGGGTATGCGCTAACAGGAAAACACCACGAAATCTACCTCAGCGATCCAAGAAAGTGCGCACCCGAGAAGCTGAAAACCATCATTCGACAACCGGTGGAAAAAGAGTAATCGACGAATATGCGCCAGTGAACGGGGTGCTATGTACAGCATAGGCGAGTTCTCAAGGGCTACCGGTCTCTCGATAAAAGCGCTGCGCCTCTACCACGAGCGCGGGATTCTCGTCCCCCATAGGATAGACGAGGACTCGGGCTATCGTTATTACGATGCCGCGAACATAGAGCGGGCCAGGATCGTAAGATTCCTGCGCGACATCGACTTCAGCCTTAACGACATAGCCGAGATTCTCGATGGCGCTTCGGCTGACGGCGATGGTATAAGGTTTCTGGAAGACAAACGGGCCGACATCTTGGTGAAGATTCGCAGGCAGAAAGAGATCGTGAGGAATATCGATTTGCTCATCGCGAGCGAGAAGGAGGCCGCTATGGCGCTGAAAAACGGTGAGTTCGAAGTCGAAGAGCAGACGCTCGATACCCTGCTGATCGCGGGCATCAGGTTCAAAGGGAAGTACAGCGATTGCGGCGAAAAGCTGGGCAAAGTCGGTAAGATCATGGGCCGCTACATCAGCGGGAAGCCGATGAACCTTTACTATGACTCCGATTACAAGGAAGAGGACGCCGACATCGAATCGTGCTTTCCGATCAGAAAGGGCACGTCCAAGGATGGGATCAGCGTGCACGAGCTTCCCGGCGGAATGGCAGTCACGCTCGTCCACAAAGGCCCCTACGATACCCTAAATCGCAGCTACGAGAAGATCATGGCTTACATTAAGGAGAAGGGCTATGTCGTTAAGCTCCCATCGAGAGAGGTCTATATCAAAGGCCCGGGGATGATCTTTAAGGGTAAACCCGAGAATTACCTGACCGAGATTCAAATGTTGATCGAATAGTGGCCGTTGCCCGGAAATCGAAACGGGAAGAGAATTCGAAGTTCAGCGCCTGTCTGCTGCCTGAGTTCATCTGAAACGTAACGCTTCTTAAGTTATTCTACCGCGATCGCCTTAGCCAATCTGAGAGATCAGACCGAAGAAAGTCGCCGACCGGGATGCCGTCTCTGCCGACGAGCAGTTTATGTAGAGGGGTGAACATCTTATCAAACGCGGCCATGCCGGATAGAGACCCTTTTCGCCGACCGCTTTTAACCTCTATCGCTATGAGGTTCTTGCCTCCACGAACCACGAAATCAACCTCTTTGTCGCGTTCACGCCAGTAGCAGAGCTCCAGACGTTTTTCTAATGTGATGTTAAGTAAATGAGCTCCGACCGCCGATTCCACAAGGCGACCCCATAATTCTCGGTCATTCATAGTATCAGCGTCCGATTTCCCATTGCTCTTCAAGCCATGTCGCATCCCTAATACTCGGCTGATCCGCTGAGGCATAATGGTACGGTAAGTCAAGCTGTTCAAGCACCTGTCGAATCGAAGTCGTCTTGCCAACCTGGCGAGGACCGTATAAAACCTGAATAAAGGTCCGCGGCTGAAGAAGCCTCCGAATTATCTCCTGATTTATCTTCCGCACGTAGAGTTCAGCCACGTCACACCCTATATTTACAAAATACTCAATATGATGAGTTATATTTCTAGTTTTCTTGAGTATTTGTCATCGTTTCACCTGGCGGTCAAGACGCTGGTACAAAGTAGGCGATTAAAGTCGAACTCCTGTGGATCACAAACCGCGAACGGGTAAACAGAAGAGTCAAAATCGAAGGGGGTGGTTCATCGTGCCGACAATACGACTTGTGGAAGAGCATGAGGCGTCCGAACAGGTGAAAACTGTCTATGATGACGTCAAGCGCGAAATGGGGATCGATTTCGTCCCGCAGGCGATCAAGGCCATGGCGCATAATCCAGACCAGCTCGCGCACGAGTGGAATTCGTTTAAGGAAACGGCATCCAAATGGGGCAAGGAGACGATGGCCCTTGTAAGCCTCGCTGTGGATACCGTTCTCAACTGCGGTTACAACATCAACTGGGATACGGCAATGCTCAAACAACTTGGCTATACGGACCAGAAGATCCAAGAATTCGTAAGCCTCGTCAGCCATACGGCCTTGTACAGCCATTACTGTAACGGGTTGCAATTGGAGCCTGACGTTTTACCGGAAGCCGCCAAAGGCCGGAAAGCGGCATAGAGAAGCATTGCGCAATAAAGGGGAGGCTAAACACCTCCCCTTTTTATCTCCGCCGGCAATCCTCGTGCCGTGATCGACTACTCGTAATGCAGCGCGTTTACGATATTGAGCTTGGCGGCTTGGCGGGCCGGAATGAGCGAGCCGAGCACGCCAAAGAGCAGGCCGACCGCTATCGTGAGCAGAATCCCCAGATACGGAAAGTAATATGGCATGGTAAAGCCGGTCGTCCCTAGCGCCGCGACCATGATGTAACCCAGCCAAAGACCGGCCAGAATGCCGAAGGCCGTGCCGGTCGCAGCGAGTAGCAGGCTCTCGCCTAGGATTATCCGGCGCACCTGGCGGCGGGTCGCTCCCACCGCCCTCATCATGCCGATTTCGCGGGTACGCTCGAGCACGTTGATGGCGAGCGTGTTGACGAGCGCAATCAGGGAAGGCACCGCCAAGACGAAGACCAGCCCGTAGTATATCTTCATTGTCGAGCTCACGCCCTCCATCATATCCTTCCTCCACTCTTCGGAAGAGAAGAGCTTAAAGGTTGGATAATCGCGAACGACTTTCCGCAGGCCGCTCTCGACGGCTGACGAATCGGCGCCGGCTTTTTGGTCGGCCATTACCAGGAGGTCGGTTGTCTCATGGAAATCGCGCTCGAGGTTCTTCTGGGATACATAGCCCGTCGCCAATTTGAAATTCACGAGGTCGGAACCGATCCCGACGATCTTATAAGAACGCGGTCCCTCGGCGGTCTTGAGCTCAAGCGTCTGGCCAACCTTGAGGCCCCGCTGAGAGGCGAAGATGCCGTTCACGATCATCGAGCGCCCCTTGCCCAACGCCGTATATGCCTCTGACGGCTCGCCGGCGGTGAACTCCAGTCCGGCAACCTTGGGATAGGTTTCGGGATTGACGCCGGCGACTTGGAGATCGGTACCGTCCGTCACCGTCTTACCCATGCGTAGCGTGGTCGTTCTCCCGATTCCGTCGATATTTCGGATTTTGCCCATGAGCTCGGGGCCCGCTCCTGCATTACCGGTACCCAACGCGAGAGACTGCGGGACGAGCAGATAATCCGCGCCCATGCTCTTGTCTACAAGCTTTAATAGCCCGGACTCCATCGAGGAAACCATTCCCGCTACGCCCACCAGTATCGCGAGGCCGATGAGCATGGCCGAAGCGGTGATGGCCGCGCGTTCAGGCTGTCTTGCCAGATTTCCCTCGGCCAGGTGGCCCTCCCTGGCAAAGGCCAGGGTGAGCAATCTCCCGAAAGCTGCAGAAATCGGCCGGATCAACGCGGGCCCGATAACTATGAGGCCGATTAGGAAGACGACCGCTCCCAGCGACGCTAGACCGACTTCGCCGGAGACGAGGCCGAGCAGGGCGAATCCGATAATTATCGATCCGACGATTAACCGCTTGCTCATCGACTTCCAGCTGACCTCACCGACAGAGGGACGCAGGGCTTCCAGAGGCGTAACGCGGCTCGCGATGAACGCCGGGTATAGCCCGCCGACCACCGTCACTCCCACGCCAAGCACGATCGCCACAATGTAGGCTTGGACGGCAAAAGATGGGTTGCTCATCTTGATGTGCAGCAACTCCTCATATCTCGGTTTCGTCCCGGCTATCATACCGATCGCTATCAAATACCCGGTCGCCATTCCTAAGGCGGTGCCGATGACGCCCTGTACCAGGCTCTCGGACAAGAACAAGCCGATTATTGTGCGGCGCGACGCGCCCACCGCGCGGAGCATGCCGATATCCCGGCGGCGCTCAGCAACGACGGTGCGGAAGGTATTGAAGATGATGAACCCGCCCATCGCCAGGGCGAGGATGCCCATCATATTAAATATGAAGGCCCCCATTTCCATGCTCGCCTGGTACTCGGTTCCCACCTGGTTGCCCCCGGACTTGAAACCTTCTCCGAGCCCGTCGAGTACCTCTCGGCTTACAGCCTTTCCATCGCTACCCGGGGTGAACAGCGCTTCGATGGTGTTGATTTTGCCCGGCTGATTGAACACGCCTTGGGCGGCTTTGAGCGGAACGAAGACCTCTTCCGATCCCGCCGCAGGCCGGTCGCTCGCGATTCCGACCACCGTGAATTCCGTCGTGCCGGAGGCTGAAGGAATCCGAAGCTTGCCCCCCACGTCGAGGCCGGTATCCTCGGCGAGTCTTTCCGAAATAATGACGGCGTTCGCATCCCAGGCTTCCAGTCCGCGACCTTTGGAGATCGAGAGCGGACGGACGTTGTCGGCGCTATCGGGGTCGACCCCGTTGAGCGAGAGCGTGCCTATCGGCTGGTTGTCTTTGTTTTTCGGAGCCTGCTCCGGAGGCAGAATAACGGGTTTTACCAGCGAACCGGTCGCATGGGCGACCCCATCGGTTTTCCGGACCTTATTCACCGCACCGGCGTCGAATACTCCGCGGGCTTCACTGGTGACCGTTAAATCAACTTTGTTCGCGCTCGCCATCATGCTGTCGCGAAAGGCCTTCTGAAACGTGGGAAGAAACCCATTGAGCCCGAAGATGACCATCACGCCGAATACTATCGCGAGAGTGGTCAGCGTCGTGCGAAGCTTACGCCCGGCGAGATATCTAAACGCGAGTCTGAGCTGGAAGATCATAGCAGCTCCATCCTCTCCCTGACTTGCTTTTCTTCACCCTTGCCGTGACTCTCGAGATAGGTCTCGTTGACGATGGTACCGTCCTTGAGAAACACGATCCGGTCGGCGTTGGCAGCGATGCGGGGATCGTGCGTCACCATAAGAACGGTTCGCCCCCACTCGCTTGAGATCCGCCGCAAGAGACCGGCTATCTCGTCCGCGGCGCGCGAGTCGAGATTTCCGGTCGGCTCGTCCGCCAAGATCAAGGCCGGGTCGTTGGTCAATGCCCTGGCCATCGCGACTCGCTGCTGCTGCCCGCCGGAGAGCTCGTCGGGACGATTATCGACTCGATCCGGCAGGCCAAGGCGCTCCAACCACTCAACCGCCTTGGCCTTAGCTACGGCGGGCTTCACCCCGTCCAGAACGAGGGGCAGCGCGGCATTCTCGGCGGCTCCAAGAATAGGAATAAGGTTGAAGAACTGGAAGACGAAGCCCATTCTGCGCCTTCTGATCTCGGTTAGCGTCGTGTCGTCCAGCTCGGCGAGATCATCGCCGTCCACCAAAACACGCCCGGACGTCGGCCTATCCAACCCGCCTATGAGGTGTAGAAGGGTCGATTTTCCGCACCCGCTCGGCCCCATTACGGCGACGAACTCGCCCGCCTCGATGCGGAGGTCGACATCCTTTAGCGCCGTTACGGCGGTCTCTCCCTTGCCATAGATTTTCGTGAGCTTTTCCGTCTCTACGATTGGCATGTCTTTTACCTCCCGGACGAGTCGTTTTTTGTTTTCGGCGGCCGCCCCCGCGGACGGGCTTTAGGCTCCGGCAGCGGTTGGCGCCTGATATCGTCCAAGCGCGCCTCGATCATATCGAGCCAGCGCAGGTCGGCTTCGAGGTGCATAATCGCCCGGTCCAACATCATGATGCGCGACAGCTCAGACGCTGGATCGACATTTTCTCTCTGAATCGTAAGGTCGTGCAATTCCTGGTAAAGGCTTGCCCGCTGCGCGTATATAACCAGGCCAGGGTCTACCTCGCCAGTCGCGAGCGAGAGCATTAGTTTGAGGAAGAACTTGTCGCGCTGGTGCTCCGTTTTAACCGGAGCCGCCAGCCATTCAAGGAGCTCATTGCGCCCTTCGGGGGTGATCGCGAATATCCGCTTTTCGGGTCCGCCCGCTTGCTCCAATGCCTTCTCGACAACCAGACCTCTTTCCGCGAGGCGGGATAAAGTGGTGTATATCTGAGCCGGCTTGACGTCCCAATTCAGCTTACCGCCAACAACAGCCTCGAAAGCCGCGTGCAGCTCGTAACCGTGGCGCGGGCGCTGCCCTAGCAGTCCCAGCAGTGCATTTCTTACCGACATAGAAATCCTTATACAAGTTACTAGATTTAGGATTATTTATTATACAAGTTACTAGTTTTGTCAAGAGGAAGCGGCTCTTTAAATGAGATTTTTCGCCCCTTCGGGCCTCGTAATAACACCGGTTCCTCACACTCACATGGAATGTAGTTCAACTAGTGCAGCACCAACTTGTTTCCTAATAAGAAAATGCTCTATAGCAAGTGGTTGTCCTAGGCTGAAGCCCAGGCGTATCAAGTTGGTGCTGCACTAGTTAGAATCGTCCGCGGGGTAGAATACATTCGTATAATTACCTGCTACTTGCTATACTTCAATCGACTTACACGAAGAACTTATTTACGCTTCCGTAAACCATCCAAGAATAGGTCGATCGTCAATTGGGCGATTTCGCCCTTGGTGTAATCCCTTTTGAAGCGCAGGTACTGATAGTGGTAAGGATTGAGGAAAAGGAAAAGCCCCTTCACGATGGGACGGGTATCGACGGCGCGGAACTGTCCTTCCTCGATTCCCTTGCGAAGGACGTCTTCTACCAACCGAATAAAATCATTCCCGGCAATTGGAGATTCTTCCGCTTCTTTTTGCCCTATGAGCAGGGGCATTTGAGAAATGAGCAACCCCATAAGGCTCAGGTTTTCTTCGTACACGTCGCATAACGCGTAAATCGCTTCTTTGAGCTGCAGGAGCGGATCGGTCCTTTTATTGATTTCGGAGTTTATGTGGTCGAAGGCCAATTGCGCCCCACGTTGGAAAAGAAGGTTAACGAAATCTTGTTTTCTGCCGACCCTTCGGTAGATCGTCCCTTTGCCTACGCCGGCCGATGCGGCGATATCATCGACGGTCGCTCGCTCAAATCCCTTTTCGGCGAAGACTTCGGCGGCCGCGTCAAGGATCTTATCGCGCCGCTCAAAAAGCCCCTTGCGGGTTCGCTTGTCGTGTATTGCGTTTAGCTTCTTATGCCAGCCGTGCATCTCATCTCGCTCCACATGCTGCAGCGGACTGCAGATTTTATTTTTTAATTAAAATGATACCACGTGGTCCTTATAAGTAAAGGGTGCTTAGCTCGCTATCTCGATCGAACTGCCACTATAACCACCTCTTGATTCTCTTAAAGACGTGTGAAAAGTTAACATAGCCCTTGACAAACCGGACTAGGCAGTTCTATATTGACTGATAGTGAGATGTTACGGTCCCATATATCTGCATACTGGACCATGAGAACCTTTGTAGCCTGGAGAAGAGCATGCAAAACTTAAAGGTCGCCCTGTTTTTGGCGTTTAAGTCTATAACGAAGGGCCAAAAGTCCACAATCGCCTTGATGATCTTCCTGTTATCCCTAAGCTTTGTGAATCTCGTCTTCTTCGCCTCGATTTTGAACGGTTTCGGCGAGGCCACGCAAAAGCAGATCACGAACAATTTAACCTCCAACATAGTCGTCGATCCACAAGAGGAGCAAAAGGAAGCCTTTATCGCCAACGCCAAGGAAGTGCAGCGGAAGATCGAGCGAGTCCCGAGCGTGGTTGCCGCGACCAGGCGGCATAAACTGGCCGGCACTATATCATACGAAAAAGAAAAAAGCGCAAAACCAATAATTGTATCCGCTCAGATAGCCGGAGTTGATCCGGAAGAAGAGAAAAGGGCCATCGATATTTATAAATACATGGTTCAGGGCCGGTATCTGGAAGGGCTTGGAGACGATGGCATTATTTTAGGCGCCAACTTGGCCGGCGGTTACGGAAGCTCAGGTGAGGAGTTCGCCAATCTAGGAGGCGTAAAGGCCGGAGAAAAAGTCAGGGTTACTTTCAGCAACGGCATAGCGAGAACCTACAGAGTAAAAGGCATATTCAAAGTCAAATTTGGTTTTACCGATCGACTCGCTTTCGTTTCCTCAAAAGAAGCCGAGTCGATCCTTTCCGCGCAAAACAACGCGTCGCAAATTTTAGTAAAAACCGATTCGAGCCGGGGAACCGAGGACGAGCTCGTTAAAAACGTCCAAGCCGCCGTTCCCGATTTGAAAGTCAGAAAGTGGACTGAAGTCATGGGCGATTTTGCCAACATCACAAAAACCCTCGACACGGTCGTCTTAATCGTAAACACAATCGCGCTCGTTGTGGCGGCCATCACAATTTTTATCCTGATTTATATAAATGCGATCAATAAAAGACGGCAGATAGGCATCTTAAAGGCAATCGGCATCGGACAAAACGTCGTTATCAAATCGTATATTATACAAGCGCTCTTCTATGCGCTCTCCGGAATCGCCATCGGTTCCGTTTTGATACTTTACGTGGTCGCGCCGTATTTCGTAAGTCACCCGCTTAAGCTGCCTCTCGGAGACGTAGGTTTGGCTCTGGATATAAAGCTCATCACATACAGCGCTCTCGGTCTCTTTGCGGCCGGTTTGGTGGGAGGATTTGTCCCCTCGTGGCGCGTAGCTCGGCAAAATATCTTAAAGGCAATCTGGGGAGCTTAAGCGCATGATTGAAGCAGAAAACCTAAAGAAAGTCTATCCAGGCAAGGTGCCGACGGAGGCATTGAAAGGCGTCTCTTTCGCTATCGACAGTGGCGAATTCATGGCGATAATGGGACGGAGCGGCTCCGGGAAGTCGACGCTTCTGCACCAGTTGGGCCTTATCGATACGCCAACCGACGGCAACATCGTGATAGACGGAGTTGAGGTGCTGAGTCTTTCTGAATCCAAAAAGACATTATTTCGCTTGGAGCATTTGGGCTATGTGTTCCAAGAGTACGCGCTCATTGTGGAGCTTAACGCCCTGCAAAACGTCTACCTGCCGGCTTTTGCCTTGGGTGGCAATCAGAACGGTTATAAAAAGCGGGCGCAAGAAGTTCTGGAAATTGTCGGGTTGGGCGACCGTTTAGACCACTATCCTCACGAGTTATCCGGCGGCGAACAGCAGCGCGTCGCCGTCGCCCGGGCGCTCATCAACAAGCCGAAGATACTCTTCGCCGACGAGCCCACCGCCAACTTGGATAGCGTCTCCGCAAAGGTCGTATTGGAGCTTTTTCGACAACTCAATAAGGAACTGGGGCAGACCATTGTCATGGTGACGCACGAGCCGGAAGATGTAAAATACGTCGACAGGGTTATCTGGCTACGAGATGGGTTGATCGAGAAGGTTGAGAACCAGGCTGTGAGGAATTGAGATGATCAAAAATTCACCAAACCAAAACCCCACAAGCGAGTGGGAGGGCCTTAGAGGTCGCATAGGAGCCCGGTATCTGAATAGCATCTTTCGAAGGATTTCGGAGATTCTTCTAGCAGGTCTTACTCCGCAGTTTACTCTTATTTTTCCCAGATTCGATACGGATTGGGTGACATATGGCTTAACGATATAGAGCTATCTCGCAACGCCTTTGTAGAGCAGACTAGATGTTTGTTCTGCAACCTGTTGGGGGCTCAGGCCGTACCTGGCACGCAATTCTTCGTAGAAATAGGGTGTAAGGAGATGAAAAACCGCTTCAGTAGCAATAGCTGGGTTTACAGTTCTAGCGAAAACGCCTTTTCCCATGCCATCTGTAAAACCGCTTCTACCAAGCTGAAGATGGGATGCTCTCTACACTATTCGTACCTTAGAGCCTCTGCCGGGTAGACCCTTGACGCCTGCCTCGCCGGCAGGTAGGTGGTCAGTAGCGATGCTCCGTAAGCGATAACGGCAACCACCAGCACACTCCCCCAGGGAAGCATGAACGTCATACCGGGGATCTGCTTTTCGAACTCGGGCATGCTGTTGTACGAAAGGATCAATCCCAGCGCCGAGCCTATGACTATCCCTAGCACGGCCACGAACGACGACTCGAGTATGAAGGTGTTCTGAACCATGCCGCGCCGGAAACCGATAGCTCTGAGCATGCCTATCTGCTGGCGCCTCTCGACCACCGAGCGAGCAGCGATGACGCCAAGCGCCGCGATACCGACGACCAGTCCGAGTCCCATGAAGCCCTGGATAAGGCGGTTCATCATCACGTTGACCTGCATCATCTTCTTGATGTTCTCCTCGAGATTTGTAGTGCTCATGCCGTTCTCGTAGAATGTCTTGGTCAGCGCCTTGGAAGCCTCCCTGACATCGACGCCCGGCTTGACCTTGAACCAGTAGGTGACAGCCGGAACGGGCGCCGGCAGGATCTCATCTATCGTCTTCTGCGACGTGAAAACGCCGTTGTAGACGCCTACCGCCATGTCCTCGATCACCCCGATGACTTTAAGCTTGCTCGTCTTGCCGGTAGCCGAATCCCTGACCTCGATATAGGTTTCAGGGAGCTTCTTGTCATCTCGGTAGAAACCGCCGAGCATGAAGTCGGGCGGCTCATCCCCTACATTGTAATCGGTCTTGGCCGGTACGATGTTCGCGTGAACAACCGCAAGGCCAGGCTTCTCCTGCAAAGCCTTCCAAACGGCACGATCGGACGCATAACCTGCAGCTCTGAGCTTGAACGTATAGTTGGTGTTGTCGGTATAGCCGGCGTCCATCCCCTGCAGAGGATACTCCACCCACTTCTTCTTGGCTCCCGTCTGGCGCATCTCGACGCCGGCCATCGAGAAGCTGCCGATCGCTTTGAAATCTTTCGGTCCGGTGTTCTTGCCCTTTTCATCCAGGGTTTTCCAGACGCCCCTCACCGGATTCGAGTAGCCGGTTACGCCCTGGATCTGGAAGCCTCCGGATAATCCGTCGATGTCATTGTAGATCGAACCGACTCCCAGGATGATCGTGCCCATGAACACCATCGTGAAGATGATCAGAGCGAACATCGCGAGCGCCATACCGGTCCTAAAGCGATTCTTCATCGGATAATTGACCGCTATCCTCAGCATCGGTGGTAGTCCTTTAAACCGACCGAAGATGGCGACGACGATTGAGAGAAGGACGTCCGAGTTGTACATGACCGCCCAGATGGCCCCCGCGACGATCGACACTCCGGAGACGAAGAACATCTCGATTCCGGATTTCATATCTGGGAGATTGAGCAGCTTTTGAAAGATGTCCGCTGGTAGCAGCCACCAGACCAGGAGACCGACGCCCGCTAAGGTGAAAGCGGCTCTATCCGGCAGGCGGAGATAACGGGCTGACAGCGGCACGCCGACGATGATAAAGGAGGTCCCTATCATGAACGGCGAGAGCTGCTTCGCATTGAGGCCCGAGGAGGTCAACAAGGCGCCAAAAAGCAACAGCGCCAGCGACAGGATCAGCCACTTGACGCTCCTGCCTGCCTTCTTCGGTTCGGGGAGATCCCGTATCGCCCGGACAATGTTGATATGTCCGGTACGCCAAGCCGAGAAAAAGACGACCAGGAAAGTTGTGATGACGCCCATAGCATAGGCGATGGCGAAGCTCTTCGGCTCTACATGGAAAATAAGCTTGAGGTCTTCTATCTGACCGAAAGCTCTAGCCAGGATCCTCACCATACCCCAGCCTACGCCTAGCCCGAGGACCGCGCCGATTGCCGCGGACAGCACAGCGTAGACGGTGCCCTCAAACGTGAATATCTTGAGAATATCCCGTCTTTGGCAACCGAGCGCCCTCATTACCCCAAGCTCGGTCTTCCGCTCGGCAGCCAACATAACGAAGATGAGGAAGATCAACATGATGCCGGCTATCATGGAGAATTGCCCGAAGATTATAAAGACGCTCGTAAATGAGGCGGCAGCTTTCTCGGCGTCTTCGAGTGTATCCTTTTTAACTTCCTTGGCCTCGAGCCCGCCGCCCGTGAGGACGGGTTTAAGCTCGTCAAGTATAGCGTTCGTCTTCTTAACGCCCTCGATTTCATCTCCCTTGCCGGAGATGAGAACGCTGTTGAACTTATCCTTACGGCTAACTAGCTCTTGCATCCTCGATGCGGACATAACCAGCACCGGGCCGCTTGACGGATGGCCGCCTTCTTCGAAAACGCCGGTGACTTTCACCGATATCGGCCTTACCGCCATGAAGAGCTGTACCTCGTCCCCGATCTTGACATCCAGCTTCTCGGCCGCCTCGTCGTTGAGGTAGATCTCGCTTTTCTTTAGATCGGTTACCTTGAGCTCGCCGTTCTTGCCCGAGAGCCGAGCGATCTGTCTCGCGTAATCGTTTGCGACGCCGAGAACGGTCATGGCCGGTACGTTCTGCTGGTTCTTAGGTGACAAGGCCGGGGTCTGCTCGCTGATTATAGGTGTTACGCCGTCGGCATACCCTTTACCGGAAAGAGCGTCCCGGACCTTTTCATACTTATCCTTGCCGAAATAGGTATCCTTGGCTTGCGTGCGGATCCTGCCGATAAAACCGTTTCCGCGTGTCACTTTCCCTTTGGTCTGAACGACGACGTCAACCGGTCCGAGACCCTCGATGGCGCTTTTCTTAACCGAATAGCTCATCGTATCGCCGGTTACCAAGGCGGCCGAAAAGAGAAGCGTTGCGAGCATCAACCCTAGAACGATCAGACTTGTCTGAACCGGCCGCCTGGTTATATTCCTTACACCCGTCTTGAAGAGGACCGGGTTTCTCATGGCCTGGAAGACTAGAACCAACAGGCCGGCCGCGAGAGCGGCGAGCAATCCATATAGTAGATCATCAATCGGTATTCCGAAGAGCTTCTGCATGGCTCACCCTCCCGTTCGTTTCGTGCTTATCGATCAACCCGTCACGCATATGAACTATACGATCCGTGCGGGCGCCGACCTCAGCGCTGTGCGTTACGAGGACAAAGGTCTGACCTTTCTCACTATTGAGCCGAGTGAGAAGGCTCATAACCTCATCTGCGGTCTCGCTATCCAGGTTTCCTGTTGGCTCGTCGCACCAGACTATGGCGGGCTCGTTGACGAGAGCCCTCGCTATCGCGACTCTCTGCTGCTGACCGCCCGAAAGCTCAGCCGGCCGTTTGCTGGCTTCGCCCTTCAGGCCGACCATCTCGACCACCTCCAAAGCCTTGCGCCGAGCCTCGCTAGGCCAAGAGCCGGTGACCAACATGGGTAACTCGACATTTTCTACCACGCTCAAAACCGGTAGCAAGTTGAAGAATTGGAAAATGAAGCCCATGTTCTTGCCCCTGAAATCGGTGCGTGCTTTATCCCTCATCTTGTAGAGATCGTGACCCTGAATAATTACCTGGCCTGCGGTGGGCTCGTCGATGCCCGAGAGGCAGTTCAAGAGGGTGGTCTTTCCGCATCCGCTGGGGCCCATTACAGCGACCATCTCACCCTCCGCCACCTCAAAGTCGATGCCCTTAAGGGCGTTGACCTTGACTTCCCCTGTATCATAAACCTTGTGCAGGCTTTTAGTGTTGATTATTACTTCTTTATCTGCTCTTCGCATCAATTCGCCACCCCTTTCAACTATCCTTAACTCCATTGCTAACCTCCTAATCCTATCGTTTTAACAACTAATCGACTAGCACTGTGCTAGACTACCGCTCGCCCATAGGCCCAGTAGCTAATCGCAAAAAGAACTAAAGCGAATAAGAGTCCGCCTGCTATCTGGCCGCTTAAAAGGGCTACTTTGCCTTTCGCCACGTCCGTGGCGATAGCGCCGAGTCAGACTATTCCGAAAAGGCCGCTTACGGCAAATAGAATCCAATACCACATTACGAAAAACCCCCTTCCCAACATCCGGTCAAACGTTTGCTTAGCTCCTTAACACTGATAGAAGCTCTTTAATCGGACACCCCTTAAGAAGAAAAGCGGAGCCCGTGGAGACGGCCTCTTGCTCCCATCTCCGAGTGCGGAGAAGATTACGACTCGGACTGTCTGAAAACTTGCTCGAGATTTCTTTAGAAATGTCGATTCCGTCATCACCCGTCAGCCGTATGTCCACCAGGACGACAGCGGGCCGAAGCTCTTCGACCAGATGAAGGGCTTCCGCTCGGTTGTCGATCTCCCCGACTAACTCGATATCCGGCTGAGTGCTAAGGACAACACCGATTCCATCCCGAACCGCTTCGTCATCATCTACGAGAAAAACTCGAATTAGTTTCACATTTGTCTCCTTTCGCTCCGTCCAGGATCGATTATCGGAGATGAAAAAGGCGAGAACATCGGGCTAGGTCCAGTTTAAAGGAATCGTTGGTCTAATTTTTCGATTGGACTAAAGTCGGTAATGGACGGATGGAAGCTAAGTGCCAATTTGCTTTACATGTAGTTACGTGCACCGCGAGTGCTTTAAGCTGCTAGTTGCCAACTAGTAGTATGGTCAACTTCTCTTTCGATGTCATCTGACCCTCGTCAATCGCAGCAGGGTATGGGAAGCTCAGTCGTTACCTTGGTTCCTTTGCCCATACCGCTCTCTACGCAGTGTTAGGTGCCTGGCACCGTATACCTTAGCTACCAGGCTTTATGCTTTTAAAATATGCAATTTAGTTAGGTGCCTGGCACAGTTAGCCGCCTGGCACGTGCACCTCTTACCCGTAATAACACTACCCGTAATAACCTTGAGCGCACCGCATCCAGATGCTAGACTTTACCCGGAGCGCACCATTTGCGCTCTTTAACGGATTAATCCTTATGGGAGTCACGGTAGGCAGGGATATGACGATGAGACTGTTGATGATACACAACCGGTTGCCGAAAAGCTCTACGTTCAAATGCTTAGTCAGGCTCCCGGCTATAAGAAGATCGAGATGCTTGACCGACTTTACAAAACGGGATAGACATGGCCCTCGCAAGCATTCGACGGCGCCGCCCGGATGCTTCACCCAAAGAGATCAGGTGGCATCTTGCCAGTCTTCTATATGGTGAGTCGGTTGCCGGTAAGATATTTTCTCCCTCTCTTCAGTCCGGGAGCGAGCAAGCCAGGAAAGATTCGGAGGCAGACGGCGATTAAAGCCGCCAGTAGGCAAGCCAAAGCGCCGGAAGGACGATAAGCGGGGCCACTTCATTAAGAAGAGACTCCCTTATGCTGAAAACCCCTTCCCTTCCCGACGCATATCCTTTGAGGGTCGGAATCAGCCTGGGAACCCGGCGGCAATACTCCTCGTACTCCCGGCCGAACTTTCGCTTAAGAAAGGCCTCTTCATAGGGGATGACCTGCCCGTAGACGAAGGCGTAAGCGACGAGCCAAATAAGGAGCGAATACCAAAACCCTGACATAACCCCGAACAGGAGCCCCAGCAGCAGGGCGGTCAGGTACATCGGATTGCGCACGTAGGCATAGGGACCATTCGTCAACAGTACATCCGCATGGGTCTCACCCGACCGCGCGGTGCTTCCGACGAATCCCGCCGCCCACATCCTGAGGGCCAGAACTAAAACCGAAAGCAAAAGAGATGCCAGGTATACCGGGGCGCTCACGCGACTCGAGTACGCATGCTTTAAGATGAGAATCAACACCAAGGAAACGATTAGGTAGAGACCTCGCGTTTTGAATATAAAGGCTCTCACTTGTTAATTCGCCTCTTTTTGCACTACCCTTCCGTCGACTAGCCTTATGATCCTTTTCGTCTTCCTCGCGAGCGTCTCTTCATGCGTAACCAGGATGATCGTCTGCCCTTCCCGGTGCAGATCGTTGAAAAGCTCCAGTACCTGCTCGGCGGTCTTGCTGTCGAGGTTTCCCGTCGGCTCGTCGGCAAGGAGAAGCTCCGGGCCGTTGACGAGTGCACGCGCGATGGCCACCCTCTGCTGTTGCCCGCCCGAGAGCTCCGCCGGCTTGTGGTGAAGGCGATCGCCCAATCCCACCTTTTGAAGCAGCTCTTCCGCCCGCCTCCGGCACTCTCTACCGGGATGACCCGCCATCATCAGGGGCAGCATCGCGTTTTCAAGCGCGGTGAGCTCCGGGAAGAGGTTGAAGAACTGGAAGACGAAACCCAGGTTCGTAAGACGAACCCCAGCCTTTTCGGTCTGCGTCAAAGTCGAGGTCTTCTTGCCCTTGATGAAGATCTCGCCGTCAGTCGGGTTGTCGAGCAGGCCGAGCATGTTGAGCATGGTCGATTTGCCGGCGCCCGAAGGTCCTATGATGCTTACAAAACCTCCCTCTTCAACCTCCAAATCAACTTGGTCCAAGGCCCTGACGGGCACCTTGCCCATTTGATAGACCTTGGTGAGATTTTCGACCCTAACGATGTCTTTCATCTTTACGCCCTCCAGACGGCTTCGATAATGTTCGTTCTAGCGGCCCGCCAGGCGGGATAAAGGGAGGCGAGGAAAGCCATGGGGATGATGATCGCCGCCGGCAGAATCAAGAGGTTATAACCGAATACCGCTTTGACGGCGACTTCGTTGGCGCTCCCGCCCGAGACGCCTATCGTGAAACGCAGAGGGTGATTTGAAAGATACCAGGTGATAAGCCCTCCGATGGTCTCGCCGACCGCCACGCCGATGATTCCTATGATCAGGCCCTCGAGCACAAAGATCTGCAGGATGCCCCTGTTAGGGCTACCGATCGCCTTCAATACCCCGATGGACTTGATCCGGTGCTCGACGTTCGTATACATCAGGACGGCTATGGTGATGCACGAAGCGATAAGGGCGAGGAGGATAATGAACCTTTGGATGATGTTGAAATTGTTGCGCATGCCCTCCACGAAGCCGATTCTGTCCTTCCAGGTCTCGACCTTCGCGTCGATTCCCAGATCGTCGATCTTCTTCCTCGCATCGTCCGTCTTCTCGAGCGAATCGAGCTTCACGACGATTTCCGAAGCTTTATCGCCGACCGCGGTGAGGCGCTTGAGGTCGCTCCTTTGAACGTAGGCTTGCTTGTCCAGTTGCTGGTAGCCCGTTGAGTATATCCCTTTTACCGTGAAGCTCGCTCGTTTGCCGTTGGCCAGGAGCAAACCCACCTCATCGCCGATCTTTACATCAAGCGCCGAGGCCAGTTCTTTGCCGACGAGCGCCGCCCTTGAGTCGTCGTCTTTAAGATAGACGCCCTCGCTTATCTTTTCCGGCAAGATGACGACGCTCCCTTCGTTCTTGGGATCGATGCCCGTTACCAGGGTCGCTTCGGTCTTGTCCCCTTTGGAAAGGAAGACACGGTCCTGCAGCCTGATGGATGCGGCTTTGACTTCCGGGACGGAGCTTATCCTTTCCCTTATTTTCTCGGGATCATCGAGGTGCTTCGATCCTTTCGGAGGGGTCACGACGACGTGGCCCGTCGAGACGTCGATGGTGGTGGCGAAAAAGGATTGGAGGAAGCCGTCCATGATTCCATTCATCGGTATGATCACGAGGGCGCCCGATCCCACCGCCAGGGCCACCAACGAAAGAACGACCAAGTTCCTCGTCAAGTTCTTCCTCACTACAAACCACAGCGTTTTCAGATTCATCGTTTCCTTCCTTTCCAGCACCTTGGCTAGCGTCTTGGCGCCTGTTCGAAGCCCTGGCTTTTGGTAAGCTTAAGGCTTACTTACCGGTTATTACGCTCCAGCATCCAGCGTCTGGAGCCCAGCGTCCGCTTTATCATCACTTCACTAAGCGCGTCGTCAGGTAATCGAAGTCGGCCACGTTGGACGCTTTTTCGTATAGCGCACCCATGTACTCGATTAAGAGTTTCTTCACCTCAAAGCCGGGCCAATCATCCGGCAGGAGCTCCCTGGGCAGCATGGGCTCCTTTTCCGCCAGTTCGGCCACCTCGTCTACGAGCTCGAAGAGCTGCAAGAGCGCCACCAGTCCGGCTTGCGACGCATCTTCGAACGTCCTCTCCCGGAACTCGGCGAGTTTCTTGGCGTACTTCGGGATGAGCTTATGATAGGTCCTCGCGAGGTTCTCGATGTCCCAGGCCTTGTACGTCAGCGCTTTGGGGTCTTCCTCTACGTAGCTGGTTATGAACAGCGAAACGTAGTCCTCTACGCCGAGCTCCCGGATGATTTTGCTGCACTCTTCCCGTAAGTCGTAAGGCGAGATCCAGAGGTTCGTGTGTAATCTGCCGAAGCCGAGCATGGCAAGCTTGTTCCGAAGAAGGTTCCGCAGAACCCGCTTTTTTTCGGGGATGTTGAAGGAGAGCAGGAGCCACTTGCCGTCCCATCGCTCCTCCGCTTTGGCTATCCTGATCTTGATGGACGAAAGGAACTCTTTCCCCTGATCGGAGAGCCCAAACAGCGTTTCCCTTCCTTTTCTGGAGGAGACGATCAACCCTTTTTGCTTTAGCCTGAAGAGGGTCGCCCTGACCGCCGACTCCGACGTCTTTACCTTGCCGAGCAGCTCGATCAAGTCCTTGACCGGTACCCAGGCGCTTTTGGAGAGAATAAAGATGATCAGTCTTTCGGTTTTGCCCAGTCTCAAGTAAAGCCCTCCAAATAGTGCGGTTAATATTAAGTGCGTATAATTCGACGCACAACATTCTTTAATTATAATTATGGCGCTGTTGTTGTCAAGCTTAAGATTGGCCGCATCAACTGTTGGGGCAGAGCTCCAGGTTGTAGACGGAAGAGCTGGCAGAGGGATTATGCGGTACCAGGTACCGCTACGGTACCGCTACCTTGTTACCGGTACCTTTCCGGTACCTGGTACCGCTTACTTTCCGGTACCTGGTACCGCTTACTGGTACCGCTTACCTGAAGAGGACTTTTTCTTGGCTGTAAATCCTGCCGGCGACCAGGATGGCGATTATTGCGAAGACGATCAGCGTGACGGCGGTAATGAGGATATGGCTGACGACGTAGCTTCCCATCAGCGCCTCTTTGAAGAGCAGCATCGCGTTGACGATCGGAATGGCATAGAACCAATCGGTCGGCTTGAAGCCGAACATGGCGTTCATGACGACCGCCGGCATGATGGCAACCAAATAGGCCGGTCCGATGTAGTTTTGGGCTTCCTTGAAGCTCTTCGCGAAGATGGCGATCGAGAGAAGGATCGCCGAGAACATGAGGACCAGAAGCAGCCCCACGCCGAGCATGACGAGAATGGCGAGCGGTTCAATGGAGAAGGCCGCGTCCGCACCGGCGGCGGCTAGAGCTTTCCCTTGAGCCTGACCGGACTCCAGGGCTCCCGTCATCGGGCCGAGGCCGAACACCTTAAGAGCGACGTAAAGGCTGGTGAGCGACACTACAACCGAAACGACCGCCGTCGTGGATACGGCGAAGAACTTGCCCAGGACGATCTCCAGACGCTTCGCGGGAGTCAGCAGCAGAGCTTCCAGCGTCTTTCTCTCTTTCTCTCCGGCGGATACATCTATCGCTATATATTGGCCTCCCACGATCGCCCAGATGATCACGAAGAACGGTAGGAAGAAACCGAGGCCGAAGCCGCCCCGCTCTTCGGCCGTGGATATATCTTTCGTGGCCATGGTGATCGGCGTCAGGAGGCGATTATCCACGCCGGAGGAGTTCAACCGCCCCTCGATGATTCGACCGCTAAAGGCGGAGACGGCCAGGTTGACCTTCGCCAGCGACTCTTGCGACTCCATTTTCGTGGAATCCTGAACCAGGGTGATCCGGGCGGGCGCTCCGGATTTAATTCTGTCTTGGAAGTCCGCCGGAACGATTATCCCTATATCCGCTTTGCCATCGCGAATGCCCTTCTCCGGCCCCCCCTCGACCCCGATCACTTCGATCTTCTTCTGAGACTTCAGGAAGTCGATGAGGGCGGAAGCGGATGCGTCCTTATCGACGGCGACCCTCGCCGTCCGCTCCTTGGACCGTTCTCTCTGGTAGTTGACTAGCTTATCCATCCCGATGAGGAGGGCCGGCATCAGGACCAGCGGCATAAGGATCATGGCCATCAGCGTCCGCCGGTCGCGGATGTTGTCCTTCAGCTCCTTTTTCCAGATGGTGAGGATCGTTTTCACCGCATCACCTTCACCGGCTCGGCTCCGACGAGCTCGAGAAACGCGTCTTCCAGGTGCGCGCTCCCGGTCGCTTCTTTCAGGTTTGCGATCGTATCGACGGTCAGGATCTTCCCTTTGTGTATTATCGCCGCCCTATCGCAAAGCCTCTCGGCATCGGACATCTGGTGGGTGGAGAGGACGACCAGCTTGCCCATCTCCTTCGCTTTTTTCATAAAACCGAGGACCGTCTGGGAGGCGAGGACGTCGAGGCCGGATGTGGGCTCGTCGAAGATAATAACCGAAGGGTCATGGATGACGCTCCTGGCTATCGCGAGCTTCTGCTTCATTCCCGTCGAATAACCGCCGGCCGGCCGGTCGATGAAGTCCAATATCTCCAGCAACTCACCGATCTCCTTGACGCGCTTTTCCAGCCGGTCGCCGTAGATGCCGTAAAGCTCGCCGAAGTAGCGGAGGTTCTCCCGCCCGGTCAGGCGGTCGTAGGCGCCGATGTCGGTCGTCAGGACACCGATGTTCCTCCTGACCTCCTGCGACTCCTCGACGATGTCGAAGCCGCAGACCCACGCCGTGCCCTCGGTCGGGGAAAGGACGGTGGCGATCAGGCGGATCGTCGTCGTCTTGCCCGCCCCGTTGGGCCCGAGCAGGCCGAAGATCTCCCCGGCGTCCGCCTCGAAACCGACGCGGTCGACCGCCAGGACATCATTAAACTTTTTCGTGAGGCCTTCGGCTACCAGCATCGGCATTTTGGCTCGCTTCCCATCGGGTCGGGTTCCGACACCGGGCGTTCAGGAGAGATTATAGCGATTCTTCGTCCTCATTGCATTAATCGGAGCTCCGACTATTTGGTAGGATCGGCAGGACCGGGGACCGGTGCCTGGCACCGTGCACCTTAGCTACCAGGCTTTAGGACCGGTGCCTGGCACCGTGCACCTTAGCTACCAGGCTTTATGCTTCTAAAATGTGCAATTGCTCTCATTAACTGCCTTTTTCCTCTTCCTCGAATGACACCCTCTTGAATGTATATCTGGTATCTTGTTCTCTGTACCTCCGGTCGTTTTCCAACCATACTCAGCACAAAGCTGGTGTCGACAAGATCGGTTGCGTGCTCAGAATATGCTTTGAGGTATGCGCGCATACTGCTCCACCGGTATTGGCTAGGGGATTTGACAAGGCCGATGACTACCGGATTAAGGTGAACGTATCTTGTTGCTTCTAGTAAACCCGCATCACCTTCAATAAGGTTTGCCTGATATCGCCCTTGGAAAACATGGCCAACTCTCGTATAGGCTCTATTAAAGTGCTTGGAATAGCGTGAATTGAGGAGATGCATTATGTGCGAGAGCGGTGCTTCGCCTGTCCTTAGTACAAGATGGACGTGGTTTGCCATAAGGCAGTAGGCATAGAGTTCGAATTCATAACGCTCCTTGCATAGCCTGAGGGTATTCAGATAAGACTCCCGATCTCTGTTTGTTAGAAAAATATTTTCTTTGTTATCTCCCCTTGTATACGCATGGTACATTGCTCCTGTATATTCGATCCGTGGTATTCGCATGCTTAAATCTCTCCTTTTACCAGAAGCGCAAAAGCGCATATAGTAAAAATTCGAGCTTTAGATGGAAAGTCCTCTAAGAAAAAGTGTCAATTTTATGGGGAATAGTGCTGGTAGACCAGTTGCGTGGTGCCAGGCACCAAAAAAGATCATTCAGGGCGGAAAGCGAGCGGCTATAAGCTAAAACGTTAATCGGCCGACGTGGCGGGAACCGCGAAGCGCGTAAAGCACCGCCGCTATGGCGATCATAATGAAAGCAATACCGATCGGCAGGTAGACGGGAAGAAGCAGCGAGCGAGGCAGCAGTACGAGAACGTCCATCGAGGTCAGCGATGGAGGCGTCCCCGAGAACAGGAATCGGGCGGCATAACTGGCAACGACGAAAACTCCGAAAGACCAGAAGAACGCCGCAACGCGCTCAATCCGGTCACGCCCGGCCAGCATGGCGACACTGATGATGGAGATGGCGATAGCGGTTTCCCGGACCAGCTCAATATAGAGCGACGATGCCGGTATAATGCGCCTTATAACACCGCCCCCCAGTACAACCAGCGGACCGATTTTAAAAGCGCTGCTTTGGGAAGCCGCGGTCACAAGTTCGGCTTTGCCGAGAGTGAGAGCGGCCGCTGCTTCCAGGACCGCCAAAGACAGGGCAAAGATGGTAGGGAGAAATCGAGCTGTTCCCGACCACCTTTGGCGCTGCCCGCCGGAACCAAAAGACCGGTTTCTACCGCGCAATTTCAAACTTATCCCACCCGGAAGTATGAGGGCAGATTCAAGGACAGGTTTGCGAACGGATGCAAAACACGCGCCATCCAACAACTCTAACTGGCGCTTGCAATAACAGTCTTGAGTTGCTATAACGCCTCGAGGGTTTTGCGCCTCTCATCAAACTCTTCTTTTGATATCTCCCCTCGCGCGTATCTCTCCCGTAATAGATCGAGAGACCTGTCTTTCGGCTCCCCGGCGGCTTCTCTTTCTCTCTGCGCCCGGTCCCAAACCAGGTAGCCGATGATACCGATAATCGCGAGACCGCCTAACATCATCATTCATCACCCCTCGTTTAACATTCGCCGAGACTATGCCGCCCGCCTCACCTCAAGATAGTTCCTCTCGTCGGTCAAAAAGCGCTGATCGACATCTTCAACGAGCGTCAAGAATTCTCTCGAAATGTTGGACCATTCAGCTTGATTTCGAATCTGATCGTACGCCGCGAGATTCGGCATTTCGAAATGGGCCTCGTAGCGATGAGGCCCGCCGACGACGCTGAAGACTTTGACCGACGAGACTTCAGCGATTCCTCGCCAAAAGGGTGCGGCCTTTTTATCCATAAAATACCAAAAATCGTCCGCCCGGCCGGGGGCGATGTTGAAAGTTAGAACGTATACCATGAAGACCTCCTTCACGTTGTCTATTCCCAAAATCTTTGGGGCGTCAGGTATACGGCGGATTGGAAGTTCTCTAAGATGCGGCGGACGTGGGGTCGGACGTGGAAGCGATTGATTCCGGCGGGGCGCCTCTTACAAGCGAGGTTACAACACCCACGGCGGATATGGCGGCGCCGACCAGGAAAGCCAGATGGATCGCGAATATAAGGCGGGGGTCGGTATCTCCTTTGGGGGCGAATGTAGCAACGATCGCCCCAGCCAGGGCGACGCCAAGGACCATACCGACATTTCTCATCGTCGCCTGCATGCTGGCCGCTATCCCAAACCTGTGACGAGGGACGGAACTCATGATCGCGTTGGAGTTGGGCGACTGGAACATCCCGGACCCCATCCCGACAAAGCCAAGAAGGATCGCAATTGGTATGAGGCCGCCCGACGGCGATGTGCGCGATAATCCGAAGAGCGCAAGCCCGCTTACAGCCAGCCCAAACGAGGAGAGAAAGCGCGAGCCTATCTTATCGGAGAGCGATCCGGAGATCGGCGCGACGACCGCCGTTATCAGGGGCACGGCCGTCAACACAATGCCGGTTTTTTGAGGGGTCGCCTTGAAGACATCGAGGAGGTAAAAGGGTATCAGAAATATCACCACGAAAAGAGCGACGTAATTGATGAGCGCGCTCACATTGGCAGCCGAAAAGAGGCGGCTCTTGAATAGCGAGAGATCGAGCATCGGCTCGCCAGCCTTATTCTCGATTGCAATGAAAGCGGCCGTTAGCACAGCCGCCGAAGATAAGAACCCGATCGTCCACTCCGATCCCCATCCCCATTTGTTGCCCACGCTCAAAGCCAACAGAACGGAGAGGAGAGCCCCAAAAACCGTGGCCGCACCCAAGAAATCAAAGCGCTTGCCCAGGTCCAGCTTTCCCTCTTTTAAGACAAGGGCGGCAAGAACCGAGGTTAGAATCCCAACGGGGACGTTGACAAAGAATATCCATCTCCAGCCGAATTGGGAGACGATGATGCCACCGAGGAATGGGCCGACCGTCAAACCCAGGGCGACGGAGACAGCGACCAGCCCAAGCACTTTGCCCCGCTCGGACGCGGGAAATGCGTCGGTCAAGATGGCCGGGCCGGCGGCAAGCAAGCAGGTGCCGCCCACGGCCTGCAGGACCCTGAAGAAAATGAGCTGGCCGATGGTGGTGGAGAGGCCGGCAAGCACCGAAGCGGCGGTGAAGATGATGAAACCGGCTATGTAAATGCGCTTGTGACCCTTCATATCTCCGAGCCGACCGGCGCTAAGCAGAAGCGATGAGGTTGTAAGCAGGTAGGCCATGACGACCCATCCAACAGTTGTTATCCCGACGGAAAAATACTTGGCCAATGTCGGAAGGGCGATGTTGACGATGCTTGAATCAAGGGGGGCCATGAACGTGCCGACGAACACCGTCACCAGCACGTACCAGCGGTAGTTATCTTTAACCGTCGTAGTGATCCTGGAGCTTGAACCAACCGCCATTAAACCCTCCCTAACGCACTTACTTAACTCTCCACGCAGAGCTGCACGTTTTCACAAATGTTAACATTGGAGGGTCGTCCGTCACAATAAGCTAGAGAATCAGCGGTCGTCGGTCGTCGGTCACATCGGGTAGGAGGGGGATTCGCATCCCCCGTCCTCCCACACCACCGTGCGTACGGTTCCGTACACGGCGGTTCATGACGCAAAATCAATCCGACGCTTTGTATCAGACAGCGAAATCAGGCCCATGG
>JAMCWL010000011.1 GCA_023481285.1 Actinomycetota bacterium | reverse complement strand
AGTCTCTAGCTTTTGCCTTTTGCTTTTGCTAATCGCTAATCGTTGCCTTTAAGTGCCAGGCACCGAAGCTAATTGCACATTTTGTAAGCATAACGCCTGGTAGCTGAAGTGCACGGTGCCAGGCACCTCCACCTGCCGGTTTACACTGAACTCGATTTCCACTTTGCTATTATCGACGCCCAAATATGCTCGCTTCTTGCTGCTGGCAAATCGACCGTCTTTTGATAAGATAGGAAGAGCGTGCCGCTCTCCCATACCGGTGACCCGGTTGGGATTAGCGGCGCTCGTATGTACCGCTCGATTGCGCCATCAACTCCGCATGTGTAAGAATCGTTTTATGGTGTCATCGGACCGGTCACACTTAGAGCATTCGGAACTTTACGGAGGATATCTTGGCGAAAAGCGACAGGTTTTTGAAGGCGTGCCGATGCGAGCCGGTTGATCGCACTCCCATCTGGCTCATGCGCCAGGCCGGGCGCTATATGAAGGAGTACATGGCCATCCGGGAGAAGTACGACTTCCTGACCATGTGCAAGACGCCGGAGCTGGCGGCGGAGGTGACGCTCCAGCCGGTGCGCATCGTCGGCGTCGATGCGGCCATTCTCTTCGCCGACATCCTCCTGCCGCTCGAGGGGATGGGCATCGATCTTGAGTTCGCCAAGAATGAGGGGCCGGTCATCCACAACCCGGTTCGAAGCTCCGCCGACGTGGAGAAGCTCAAGCTCATCGATCCCCATGAAGCGACCGGCTACGTTATGGAAGCGATTAAGCTGATCAAGCTCGAACTGGATGGTGAGGTACCGCTCATCGGCTTTTCCGGCGCCCCGTTCACCCTGGCGAGCTACATGGTGGAGGGCGGCGGCTCCAAGAACTACATCAATGTCAAGCGGCTCATGTACTCGGAGCCCGGAGTCTGGCACGCCCTAATGGAAAAGATATCGGACGTCGTCGTCGCCTACCTTGACGCCCAGATCGAATCCGGCGCGCAGGCCGTGCAGGTCTTCGACTCCTGGGTGGGCTGCCTCGCCCCGGACGATTACCGGGAGTACGTGCTCCCTCACCAGAAGCGCGTGATGGAGGGGCTCGCCGGCCGGGGCGTGCCGGTCATTAACTTCGCGAACAATGCTTCAACGCTTCTGGAGATGGTTGCCGAGAGCGGTGGGGATGTGATCGGCGTCGACTGGCGAATCGACCTGGACGTGGCCTGGGAGCGCATCGGCTTCGATAAGGGAATCCAGGGTAATCTCGACCCAATCGCTCTCTTCGCGCCACCGGAGGTCATCCGGGATAAAGCAGGGGCGATTCTTAAGAAAGCGGCCGGCCGGGCCGGGCACATCTTCAACTTGGGGCACGGAATCCACAAGGAGACGCCGGTCGAGCACGCCAAATATCTGGTGGAGGTCGTGCACGAGCTGAGCGCCGGATAGAAAGGCTATCAGCCATCAGCCATCAGCCGTCAGCTAAATACCAAGAGGTGTAGCAATATGCGAGCTATCAGATCAAGGTTCTGCGGTGAACCATTTTAAAGACAGGCGGCTGATATTGATCTGATACCGGGCATTCGGTATATGGCACAAATAAGTAGTTAGCTGAGAGCTGATGGCTGAGAGCGAGCGAAGCGAGCGAGCTGATGGCTATCGATGTTTCCAGCTCGCACTATCGAACTTCGGAGAGCTTCCATGACCGGTATCTTATTAATGGCCTTCGGCGGGCCGGAGACGAGAGACGCCATCGGGCCGTTCATGACCAACCTGATGGGCAGAGAGCCCTCACCAGAAGTGCTGGCAAGAGCTGTCGAGAAGTACGACCGGATCGGCGGGTGTTCGCCGCTCCCGACGATAACGGGGCGGCAGGCGGCCGGAACCCAGTTGCTCTTAAGGGAGATGGGCTATGATCTCCTCGTCGCCGTCGGCATGAAGTACTGGCGCCCGTTCATCGGGACGGCCGTGGCGAACCTGGTCGGCGAAGGCGCCGGTCGAATCATCGCGATCAGCATGTCGCCGCATTACTCGCGGGTTTCGGTCGGAGCTTACGAAGAGGAGCTGGCGAAAGCGAGGAAAGCCTTTCCGAATGCGACGATCCAGCTTCTTTCAAGCTGGTACGACCATCCCGGATTTCTGGCGGCGGTCGCCGAAAAGATCAAGGAGAGCCTGCCCGACTTCGGCGACCGCAAGCCCTTCATCATCTTCAGCACGCATAGCTTGCCCGTCGCTCATATCGAGAGCGGCGACCCCTATGTCAGCCAAGTTCAGGCTACCGTCGATGGCGTTATGAATCTCGTAGGTGAATTCGATCATTGTCTGGCCTTTCAGAGCAAAGGTCACTCGCCCGGACCCTGGCTCGGTCCCGGTGTCGAGGAGGTGCTGGAGCAATTGGCGGCCGGGGGGAGAGAGGATGTGCTTCTTGTGCCGATCGGTTTCGTCTCGGACCACATGGAAACGCTCTACGACATCGACATCGCCCACAGGGAAAAAGCCGAATCGCTCGGTTTGAACTTCACGCGCACCACGTCGCTGAACGATTCCCCGGCGTTTATCAGAGCGCTTGCAGAAATCATCAAGAATAGATTAGTATAAGGGAAAACATTCACAATCTTGGAAAGCGTGGAAGGTGTTTTGATGAAGAAGATCGCTATCGTCGGTGGAGGGGTTGCAGGTCTGGCCGCGGCGCATCTGCTCGAAGAAGCCAGGCAAGAAGGACGGAATATCGATTACGTGCTCTTTGAGAAAGAAGACCGCCTCGGCGGGCAGCTCTTGACCGAAAAAGTAGACGGTTTCACGATTGAAGCCGGGCCCGACTGCTTCATTTCCCACAAGCCGCAGGTCATCAAGATGGCCGACAAGCTCGGCTTCAGCGATCAACTTCTCGGGAGCAACGACGCCTCGAAGCGGACGTACGTCTTCTCAGGCGGCAAGCTCCACAAGCTCCCCGACGGTATGCTTATCATGATCCCTTCCAAGATTCTACCTTTCGCCATGAGCCCGCTCATCTCCTGGCCGGGCAAGATTCGAATGCTGATGGATCTCTTCATCCCAAAGAAAACGGACGACCGTGAAGAATCGGTTACGGAATTCGTCACGCGCCGTCTTGGCGGGGAAGCGCTCGATAGGATCGCCGAGCCGCTGATCGCCGGAATTCACGGCGGCGATCCGGACAAGATGAGCATCAACGGCATGGCCAGCATGCTCAAGATGGAACAAGATCACGGGAGCCTCATCAGGGCGATGCTTGCCGCCAGGAAGAGGCCTCCCGGCGCCCCGAAAGATTGGAAGCCGGGTCAGGCTTCTTACGTAGGAAACGCAAGGGTAAGGCAGACCTTTTTTATGACTTTCAAGAACGGCATGCAGGAGTTGCCCGAGCGGCTCATTGAGTCGTGCGATTCCTCGAAGCTCCTGACCGGCAAGACCGTCACCAACATCGAGAAGCGCTCCGGGGGCGGCTATCTGATCTCCGTTGAGGGGATGGAGCCGTTCGAGGCGGACGCGGTTATCATCGCAACGCTCGCCCACGTGACGGCCGGGCTGACGAAGGCGATAGAACCCGCGCTCTCCGAGCTCGTCGGGTCGATCAAGCATTCGAGCTCGGCGACGGTCTCGCTCGGATATCGCAAGGCGGCGGTCGCCGACAAGCTGGACGGCTTCGGCTTCGTCGTTCCGACCTCGGAGAAGCGCAAGATCATGGCGGCTACTTACTCGTCGTCCAAGTGGAGCTTCCGCACTCCCGATGATGACCACGTCCTGATCCGGGCGTTCGTCGGCGGCGCGCTCAACCAGCAGCTCGTCGAGCTCGACGACGGGGAGATGCTCGGCGTGGTGCTTGAAGAGATCAGAGATATACTCGGCGTCGGCGAGAAGCCGGTCGTCTCCAGGATTTATCGCTGGTTCAGCGGAATGCCCCAGTACAATGTGGGACACCAGAGCAAGGTGGCGAAGATCATGGAGCTCGCCGCCGGGCATGAGGGTCTCTGTCTCGCTGGCGCCGCTTACAACGGCGTCGGCGTCCCTGACTGCACCAAGTCGGGCCTCACGGCCGCCGAGAAGGCGCTCGAATTTCTAAAGGAACCGGCCTTACTAGAAACCAGAAACTAGAAACTGAAAACTGAAAATCGGAAACCAGAAACTGAAAACCGGAAACCAGAAACCGGAAACCGGAAACCGGAAACTGTAGAAAGTGGTCTACAGCTCCTTCAAGAAGCTAAGCGTGAAGACAAGGTCCGCTTCGCTGTGCGATATCGGGACCATGACGATACGCGCCGGGAATTTCTCTCCGTTCTTGCGAACCGCGGTAAACTCAAGCCTGGTTGGGACTCGCTCGGCGACTATTTTCTCGTAATATTCGCTCTCGAATTCGCTCTGGCTTTCTGCGGCGATTATCCGGTTGAAAAAAGGCAACATCTCTTCAAAATCGAGCTTTTTGAAACCGAAAAGCTCGGCCGCCCGGTCGCTCGCCACTTTGTGCTCCTCATCCAGGAAGATCATGACCCCTTCGGACGAACCTTGGAGAATCGGCCAAAACTCCGTCTCAAGCTCGTGGATGATGCGGCGGTGGCGCTTCCTTTCCTCGCCGACGCCGGCGGCAGGCTCTTCCACTAAACTAAACCCCCCGCGTTCTTTTCCAACTATAGACACGAATAGGACGAACACGATATTCCCTTTTGGATCGCGCATCATCAAACTGCTAAGCACCAACGACCAGTCACCTTAGGTCAAACCTTAGGCCAACCTCGGGTCAAACCTGGGTCGACGTCGCGAATTTTATCTCAAGTGATGTTAAAATAAGGAGGTTTATGCGCGCGAGAAAGTCCGCGAATCCCGAAAGGCGGATGTATATGCAGAGGCCTCGATGAATCAAGGCCTGCATGATCGCAAGTGAAAGCTGGGTGTAGATGAGACCGGTTATTCATACCGAAAATTTAACGAAGTTTTACGGCAAGCAGCGAGGCGTGCTCGATCTTGATATCCTCGTCGAGTCTGGAGAAGTCTTCGGCTTCCTCGGGCCGAACGGTGCCGGAAAGACGACGACCATCCGCGTGTTGCTCGATTTCATCCGCCCGACTCGCGGCCGCGCGGTCATCTTCGGGCTGGACGCGCAGGAGCAAAGCACCGAAATCAGGCGGCGGATCGGATATCTTCCGGGCGAGTTGGAGCTCTATGAGAAGCTCAGCGGCGCGGAATTGCTGCGATACTTCGCCAACCTGCGCGGAGGCGTCGATTGGTCGTACGTCGAAGAGCTCGCGGAGCGGTTTGACTGCGACCTTGCCAAGCACATCCGCTCGCTCTCCAGGGGCAATAAGCAGAAAATCGGGCTTATCCAGGCTTTCATGAACAAGCCGGAGCTTCTCATCCTCGACGAACCGACATCCGGGCTCGACCCGCTGATGCAGCACGAGTTCGCTCATTTGATCGGCGAGGTCAAGAGCGAGGGGCGGGCGGTCTTCGTCTCCTCCCACATCATGCCAGAAGTGGAGCATATCTGCGATCACGTCGGGATCATCCGGGAGGGTCAGCTCGTCGCCATCGAGGACATCGAGACGCTCAAGGGGCGCGCCATCAGAAGGCTTGAGATCCACTTTAGCTCTTCCGTGCCGCCGGAGCCTTTTGCCAACCTTCCGGGGGTCCAGGATGTGTTGGTCGCCGACGGAATCTTGCGCTGTACGGTCAAGGGCTCGCTCGATGCCGTCATCAAAGCGGCCGCGCAATTCGAGGTTGTTAACATCATCAGCCAGGAACCAAGCCTTGAGGAAATATTCTTGGCATACTACGGAGGTGGCGATCATGCTGCGTAACACGTTCTTGCGGACACTACGCGATCAGCGCAAGTCGTTGTTCTGGTGGGCATTTGGCATGGTTGGGACCTCGCTCTATCTGGCCCTGTTCTACCCCGTCATTCGCGATAACATGGCGAACTACGAGAAAATATTGCAGAGCATGCCGGAGTCCGTAAAGTCGATTTTTATGGCGAATTCCCAGGCGAGCCTGGCGACGGCCGACGGATATATCAACATAGAGCTCTTCTCCATGGTGGCGCCCATTCTATTCTTGGTCTTCGCGATCGGCGTCGGTAGCGCAGCAGTCGCGGGCGAGGAGGAGAAGGGGACGCTGGACCTCCTGCTCGCCAACCCGCTATCACGCTGGCGAATAGTCGTCGAAAAGTTCGGAGCAATGGTCGTGGGTACGGTGGGCCTCGGGTTTCTCTTCTGGCTCACGCTGTTCGTCGGCGGTAAGGCCGTCGGCATGGACGCCAACTTCGCGAGGGTAGCAGAGGCGACCGTGAGCGTGGTCTTGCTGGCGCTCGCTCAGGGCTCCATCGCGCTCGCCGTCGGAAGCGCGTTCGGTAAGCGGGGGGTGGCCACCGGTATGGCAAGCGGGCTGGCTTTCGCATTCTATCTGCTCAATGCTCTAGCGCCGATGGTGAAAGCGCTGAAGCCATATCGCAAGCTCTCGCTCTGGTACTACTACATCGGAAACGACCCGGTGATGAAAGGCTTGAAGCTTTCGCACGTCGGGGTGCTGGTCGGCGTGATCTTGGTCTTGCTCGCCGTCGCCCTGGTCGCCTTCGACCGCCGCGATCTGTCGGTCTGATGGCACGATAAGAGCGGGCGCATAGAACGTGCCGCCGGTCGTTTTTAGCATTGCTAATCAAGCCGGGTTTCATTGAGCTTTACTTTGGCAGTGTTACGTCTCTCCTGTTTGGAGTTTCAGTAGCGCGAATCAAGCGGATTTTCGATGGAGCTGATCAAGCCGGGATTTCGATGGAGCTGATCAAGAGCAGGGACAACCCAAAAGTTAAGCGCGCACGCTCCCTTCAAAGGCACCGGGAGCGCCATCGGGCGGGAGAGTTCCTGGTCGAAGGCGTTCGGCTGGTCGAAGAAGCAACGAAAAGAAAGGCTCCTCTTACGGAAGCTTTCATCACCCCTCAATTAGAGGAGACCCCCAGGGGGAGCGGGCTCGTCTCCTCTCTGGAGGCGGCCGGGACCCCCGTCCACCGGGTTACGGAGGAGGTCCTCGCGACGGTCGCCCAGACCGAAGCGCCCCAGGGCGTGATGGCCATCTCCCGCTTCGTCGAGCTACCCCTCTTGCCAACGACCAAACCCATCTATCTCGTAATCGATGGCGTGCGCGATCCAGGAAACGTCGGTACGATCCTGCGGACAGCGCAAGGAGCCGGCGCCGACGGCGTCTTTTTCATGAAAGGTACCGCCGACATCTGGTCTCCGAAAGTTGTCCGTTCGGCGATGGGAGCTCATTTTGCGGTCCCCATCAGACACCTGGCCTCTCTCGGCGAGCTCCCTGCGGTCGAGGAGGTGGTGGTCTCCGATATCTCCGGCGGTGAGCCGCATTATACGATCGATTGGCGACGGTCTATCGCCCTGATCGTCGGGGGAGAGGCCTATGGCCCCGGCCGCGAAGCGAGGGCGCGGGCGACGCGAGTCGTTTCGATCCCCATGCTCAGGGATACGGATTCGTTGAACGTAGCCGTGGCGACGGGCGTCATTCTTTTTGAAGCGCTAAGGCAGCGTGCCGAGGGCGATCTTCAGCCTATTTAATTAACTCTTAACATTTCACTTCGATTGCCGATAGATTTAAAATAGAAGCGGGCCACGGCGTTCTTGGCGACGCTTTGCCCGGAGGTTCCAACCAAAGGAGGTGCTCCCGGTGGAGTTGCTTGAAGGCATTCGGACCAGGCGAGCCATACGCAAGTTCAAAGACAAACCGGTTCCCAATGAGGTTATCGAGCGGGCGATCGAGAATGCGAAGTGGGCGCCTGTGGCGCCTCCGTTTCGCCAGTGGGAGTACGCGGTAGCCACCAATGCCACCTGCTCGCGGCTGGCCACGCTTATCAACGCCAACTCCATTCACCTCAAGCACATGCTAGACACTTTCGGCGAGAAGGAGCGGTCCAGAATCATCGAGTACTACCGAACGCTTGGCAACTCGCGGTGCCTCGTCTTTGTAACCATACCTTCAACTGACGACCAATGGGAGAGAAAATACAAGATTCTCTCGGTCGCTCTTGAGCTGCAGTTGTTCCTCATTAACCTCCATGCGGAGGGGCTTGGCGCCTGCGGTCTGACTATACCGCTGGTGACCGAGGAAAAGATCCTTAAGATTCTCGGCCTTGAGGGACGGGAGCTGGTCGTCGGCTTCACGCTCGGTTATCCAGATGAATCCCCCGAACCGGTCCCTCGAGAGCGAGCAAAGATCACCTTCTACGACGACTGACATTTTACCGTTACTGGTTTTGATCCGCGCTCGAAGTGTCGTTTTCGGGCGCGTCGGCGGCGGATGTCTGTTCGGGGCTCGTCGAACGCGGCGGCACGCTTCCGGTTTCAGCCCTGGGCGTGGAGCCCGGAAGGCTTCCTGCGGCGGGCTTCGAGATAGAAGTGTTCGCTGCCGGGATGGCTCTTTTGACCGATTCGGCCCGGTCGATCATGCCTGCTTGACGATAAGCCGCCTCGAGTGTCTGGAGGGCGAAAATTTTTTCTTCAGTACTTTTGGCAATCAAGCAAGCCCTTTCCAGGTGAGTTATGGCGTCCCGGTAATCTTTCCTGTAGAAAAGAGCCAACTGGCCGACATTAAGCTCCATCTTGGCCGATTCTGGGTTCAGGCGGAGTCCTTCCATGGCAAAGCTCCATCCTTCATCCGTCCTCTTGAACTTGTATAGCAGGTAGCTTCCGACGTAGTAGGCGTCGACGAGATGCGGGTCAAGCCAGGTTGTTATGCGATAGAGGGGTATCAGCTCCTCCTCCTGCTCGAACTTTTCGCCATAGTACTCATCGTGGAGCCGGTCGACCTTGATCCAGATATAAGCTGCCGCCGCCGACCGCAGGCCACCGAGAAACTTGAGGGCGGTTGAGGCCGTCGACTCCACGCCGGTCGTCTCAAGCCCTAACGCCATGCGGTCGATCTCTATTCCCATCTGCAAGAAGATCGCGGTGAGGATGAGGGCGGCGGAGACGATAGGGATGGCCACCCGTTTGAGGTTGAGGCCCCAGAGACCCGCCACGCCGCCAGCCATTAGATCTCCTTTCTTCTCAGGGTGACCGAGGCGACAACCAGGAAGGTGGCCGAGAAAGCGATGGCGTATAGAAGAAGCTCCAACAAGAAGAGCGGTTTAACGACAAGACCTCTCGCCACCGCCTCGTTAACGTTGAAGTTTTCGAGGGACGGCAGGAAGTACTTGAGGACGATCCTGACGAGACGGATTGCTCCATCGCCTTGCAAAGCGGCGACCAGAGCGTCGTTCTTCACGTGGCCGACGAAGTAGAAGAGAAGGCAGGTGAAGACGTTCACAGTCGGCGATGCGAATGTCGATATGAGCAAGGCGAAGGCCGAGATGAGCGCCGCCTCGAAGGTCGCCGTGAGCATCCCTTGGAATACCCCGTAGGAGAGCCGCCCGAAGTAGGCGAATGAGAAGCCGAAGATCGCGATGCCCATGAGGGCCGCGCAGGCCGTGAGCACCGCGAGGATTCCGAGGTACTTGCCGACCAGGAAGTCGCCCCTGCGCACGGGCTTGGAGAGGACGTTGTAGATGGTCCGCTTCTCGATCTCACCCGGCACCTGGTTGACGGAGAGCGCGATGGCGAGGATGGCGATGGCTATGTAAGCGACCCCGAGCGCGATATCCTGAAAGAGCTGGATTTTCAGGCCCACCTTGAAAGAGGGGAGGATGGGCTCGATGGCAAAGAGGAGAAGGGCGAAAAGGACCGTGACGTAGATGATCTTCTGCCTGATCGCCTCCCTGATGACGTTTCCGGCGATTGCTTTAACCGCCACTCGCGTCACCACCAACCAGATCCACGAAGAGCTCTTCCAGCGTTTTGGTAACCTTTCGCACGTCCTCGATGAGCCCGCCCGAGGATTGGACGTTCGCTATCAGGGAACCCACATATTTCTTCTCGACGGTCAGTCTTACCGTCCCGTTGAGTCGCTCCTGCCTCGCCGGCGGCTCGACGGGACGCCAGCTTTTCGGAAGACCGGAGGCCATGACGGAGTAGGCGCCTCCCGTGTCCAGAAGATCCTCGATCTTGCCCCGGGCGATCACCTTCCCCTTGTTGAGGACGGCCACCTCGTGGCAGATGTTCTCGACCTCCGAGAGGTAGTGCGAGCTCAAGAGTATCGACTTTCCTTCCTCGTTTAAAGAGTTGAGGAGCTTTCTCATCTCGACCTGACCGATCGGGTCGAGTCCCGATGCAGGCTCGTCCACGATGAGAAGCTCCGGGTCGTTCACGAGCGCTTGGGCGATGCCGAACCTCTGGAGCATGCCCTTTGAAAACTTGTTGAGGGGAAGCTTCACGGCGTCGGAGAGCCCCACCATTTCAAGAAGACGCTTCACCCTTTCGCGCCTTACGGCCCGCTCGATTCCGAAGAGCCTCGCGTAAAAATCGAGCGCTTTGCCGGCGGTCAGGTGGGGGTAGAAGTAGGGGCTTTCTGGGAGGAAGCCGATGCGGGCACGCACCTTCGGGTCGAGGGTTTCTTGCCCAAAGATGTGCACGCTCCCGGAATCTGGATGAAGAAAGCCGACGGCCATCTTGATGGTGGTCGTCTTTCCGGCGCCGTTCGGCCCTAGAAGCCCGAAGACCGTCCCCGCTGGAACGGTTAGGCTGACGTCGACGACGGCCGTTCGCTCCGTCTTTCTCCAGCCGACCTTATACGACTTTGACAGATGCTCGAGCTCAAGCGCTATATCCATAAGCTAAATGGCCGGCCATGCTTGCCTGGCAGACTGCCAGGAGCAAGGTTCTATGGGAATGATATCAAAAAGCGGACGCTGGATACTAGATACTAGATACTACTAGGTGCTGGATGCTGGGTGCCGGACGCCGGATGCCGGATGCTGGATGTTGGACGCTGGATGCTGGATGCTGGACACCTGATGCTGGCGGCAATTCGCATCTTTAGAAAGCCCAAGAATCTTTTTCCAACAAAAAAATGAATTAGGTATTGCCAAGCTCGCGATCGTAAGGTATAAAGGTAATTAACCATTTGCAGAAAAGCACATAAGAGCCAAAGCCTATATGAACCAGTAACCCCTGCAACTATCCGATCAAAAGGTTGATTGCTTTCCAGGGTCGGAGTGTCGACATGATCGCCAACCGTAGGAAGAATCTGATATTCGCCGTAGCCTGTGCCATTCTCGCGGGGCTCTCGTCTCTCTTATACCTGTCGAGCGCCGGTCAGCCGCGAGCGGCTGTGGGGAGGAAAGTCGTCGTTGCGACAAGGGACATCCCTCAGGGCGAGGTTATAGGGACCGACATGCTTGCCGTCAAAGAAGTCGGCACGCCGACGGTGGCCAGGTACGCGATAGCGGACATCGCGGAAGCCCTAAACAAGACGGCCAGTTCATCAATCTACCAGGGCGAAGCTGTTCTCTCCAGCAGGCTGAACTCCTCCGACAAGGGCAGCGAGGCCGCTTACCTGGTTGGCGATGGTAAGGTGGCGATCGCCGTACCAGCCGATCCGGTATCGGCGGTCGGCAACGCCATTCGCCCCGGGGACTCGATCGATATCCTAATAACGACCGATAAATCGTTGACCGGCCAGGACGAAACGAGGCTCCTCTATAGCGACATTAGAGTCGTCGGCGTCGGGGGGACCTATCCGTTCGGCGAGGCGAAAGAGACCGGTCTGGGTGGCGGTCAGCCTCCCGGCGGGGGGACGATCGTCATCGAGGCCACGCCGGAACAGGCGAAAAACATCACTTACTACTCGGAGAAAGCGAAATTAAAGCTCGCACTCCGATCAAAGGGGGCGCGCTAAATGAGCGCAGGTATCGGGATTGCGGTTGAATCAGCCGAGAAAATTCGACTCCTCGTCGCTACGGCGAATCCGTCATCGCTGAACGTCGTTGTCTCGATGCTCGAGCAATATCCCGATCTTGAGGTTATGGCGAGCGCTCTCGATGGGGAGGAGTGCCTGCAAAAGCTACAAACCGATCAGATAGATATTCTGCTTACGGAGATCAATCTGCCTAAAATATCCGGGGTCAAGATCGCGGAGTACTTGAGCCTCGAGCGGCCGGATGTCGCCTCGATCATTCTCGCCGATCAGAACAGCCTCGGTTTCTTCAGGACGGCCATGCTCGCCGGCGCCATGGATTTTCTGACCATGCCGGTACCCTCGGAAGAGCTTGCCTTTTCGGTGAGGCGCGTCTATGACCTCGAGAGCGAGCGGCGTCAGCGTAGAAATGTGGAGAGCTCAACTCAGTCGGGTGGCGGTCATTATTTGCTTGGCAAGAGCGGCAAAGTGGTGACCGTCTGCAGTGGCAAGGGGGGTACCGGTAAGTCGGTCATCTCCGCATTCACGGCCTGCTTTCTTCAGGAGCGGGCGAGTCTTGCGGTTGCTCTTGCCGATTTTGACCTGCAATTTGGCGATCTTGGAGTCCTTTTTAACGTTCATCCAAAGAAGAGCCTGCTCGATCTGTTGCCTCTCATAGATGAGTTGGACTCCAACTTGATCAAGTCGGCTTCTCTAAGGGTTGACGGAGGTCCCGATCTCTTCTTGAGCCCGCCCCAGGTGGAGAAGGGCGAGCTTATAACGACCAAGTACATCTTACGCCTGCTCGATGTCTTAAAGGAGACTTATGACCTAGTCGTCGTCAACACCGGCCCCCGTTTGTCAGAAACTCACCTCGACCTTTTTGACGCTTCCGACCTGGTGATTGCAGTAGTCAACCAGGATATATCTTCACTCAAAGCTTGCGCTCAGCTTAAGAGCGTCTACGACAGGCTCGGAATGCCGACGGACGACCTTGCCGTCGTTGTGAACAAGCACGCTCCTGATGTGATAACGCTGGAGAAGGTCGGTGAAAGCCTCGGCCTTGTCGTCATCGGCGCACTTCCCAAGCTTAGCAAGGATGAGCTAGAAGCCCTGGATGGCGGCGCTATTTCGGTTGAGGGATGGAGTTCCGAAGTATCGAGAGCTATCCGCGATCTATCCGGCGCGGTCTGCCGGAAGCTCGGTATAGACGTTCAATTAGAGGTTGAAAGGTCCGAAGAAAGGAGGTCGCGGTGGCCCCGATTCTTCAAAGGTTAGAGGCGGCCCAGCGACGGCCCGGGGGGAGCTTCTCGATCCTTAACACCCAGCGGGCGGTCAAGGAGAGGGTTTACGCCTCGATCAGCCCGGGTGAAATACTCCGGTCTCTTGAGCTAAATCCAGTTCAGGTTAGGAGAGAGCTCGAAGGAACCATTCGAAGGATCATTGAGGAGGGCGAATTCCTGCTTCCCAGGCTAGAACGGGATAAAGTTATCTCGGGCGTTCTAAATGAAATCCTTGGCTATGGGCCTATAGAGCCCCTGCTAGCCGACCCATCTATCTCAGAAATCATGGTAAACGGTCCTTACCGGGTCTACATCGAGCGCTCAGGAAGGATAGCGGAGACGGACATAACCTTCGAGGACAATGAGCATGTTTTGAGAGTTATAGATAAGATTCTTGCCCCGATCGGCCGGCGGGTTGACGAGAGCAGCCCGATGGTCAACGCTCGCCTTCCGGACGGGTCGCGGGTCAACGTGGTTATCCCGCCGCTCTCCTTGAACGGGCCGACGTTAACCATCCGAAAATTCAAGTCGAAACTGCTGGGGCTACAGGACCTGGTGGAGCTGGGCTCTCTGACGGAGGAGATGGCGGAGCTATTTGAGGCTTCCATCAAGAGCAGGCTCAACACTGTGGTGACCGGCGGGACGGGCTCGGGAAAAACGACGCTCTTAAACGTTCTTTCGTCGATGATCCCGTCGAGCGAGCGGATCGTCACGGTTGAGGATTCCGCCGAGTTACGCTTCAACCAGCCCCACGTTGTTTCCCTGGAGGGACGTCCGCCCAACATTGAGGGCAAGGGCCAGGTAGCCATCAGAGATCTCGTCATCAATGCCCTTAGGATGCGGCCCGACCGGATAGTCGTCGGGGAAGTGAGGGGCGGTGAGGCCCTCGACATGCTCCAGGCCATGAACACGGGGCACGACGGGTCGCTCACAACGCTCCATGCGAATTCACCGCGGGAGGCCGTTTCGCGCCTCGAGACGATGGTGATGATGGCCGGCACCAAGCTGCCCATTCAGGCGATCCGGGAGCAGATAGTCGGGGGCGTCGACCTCATCATCCACCAGGCGAGGTTCCAGGATGGCAGCCGCAAGGTGACCGATGTGGCTGAAGTAGTCGGCCTGGAAGGCGAGCGCGTTGTTCTCGAGAGCATCTGTGGCTTCCGACCGGAGAGAGTGGACGAGCAGGGCCAAGTCAAGGGCGACTGGCTTAAAAGCGGGTACCGGCCGCATTTTCTTGAGAGGTTAGCCTCTTACGGGGTCAAGGTCCCATCAATTCTCTTAACGGAGGACTGAAGTGTTAAGGAGCTCACTCCTGGCCGTCTCTGCGATCTCGGTGGCCGCTCTAGCTTATCACCTGGCGATCGCCATTTGCGGTTATATGATTTTCTCAACCCGCATGAGGTTGGTCGATGGGCGACTTGCCGGCTTTGCGAAGAGCCGGGTTTACGCCGGGGGTCATAAGGCCCTTCGTCTTGTTGACCTCCAAGACGAGGTGAAGGGCCCGTTGGAGAGGGCCGTTCTGCGACTGCCATTCGGGCGGCGGTTCTTGCTGGAGCTTGCGGCGTCGAAAATCCGAGTAAAGATCGAGATCGCCTTAAGGCTCATCTCGTCGATCTGCACCATCTCTTTCTTTGCCGGCTGGCTTTTCCTGGGTTCTTTAGTCAGCGGGGTTACCTTAAGCTTGGGCGTTGCGGTTGGCATCCGCGCCTGGTTAAAGCGCAAAGAGGCCGAGAAGAAGAAGAGGCTCCAGGATCAACTTCCCAATGCGCTTGGTCTGATCGGTAACGCTCTAAGTTCCGGGGCGAGCCTCGTTCAGGCATTAGAGCATGGGGTGCGGGAGAGCTGGCCGCCCATCTCGGAAGAGCTGAGGTCGGTTGTTGCTGAAGTCGGCGTGGGCGTCGGGCTCGATGATGCGCTCAACGGTTTGAACGAGCGTCTCTCAATTACCGAGCTTGAATCGATAATTGCCGCTTTAACCATCCAGCGGCGGGCCGGCGGCAACCTTTCCGAGCTGCTTATGAACGCCAACGAAATGTTGAAGGAGCGGGTGAGAGTCAAGGGCCAGTTGATGGCCGAGACGGCGCAGGCGAGGTTTTCCGGGAAGGTCGTCGGGTTGCTTCCGGTCATCATCATCGGGATCATCTTCTTAATCGACCCGAACTACCTGGCCCCATTGTTCGAGACGACGTCCGGCCTCTTCTTGTTGGGATTGGCGGCGATCGCCGAGTTGTCCGGCTTCGCCATTATAAACAGGCTTTTGAAGATCGATTTCTAGGAGTTACGGAGATGTGGTTTTTGGCGCTAACGTCCATCTTTGCCGGTGCGACCGTCTACCTTACTTTTCTTGCGCTTATAAACAATTGCGGGCGCTCAATTGAGGCAAGGCTTAAATCGTTTGTCGCCCATGTTGAGACCGGGCAGAAGGAGCCGGCGGGCGATGTGGGGTTAATGCTGGGATTGCCGCTCAGGGTGGGCGGGTTGCTCGGCTCTTTTCCGCCGATTAAACGAATTTCAAAATACTTGACGAGATGGGAGGAGCCCGAAGAAGTCGTGCGCCTTCTAAACGCGGCCGGCCTGGATGAACGGATTTCGCCCGACGATTTTCTTTGCACGCGTTTGGGATGGGCGTTTCTTATGATGACCGCCACCTTGCCCGGCTCCATATCTTTCGGTTTTTTTGGTGTTCTGCTCTTAGCGGCTGCCCTCTTGATCGGCTTAAGGATTCCAGTCGTCACCCTGGCTTCGCTTGCTGAAGGTCGAAGGGGTGAGATCAAGCGAGCAATGCTCAATGCCGTCGACCTTATGGTGGTCGGCGTCGGAGCGGGCATGAGCCTTGACCGGGTGATGCGCGTCTACTCCGAGAGGTTTGACAACGCTCTCGGCCAGGAGTTCAAGAGGGCCTTCACTCAGCTCGATGTTGGAAAACCTAGACGGGAAGCTTTTCTCGAACTTTCCGACCGAGCCGACGTGGATGACTTGAAGATATTGATCTCCTCCGTCTTGCAGGCGGAGAAGCTGGGAACGCCGCTTTCAATGATCCTCACCGAGCAATCGAGAGACATAAAGACGCGTCACCGCCAGTGGGCAAGAGCGTCTTCGGCAAAAGCGCCGATCAAGATGCTTTTTCCTCTTACGGGCCTGATCCTGCCGGCGCTCTTCATCGTCCTGCTCGGTCCAATTGCGCTCAAGCTTCTTCAGGGAGCGTGAGGACGGGTCGTAAGGCGAAATGTCCTCTGAACGTAAGTAAGGCATTAATTTGATGGGAGGAGGAAGAATGGCATCCCTTAAGAACTTTTTCATGGACGAGCGTGGTCAAGGAACGACCGAGTACGCCATAATCGTCGTCCTCATTGCCGTGGCGCTCATCGGGACTCTCATGCTTTTTAAATCAACTCTGATAGGCAAGTTCAATGAGATCATTAACAGCGTCCGAAATGCAAGGTGATTTGCGTCAAGGTGATGAGGAGGATGTTCAGGTTTTATTCCAAAGGCGTTGAGCGTGAAGGTGAGGTTGGTCGATTAATACTTGCGCTCTCCTTGCTTTTCGTGGCCTTCACGTCAGGCAAATTGGAGCGCAGAATTCGTACCGAAGAGTCGTTCAAAACGGCTGTGGTTAATATCAAGGCGGTTGAATCGCAAAAGCTTACTGAAGCAGCTTACAGTGCGCTCAAGCTCTCCTCCCAAAGCAAGGAGGTTGCTATCGGTCCTTCAGGGGTCCCAAGCCCGGAGGGCGCCAAGGTTCTGGGGCGAGGAGAGTGGTCCGCCGTTGCGAGCTTCAGGTATGTAGCGAAGGAGACTCCGGGCGAGATCGGAGCCTACTATCTCGACCGGCTGGGGGAAGATTGGATTCTGATTGACTCGAATGCTCTGACCAGCTCGGCTCAGGGATGGACCGGTAGGTTTATGAGCGCCGACTTTACGAAAAACCTTTACATTTTCGCCTTGCCCGAGGAGATTTCCCCATTTGGCGACCGGACCGGTCCAACCAGGGTGAGCATAATGGTCGTTCCAAGAAAAGGCGGTGGTTAAGTTAAAAGAGCGCTCTTCTCTATCGAGAACGATCTGGGGCAATCGACGAGCGAATACGCCATATTAACCGCGGCCGTCATGCTCTCGGTCGTCTCGGCGGCGACGGCCGTAGAGAGGTTGCTTATTCAGCTCGGCTCGGGCTGGATCCAAAAAGCTGTCGGCTGCCTGCTGGTAAAGGTTGCAAGCCTCGGTGATCTGCTATCGGGCGTAAAGGAGCTCTGGCGATATTGAGAAGAGCGGTTTGGAAAGAATCAGGCCAGTCGCTAGTCGAGTTTGCCCTGGTCTTTCCGGTTCTCTTGCTGCTGATCCTCGGGGCGACCCAGTTGGTTCTGTTGATGGCCAACAAGATGGCTCTGGAGAACGCCGCTTTTGAGGCCGTTCGCTCGGCGGCCGTGAAGGTGGGAAAAGATCCGCGCGAGGCCAGGCGGGAAGCCGAGGGCATCGTGGCGGACCGGACCCGGATGACCATGGTCGGACCGGGTCTGTTGGTCCGGCCGGTCAAGGTAAAGTCGCTGAGAGTACAAGAGGGCGAAGTCATGTTAACCGTTGAGGGACGGGTGGAGCTTCTTCCACTGCTCAAGCAGGCTTTTTGGTCGACCGGCGTGAGGAGGGAAGTTGCTCTCTCTTCGACCGCTACTGCGAAGAAGGAGCCTTACACGGGGGAGTAGACATGGTGGGCGCAGGCACGATCGATCTTTTCAAGATGGACGAGCGTGGTCAATCGTATCCGATAGTCGCCATCTCGATCTTCATCATCTTTGCCCTTCTGACGGCAACCGTCGGGCTCGGGTGGCTGGCTCTCAGGCGAAGCGAGATGCAGGCGGCGGCTGACGCGGCGGCGCTGGCGGGGGCGAACGCCCTGGCCAAGACGGAGATGACCGTCGCCACCTTTGAGCTCGCTCAATTCACCGTCCATCTGGCCGCCGATTTTCTAATCGCCGTCGGCGGTCTGGCGTCCTACGTCGGCGTGGGCGCTCCACTTCTTGAATCCGGGATCGAGCTTAAGTCGTACGCGAAGACCAAGCTCGATCCGGCGCTCAACGACGCCAAAGACGCGGCCAATATGTTAGGGCCAATTTACGCGGTTTCCAATTCGGTGACCTACGCCAGCGCAAACGGCTACTCGGGCATAGGCATTCCCTGGCCGGTCGAAGGTCTGGGACGGCGCTCGCCAACCAAGAGCATTTACAAAGATGACTCGGACTACTCGGACAAGATGCAAGAGCTGGCGAAGAAGCTCGAGGAGTATGAGCGAAGAATCAGGGAAGCGGACGCAAAGATGGCCGAGCTCAAGTCAGCCTATCCCCGGAACTATCTCGAGGTGGACGCCGACGGGGACGGGAAAAGCGACTTTGAAGAGGCCGCCGGGTCCAAAGGGGGCTGTACGACGATGAAGCGCAAGATCGAAAAGGAAATGCAGGAACTGGCCAAGAACCAGCGGAAAGCTCGGGATGAGGAGAAGAAGAAGCTCCTGTCGAAGATTCCAAAGATCACGGCGGGAAAGGACGGCATCATCGTCGTCGTCTGGAAGAAAAGCGAGCGAATTCCATACCTTGGCCTCTTTGGGAACCACGAAACCGGTTTTAATCTGGCTTTCTCGGCGGCTAAAACCGAGAGCGGCAGAAGAACGATCGGCGGAAGCGCGATCGAGGAACTCTCGCGTAAAAGCCCCATCTTCGGGGGAATGGCCACCGGGGTTTTCGGCGGTTATCTTGACGCGGTCGGCTGGCTTTATAAGACGAAGAGCTCATTTGGTGGAGTGCTCGGTATGTCCGTAAGTAAAGCCCTCGATCTCCTGGGAATCGATCCGCCGAACATATTCGAAAAGCGCGTGGTTTTGACGAGCGCTAAGGAGGTGCTCGCATCGGAAGTGGGCTTCGCCCGCAGGTTTTCCGAGATCGTGGAGTTCGTTAAAGGAAGGGTCTCAGCTCTCTCAGCCGAGCGGCGTGAGGCGCTGCCCTCATCCGGTCGGGTACCGTGATGAGAATATCAAGAAGTCGACCCGGCGCTTTTTCTCTTATGAGACGGAGCGCAGGAGGAGAGTCAGGTCAATCGAGTGTTGAGCTGGCTTTGATAACCCCGGTCCTTCTCGTCTTTATCCTGGGTTCGATCACCTTAATGGAGGTGGTTCAGAAGAGGATAACGGTCTCCAGGTTGGCATCCGAGGGAGCAAGGCTGGCGGTGAATCTGGGCGCCGGAGGTCGGGGGGAGATAGAAGCCTGGCTCCGCCATGCAATTAAGGGAATGGATTCGGCAAGCGACGAACGCAACTTAAGCGTGCATATCGCGAGCCCGTCTCCGGGAGAGGTCGGCTGGGTTTCGAAGGTGGGCAAGCCGGTGAAGGTGACGGTCACCTACAACATACCGGTTCCTCTTTTGGGTGGCTTATTTGGCGGGACGAAGATTCCTGTGCGTTCGGATGTGATTGTCGAGAAATGGCCAAACGCGGTCTGGTTCGATATCGAATAGATCGAGCGACATCCGTGTTGGCCATGGCCCTCATGGCGGTAGCTCTTCTCTATATTGCGAATATCGTTAAGGAGCGCTTGTATGGGGTCAATCTGGCCGCTCCGGTTGTTCTTTCGGAGCTGTCGCCGAGGGGTCGAGATGCACCCGGTCGAGACCTCAAAGGCGTTCCTCGATATCCGGGTAGCAGACGAATCTTTTACCGGGAAAGCAGCGAAAAAGCTTCGCGCGTCTACTCGGCGGCATACCGGTGTGATTGTGATTCGACCGTCGCTTCCCGGTTTATGAAGGATGGGATGGTTAAGCTGGGATGGCGCCTTGTTGCGTGGGATGAAGTCTCCGGTTTGATGCTCTTCAGCAGGGAAACCAGTGTGGATCCGGTGATCGCTCAGGTATTCTATGGGCCTGCCCACGACGGGAAGTGCGTCGTCTACGTCGTCGTTCAGAACCCATCAAGGTAGCGCTCATGCCGCAGACGACGCCAGAATGAAAAGGTGTCACCGCGAGCGGTGTAGGGGCGGTTCGCGAACCGCCCGTAGGACGCGCCAGCGGCGTGTTCTGGCTCTCACAACCACACGTTTTGATTTAACTATGATGACAAGCAGGCGGCGGTCGTCGGTCATCGGTCGGCGGTCGATTTTTGAAGGATGGTTGAGCGTGTTTCGGAAGAAATGTCCAAACTGCGCCAGGCTGGTTAGAGATGGAGCTCTGTTCTGCCTCGATTGCGGCGTGCCTCTAAACGGCAGCGGCCGCCACAAGGAGACATCCGCCCATCATAATTCGGCCATCGACGTCAAGGCTTCCATTTTGATGTTGGAAGGTGGTTCTTCCCTGGGGGCTGAAGCTGCCGGCGATGGGGGAAACGGCGACGGCGAGCCGACTAAGGAGCACGACGTCGAAAGAGTGAAAAAGGCGTTATCTTCTATCGGGGAGGACCTCGAAGTCCTGGAGAGCGGCGCCGTTTCCAACCCTGAGAAGCTCGTCGTCAGAGTCGGACGAGGCTCGGAAACCGGGAAGGAGTTGGTTATTACGGGATGCGGCCTTTTATTTATCGGGCGCTCGGCCGAGAGCGATTTGGTTCTCTCCCATGGAACGGTCTCCCGCCGCCATGCCGCGATATCCTTGACCGGCCAGGGCTGGGTTATCAAGGATCTCAACAGCACGAACGGCACGTACCTTAATGGTAAAGAGATTGCCGAGGCTCTTCTCAAGCCAGGGGATGTCGTAGAAATCGGGGACTCGGAACTACTGATCGAAGAAGGCAGGGGTAAGCCATGCGCCGGGCGTTGAATATCACCCGGAAGACGGTGGTTGCGCAGAACGTAGAGGTCGCCGCTACTTTTTGGGAGCGCCTGATCGGCTTGATCGGTCGCTCTAACCTCAAGCCTGGCGCCGGTCTTCTCATCGAGCCCTGTCGGTCTGTCCACACATTCTTCATGCGCTTTCCAATCGACGTTATCTTCATCGACGGTGAGGGCCGTGTCGCCGGCTTGATATCCGAGATGAAAGCGTTTTGCCTGAGCGGGGAGTATCGAAACGTCGAGAGGGCCCTTGAACTGCCAATCGGAACGATCAAGGCATCTCTTACGACCTTGGGCGATATCGTTGAGTTTTCTGAGCAGCCGGAAGTAATTAAAAAGTTCGAGAGCCCTACAACCTGGCGACGTCCTAATTCTCTGCACCGATGGGCTGACAAACATGGTACCGGATAGACATATTCTTGCGATGGCATCATCCTACAGCGATCAGCAGGAGATCGCCACGGCTCTCGTCGAAGCGGCAAACGTTAACGGCGGCAGTGACAACATGACCGTCGTCGTCGGTGTCCAGCGCGAAGACGGCAAGGAGGCGCTGTCGCTGTGATTGGCGAGATTCTCATTGACCGGTACAGGATCAAAAAGGAGCTCGGTGTCGGCGGTATGGCCTCCGTCTATCTTGCCGAGGACGTCCAAGATGTGAATGGACGCTATGCCGTTAAGGTGCTTCATCCGCAATACGCCAAGAACGAAAAGTACATAGCCCGGTTTACCAGGGAGGCGGAGACCGCCCGGCGGCTCAACCACCCCAATATCGTGAGGGTGTACGGGCAGCACCTCGAGGGCGATATTCGCTTTCTGTTGATGGAGTATGTGGATGGCACCTCGCTCGCCAAGCTTCTCGAAAGCCGTAAGCTCTTGCCCGTAAATCAGGCGCTCGATATAGCAGGGCAGGTCGCCCTTGCTCTCGATTACGCAAGCAACGCGGGCGTTGCCGCACATCGCGATATTAAGCCGCAAAATATCCTGATCGATTTAACCGGCGCGACCAAGGTGACGGATTTCGGCATCGCTAAGGCGTCGCACCGTGAGGGGCTAACGCACACCGCAATGTTCATGGGAACGCCCCAGTACATCTCTCCTGAGCAGGGGAGAGGTGGGGAGGCGCTTGGTATTGGCTCGGACATCTACTCCCTGAGCGTAGTTCTTTTCGAGATGCTGACGGGGCGGACTCCGTTTGCCGAGGATACGCCCTATGCAATCGTTCAGCTCCATGTTAAAGCGAAGCCGCCGAGGGCTGGCGATTTTCGAGAGGGGATACCCGAAGAGGTGGAAGCGATCCTTATAAAGGGTTTGGCCAAGAAGCCCAAGGAGCGATTTAAGACGCCGGCGGAAATGGCCTTGGCGCTTGAGAGATCGATTTCAAAAGCTCCAGATGATACGGTATTCAAATCCCTCCAGGAGTTACTAGGAGAAGCTCTCCCTTCCATCGAAGGCATTGCAGGCATCAAAAAACTCGAAAACCTCAAAGACATCCAAAACATCCAAAACATAGAGAGCGGAACGATGTCTAAACCTCAAATCAACGGGACGGTATTAAAACAACGTAGAGATCTTCTCTCCGGTCCAAACATGAAGTCGCGTTTTGCTCCGGTTGCCGTCTCATCCTTGCTCTTGCTCCTCGGCCTTGGAGCCTTCTATGTCGTCCCCGAGGGGATATCGATCATAAGGCAGCAAGGCGTAATAGCCACCGCAAAAGGAATCTCCGTCAGCGATGGCCTTCTTGACCAAATCAAAAAGCTTCCACCTCCGGCAGCGGAACCCGTATCCGGATTTCCGGAGCTCATCGGGGAACCGACAAGCCACGCTCTCCTCAACGATCCGGACACGGTGATGTCGAGAAATTTCACTTACCGGACGGCAGATCAAGGGATATACGCGGAAGTGGGAGATAAGAAGAAGCTCAATGCAGCCGGGGACCTGCCGGCGTCGGTTTCAATGATTCTGTCGTCATGGGGTGAGGAGGTGGGGCCATACGCCATAGCCAAGCGCTTGGAATCAGGCGCTTCGTATACGAGGATGAGTGCGTATGATTCATACCTCGAGGCAAAAGGCTATGCCGTGATAAGTACGACAGGCGGGGATATCGACCTCCTGCAGGAGTCCGTCAAGAATGGGACGCCGGTGATAGTTGCTCTCTCGGTCAAAGGCTACCGCAGTCAACATGGACGCGCGATTGTTATTAGAGGCTATAACGAGAGGCTCGAGAAGATAATCTTCTCCGACCCGAGCGGGATCACGGGTAGCATGGGCAACACCAAACTGAGGGTGCTCGATTATGGTGCATTGGACCTCATGTGGGCTGAGCGATTCAAACGATCCTACATGATTATCTTCAAAAAGAAGTGCCCGGTCGAGACGATAGGCATCCGGCTATTCCCCATTATGAAAGGTGGCAAGTGGGGCTACATCGATAAGACGCTTAACGTGAGGATCGCGCCGTACTTCGACGACGGCCGCGAGTTTATCGACGGATTGGCTCCGGTAAGGATCGGCGGCAAGTGGGGCTACATAGACAAATCGGGGAAGTTGGGAATCGCTCTTCAGTATGACGAGGTTTCGTACTTTATGGAAGATGCTGCTCGGGTAAGAGTCGGCGACAAATGGGGCTACATCGACAGAGCGGGAGAGATGATCGTAGACCCCCAGTTTTATAAGAGCCGAGAGTTCACTGAAGGATTGGCCCCCGTTAAGGTCGGCGACAAATGGGGCTACATCGACAAATCCGGTAGGATGGCGGTCGAATCCCGGTTCGACGACGCGTGGGTGTTCATCAACGGGCTGGCAAAGGTGGAGGTCGGCGGGAGGTGGGGCTACATCGATAAATCGGGAAAGGTGGTTATCGATCCCAAGTTTGACGAGGCTTCGTACTTTGTTCATGATATCGCGCAAGTGAAGGTTGGCAACAGATCGAGCTTCATCGATATGGCCGGGAAAGCGGTGGTTAAACCCAATAGCGACAAAGATTGGATGTTTAACGAGGGATTGCCGAAGGTAAAGGTCGGCGACGGGTGGGGCTACATCGACGAAGACGGCAGAATCACGATCGATCCTTACTTCGAGGACGCCTGGATATTTAGCGAGGGATTGGCAAAGATCAGGGCCGGCGACAAGTGGGGCTACATCGACAAGCAGGGGAAGACGGCGATCGCACCCCAGTTCGACGAGGCGGCGCGCTTCAGCTCCGGAATGGCGCGAGTGAGGACCGGCGGGAAGTGGGGCTATATCGATAAGAGAGGAAAGTATGTTTGGGGTCCCACGGATTGAGCGCATGGTCATAGAGGTGAGTAATCAAAGTAATCGACCGCCTTTAATACACTTTCTTTCTTTACAACTGAATAAGAAGCCACTAAGCTGTTACTGATTGCTCCTTTAACTCAGGCGATTTGATTACCAGGCTTTCCATGCTGGCTTTAGTACATATAGTGTGTGAATGTGTGGCCTGGGCGATCTTAAGGACGATGAACAGAACGTGTGGGGTGCAAACCAGTTTAAACCGGATTAGTAGAAGGGCGGGTTGAGGATGAAGCTCATCTCAAGGAAAGGGTTGGTTGCATGGTTGTTTCTCCTGGCTGGAGTGACCATTCCCTTAACGCTTTCTGGATGCTCGAGCACTGAAACAAAGCCGACCACTAAATCAGAACGTTCGGGCAGTGAATTTATGCTTCCCAACGGCTCGGTAACGACGGCTAAGCTAGCCAAGTATGCTTCCGGCACGGACAATATCGCCGATACGGCGATAACGACCACGAAGCTTGCCGACGGTGCAATCACCAACCAAAAGCTCGCAAAAGATGCCCTGACCAGCGACAGGATCAAGGACAGTGAGGTCAAGACGCAAGACATAGCCGATGTCAACGTCACGACTGCTAAACTTGCTAACGCCGTGATTACGACCGCCAAGATCGCCGATCTTAACGTGACGACCGCCAAGATCGACGACGGCGCCGTAACGAGCGCAAAGATTGCCGATGCCACTATCGCTACCGTTGATTTGTCTGACGGTTCGGTCACCAACGCTAAGCTTGCCGCTGACGCCGTAACGTCCGACAAGATCAAGAACGGGGAAGTCAAGACGGCAGACATAGCGGATCTAAACGTCACGATGGGCAAATTGGCCGACTCCGTAGTTACGAACGCTAAGATTGCCGACGGCGCCGTAACGAGCGCAAAGATTGCCGATGCCACTATCGCTACCGTTGATTTGTCTGACGGTTCGGTCACCGACGCTAAGCTTGCCGCTGACGCAGTAACGTCCGACAAAATAAAGGATGGAGAGGTCAAGACCGGCGACATCGCAAACAATGCGGTGAACAACTCCAAGATCGATATTGACTCGGTCACCTCAGACAAGATCAAGGACGGGGAGGTCAAGACGGCTGATATCTTCGATGGCGCCGTCGCAACGGCCAAGATCGCCGACCTCAATGTCACAACGGCGAAGCTTGACAACCTTGCGGTTACCAACGCGAAGCTAGCATCGGATTCCGTCACCACCGGCAAGATATTGGACGGCTCGGTACTCACTGCCGATCTTGGTATCGGTGTGGTCACCAACTCAAGGCTCAGTGCGGACGCCGTCACTACCGATAAGATATTGGACGGC
>JAMCWL010000023.1:1646-6017 GCA_023481285.1 Actinomycetota bacterium | reverse complement strand
AGCGCCGCGAGCAATCCCCGGATGGACATCTTCGACGAGATGCGAGCGGTCCGAGACGAAGTTGCGAGACAGTCTGAAGGAACGTTAACCGTAACGTCCGCAGAGCTTCTTCGGATGGCGACCGTGGAAGCAGCCGAAATGCTTGGTCTTGGAGCGGACATTGGGAGCCTGACGCCTGGTAAACTGGCTGATATGGTGGCGTTGTCGATTCCCGAGGGGTTTGAGAATAGCGCAGCGAACGTTCTCGAATGGGCGCGGCGTGAGAATGTGGTCGCTACAATACTCGGTGGGCGATTGGCCTACCATGCTTCGAATATAGGCCGGTTGCAGCTGAGCAAGACCTAGGGGCAGTAAGCGAGGCCTTGGTAATGAGCGTCCCAGGCCGTCGTTTTCGTCAAATTTTCGCCGGGTAAAATCCGCTAGAGAATCGGCGCAAAGGAGGTTGAGAGATGGCGACAGCCAACGAGATAGAGAGCGCAGCGAGGACGGCGATAGCCCGGGACAGCAGGATGGCCGGGGCGGATATCCGCATCAAGGCTGATGAGATCGGGATCGTCTCGCTTAAAGGCGAAGCAGCGTCATACGATCAGAAAGTCGCCGCTGAAGAGGTGATCGAGCGCATCAAGGGCGTCGCGGATATTGTGAACGAGATATCGGTCATTCCAAGGGAAAGTCGTTCGGATGATCTTATCGCGAGTGAAGTCGAGGATTCGCTCAGGCGTTGCGCGTGGGTCGATGAGACAAGGTTCAGCGTAGAGACGGTAAATGGAGTCGTTTTTCTAAGAGGAATCGCGAGCAGCCAGCGCGAGAGAAGTGAAGCCGAAAAGGATGCTCGCTGGAATGCGGGTGTTCGTGATGTGGTCAACGAGATCGATGTCCGGCCGACGGGTAAGGTCGATGACCAGGAGATCGAGCGGGACGCCAGGTCGGCCTTGATTAAGAATACCAGAATCGACTTGACCGAGATGAACATGAGCGTTTTGAATGGCGAAGTTCGGCTGACCGGACGGGTCCCCAGCTTTGTTTTGAAGCGCGTGGCCGAGTATGTCGCGTTGTGTATATCTTCACCGTGCCCGGCGTCATCAACGTTGTCAATGATTTAACGGTCGAGTTTCCGAAGCGACGTCATCGGTCGGTAGCGGCGTAAATCAACTGGAGGTGAGATTGATGGCAAAGAAGGTAAAGATATACACAACGCCTACTTGACCGTATTGCGCTATGGCTAAGAAGTATCTTAGCGAAAGAGGAATAGAATTCGAAGAAATCGACGTAACGGCGAACCCTGATAAGGTTCAAGAACTTGTTGAAGTATCGGGCCAGCTCGGCGTACCGGTAATTGCGGTCGACGACGAGATAATCATCGGTTTCGACCGAACGCATCTCGACGACGCTCTCGCGGCGTAAGGGTAGAGTGCGATGAGAGATACTGTGATCGTGGGCGGGGGGCCCGCCGGGATGACGGCGGCCGTCTACGCGGCTCGTAAGAGAGTAGACCTCCTGCTGATCTCACATGACCTGGGCGGTCAGGCGTCCTGGAGCTGGAACGTAGAGAATTACATGGGCTTCTCATATATCAAGGGGGTGGACCTGATGCACCGCTTTGAGGAGCACATGAGGGAGTTCGGATTTCCGGTCGAGTACACGATGGTGACCCAGGTCGAGAAGAGGAACGGGGGCTTTCTGGTTCATAAAGAGAAAGGGGCTCCGGAAAGGGCGCTCTCCATTATAGTGGCGAGCGGTAAGTCGCCAAGGCGCCTGGAGGTTCCGGGTGAAGAGAGGCTTATCGGAAGAGGGGTCAGCTACTGCGCAACATGCGACGCTCCGATTTTCAGGGGTATGGACGTTGCTGTAGTCGGCGGAGGCAACTCCGCGCTCTCGGCAGCCATTCAGCTCACTAACTACGCAAAGAGTATCTCGGTCGTATCCATCGCCGATTGGACCGGGGATCCGGTGCTCCGGGATACGCTGATGTCGGCCGAGAATGTGACCGCCTATAAATACTGCGACGTTGTCGAGATAACCGGCGAACTGCTGGTGAGCGGGATTCGCGTGCGCTCCAGGCGTGACGGTCGCGAAACGATCGTTCCGGTCAAGGGGGTTTTTGTCGAGATCGGCCAGAGACCGAACTCGTCAATTGTGCGTGGGCTTGCGGACCTGAACGAGGCCGGTGAAATTATCGCGGATTGTAGTTGCAAAACAAACGTGCCCGGTCTTTTCGCGGCCGGCGACGTCACCACCGTGCCCGAGAAACAGATAATCGTCGCAGCCGGCGAAGGCGCGAAAGCAGCTCTGTCGGCGTACGACTACATTATCAGGTACCGGGGTAGCGCTCAGCAAGCAGCCTAGTGCACCTCTCCAACCTACGATACCAGGGTACTCGAAATCCCCCAGAGGGTTCTCGCGACCCTGCCGCTGTCAACCATGGGGGATAAAGAAGGCCCCAAGTAACTACCGCTACGGTCCTGGCAAGATGGCCGTCCACATAGAAATCATCAGCCGCGCGCTGAACGAATTCCGATCCGTGTTCCATCTTGCCGTAGTGTGAACCGGCAACAGCTTCTTGGGACCGATTAAAGTATATAGCCGAGCGCTAAGAGCGTCAATAGGAGAACCTCAACGGGCATGTACCGGCGGGTCCCCGCGTGTTGCGTTATAATTAGTGGTCGAGCGGGAGGAAGATTGGATTATTACAGGCTGCTGGAGGTCGATAGGAGAGCGTCGACTGAGGTGATCGAGAAGGCCCACAAGGCGCTCTCGATGAAATACCATCCAGATAGGCAACCGGAAGGTGAGAGAAAGTCCGCCAACGAGCGGATGAAGCTCGTAAACGAGGCGTATGCCGTTCTTTCCGACCCGAGGAAGCGAGCTGCGTACGACGAGGAGTTGCGCCTATTAAAATGGCAAGTATTTTACCATCAAGGCTTACTCGGTCTACTTGCCAGGTATATTAGAGAAGAACAGGGAAGGTAAGGATGGACCTAAATTACAAACTGGTGGCTATAGATCTCGACGGAACGCTTCTTACTGAAGGATATGAGATTGAACCGGCGGCGCTTGATGCCATACAATCGGCCGCGAAAATGGGCGTCAAATTCACGATAGCCACTGGGCGCATGCACGGCAGCGCGGCCAGATTTGCGGAGGAGCTTGGGGTCGAGGTCCCGCTTATCACATATAACGGCTCCGTCGTGCGGTGCGCCATTTCGGGCAATGAGTACCGTCATCTCAAGGTGCCTAGAGAGGCGGCGATCAAAGCTCTCTCGCTCGTAGGCTCGGACAGGGCTCTCCGCTATGTTTTTACGTATGATCGGGTGATCACCGACACCCCTGATGAGTGGACCGATCGGTACGCCAGGATTCTCGGGGTTGAGATGCATTTGACGGAGGACCTGGCTAACACCTCTCTCGATGACGACCCGACGATGATCGTCTTCATGTGCGAAGAGGGCCGGACAAAAATGACCACCGATCTTCTGGCCCAGGAGCTTGACTCCTCGGTCAGGCTAACAAACTCAAATCCATGGTTTGTGGACGTTTTACATAAAGACGCGTCGAAAGCGTCTTCTCTTCGTTATGTCGCCGACAAGCTGGGGATTTTAATTGAAGAGACGATCGCGATCGGCGATAGCTGGAACGATCTTGAGATGATTGAGGCGGCCGGAGTGGGTGTGGCCGTCGCCAATGCGACAGAAAAGCTAAAAGAGCGAGCGGACTATGTGACCTCGGCCGAGCGGGGAGCGGGCGTCGCCGAGGTGCTCGAAAAATTCGTGCTGTAGCAATCAGCCATCAGCCACCTACGGTTTATCAATGTATCTGGGTCGTCACTTCGTTTCCCCGCATGTGTTTCGCTTCCAGTGGGTAAGATTTTTCTGACTTTCTTTCAGCCGCACTTGCTTCACCGGCGCTTGAAAACTTGTGTGACGACGTTTGAAGGTGTAAAGCTTTTGGACTTCGGGCTTCACCAGATTAGCCGCACTTTCAAAGAGGAGGAGCGTATGGCTGGCGATCCGCGTGGTTTGGCGTTACCCGAGGGGTTCAGCCTTGCCGACACTCACGTCCATTCCAACTTCAGCGACGGTGTCTCATCGATCAAAGAGATTCTGGATGCGGTGGAAAGGCTCGACAAGCTCTCCGTTGTGGCCATAACAGACCACAACACGATCAAGGGCTCCATGCTCGCTGCGTCGCTCAGGGACCGCTACTCTTTCGACATCATCGTCGGGGAGGAGATCATGACCGCCCAGGGCGAGGTCATCGGGCTTTTTCTCAATCGCGAAATAGAGCCGGGACTCAGCGCCGAGGAGACGATAGAAAGAATCCATGAGCAGGGCGGGCTGGCGATAGCGCCGCATCTTTTTGTTATCCCGGAGA
>JAMCWL010000023.1:0-1609 GCA_023481285.1 Actinomycetota bacterium | reverse complement strand
TACGGCGGAAGCGGTTTTTGGTGGCGGACGCATAAGTATCCCCTTGACGGGTTCGAGAGAACCAGTGGTAATCCTCTCCTCAGCTATTCAAACTGGTTGACGAGGGTATTCTATGGAGACTTGAAGATCGCACATCTCTCTGGAAGCGACTCTCATCTCGCATCGGCGGTGGGTTCCGTGGCCACCGCCTTTAAGGGAAGGGGTGCGGCCGATTTCAGGCGGGCGGTTGAGTCGCGACGGACCTGGCCTGTGAAACTGTCCGTGACAATCTTACAGCTCCTGGCATACGCTCGAAGCAGCTTCGAAATCATAACCCGGCACCGCCGAATTATGAGAGAGTCGAAGTCCGAAATAGCGACGACAGCGGAGCATCTCTTCTGGCAGGAGCTCATGCACTTCGATGTGGCGAATCTCGGCGAGCTACGCCGACGCGTGCTGGACAACTACCTTTCCATCCAGAAAGAGGCGTCTCTTGACTGATCAGAACTTATCCTCTCAGCCAAATAGGCTGAAGCTACGGGCGGCCCTTGCTCATCAACTAACCGTCCAATATTCAGACCTGTCAAGACGGATCGTTTCACCTGATCGCTCGGGGGGAATTGATAGAGAGATCATGCCGCTGCGGGCAGCATCGAAGGACGGAAATGCACGCTTTAGCGGCGGTCGGCGTCGCATTTTCGGGTAGACCAAATCGATTCTCGGGGACGGCCGTGATAGAGATCAGGTGGCATGGACGGGGCGGGCAAGGGGTCGTGACGGCAGCGAAACTGCTGGCGGCGGCGGCGCTCAAGGAAGGACGACATATTCAGGCTTTTCCCGAGTACGGTCCCGAGCGCCGGGGGGCGCCGGTTCAGGCGTTTACCAGGATAGACGATTGGCCGGTCCGCGTTTTCAGCCACATCGTCAATCCGGACGTCGTGGTCGTCCTCGATCGGACCCTTGTGGGCAAGACTCCCTTTACTGAAGGACTGAAAGAGGATGGCGTCGCTCTCGTCAACTGCGCCCACTCACCCGGGGAGTTAAGAAAGGAGATCGACTTACGAAAAGGACGAGCTTTCAGCGTCGATGCGAGCCAAATCGCGCTTGACGAGATAGGGCGTCCGATACCGAACACACCGATCCTTGGCGCCCTGGTAAAGGCGACCGGCATATTGAGCGCCGACATCGTTGTCGAAGAGATTAAAGAAGCTTTCGGAAAGCGCATGCGGCGGGAGCTCGTCGAGGCGAACGTCAACGCGTTTAAAAGGGCCTACGAGGAGGTCAGGGGGGAATGAAGGCGAACGAGGAGGAGCTTTTCGTCTGGGACGGCGAGCCGAGAGAGCCTTTCAAGCCCGACAAGCCCGGCTGGCGCGATCTTCCCCAGGCGGGGCTCGTAACCGAGGCTGGAAACTCCGTCAACTACCACACCGGAGACTGGCGGAGCGAAAGACCCGTCTGGCTGCCCGATAGGTGTATTCATTGCCTGCTCTGCTGGCTCTACTGTCCGGATGATTCGTGGCGGGCATCGGGCGGCGGCATTACCGGCGTCAACTACGACCATTGCAAGGGTTGCGGTATCTGTGCGGAGGAATGCCCGGTGGATGCGATTGCGATGAAAGAGGAGGAGGAT
>JAMCWL010000080.1 GCA_023481285.1 Actinomycetota bacterium | reverse complement strand
CTGAGAAAGCCAAGGTTCTTTTAGCTAGGCCAGAGGCTAGACTGGCTGAACGCTGATCGCTAAGAATCTTAATGCGCCGGCCGGATATGCTATCATCAGCAAAAAGCGTTGGGGGTTGAGGTTTGCCTGTCTTTTTGCTTCTTACGCTTCTGCCGGTGCCCGGCTTTTACCATGGCTATTCGGTCACCGATAGAGAGATGGAGCCGGTGATTCCCTATGGCGGTTTTGTAGTCGCCTGGAAAAGTGGCGGCTACCAACCCGGCGATAGCATTGTTCTCCAGGACGGTTTAGGGGTCAGGACGGCGCGTGTCATAGCGATACCAAGTAACGAACGCATCTTGGTTAAAGGGGATGCTGGACATTCCAGAGCAAAGCTGATTCAAACCAGCTCGGTCCTCGGAACAATCCTCTTCCGCTTGCCTTACTTCGGTTATGTGGTCGAATTCATAAGAACCGTTCCGGGAGCGGTTATCCTGATTGTTGCGCCGGCGCTTACGGTTTTGATCGTCGGCATCCGCGCATTTCGCCCCAATTAGCCACGAGCCTATCTGCGGTTTTCACTTATTCTTGCCGCTTCATTCAATTCCGCGGCGTACCATTAAGCGTTTGTATTTCTGAGAAAGCCAAGGTTCTTTTAGCTAGGCCAGAGGCTAGACTGGCTGAACGCTGATCGCTAAGAATCTTAATGCGCCGGCCGGATATGCTATCATCAGCAAAAAGCGTTGGGGGTTGAGGTTTGCCAGCCAAGATAGTTGAAATTGACCCGGACGGGGTCGCTGCCCGGCACGGGATTCTTCCCGGTGACATTTTGGTCTCCATCAACGGCCGCCGTCTTCGGGACGTAATTGATTACCAACTACTCTGCGACCACCACTCCTTCGACTTGACGTTGAGGCGAGATGGAGAAGACCGCCGCCTGGCGGTTGAAAAGGGAGTCGGAGAGCATCTCGGGCTACGGTTTGGTTCGTCGCTCTTCGACGGATTGAAGAGATGCCAAAACAGGTGCATATTCTGTTTCATCGACCAACTACCGCCGGGCGTCAGAAAAAGCCTTAAGGTCAAGGATGACGATTATCGCTTGTCATTTCTTTACGGCCATTTCATTACGCTCACCAATCTGACCGACACCGATGTAAAACGGATCGTGGAGCAACGTCTGAGTCCTCTATACATATCCCTTCACGCGACCGACCGCGAGCTTCATCGACGGATGCTTGGAATGACGGGGGATGACAGAGCGATTGAGCGGTTTCAATATCTGCTTCATGGTGAGATCGACGTCCACGTGCAAATTGTTCTTTGTCCAGACATTAACGATAAAGATGAGCTTTATAAAACGCTCGATGATCTAGCCGAGTTGAAGGGAGTGCTCTCAGTCGGTATAGTTCCCGTGGGCTTGACTTCACAGCGTAAAGGCCTGCCGGAGCTCAGGAGAGTCAGCGAAGAGGAGGCGCTTGATCTTGTAGATAAGATCAAGCGGGTGCAGGAGAGAAGCCTCGCCAGTAAAGGAGTGCCCTGGGTTTACCTGGCTGATGAATTTTACGCGGCAACCGGCCGGGCGTTACCGCCAGCCGAAATGTACGCGGATTTCCCACAAGTGGAAAACGGGATCGGGATCGCCAGGCTATTCTTGGACGGAATTCGATCCTCCACGACCGCGCTGGAGGAGATCGGATTCAAAAAGAAGTACATTGCTCTAACCGGCACTTTGGCTCGTCCGTACCTTGAGGCGGCCGCCGCCGAATTGCAGCGTACCGGCGTGGAAATCAAAGTGATCGGGGTTGAAAACGAGTTTTTTGGGCACGGAGTGACCGTCGCGGGTCTCCTGGCGGGGGACGATGTAAGGCGCGTTTTGCACGAGTTCAGCGGCGCGGATTCGCTGCTCATTCCCGACGTGATGCTCAACGACGACGGGGTCTTCGTGGACGACGTCTTACCGGGGGAGCTCTCCGAATCATGCGGAATCCCCGTCGAGGTGGTACCGGCCGGCGGGGCTGATTTTATCGACTGGTTGATAAGGAGCGCTGATTAAAGATGTCCCTTCCACTGGTCGCCGTCGTTGGAAGGCCGAATGTCGGCAAGTCGACTCTGGTGAACCGGCTGGCGGTTACCAAGGAGGCGATCGTACACCCGGAGGCGGGGGTGACTCGAGACCGCAACTACCTGGAGACCGATTGGAACGGCAGGGCCTTTACGATTGTCGATACCGGCGGTATCTCGTTCGAGGCTGAGGCTTTACTTGAGCGTGAAGTATCTCGGCAGGCGACTTTGGCGATCGAAGAGGCTGATGTCGTCGTCTTTGTCGTCGACGGTGACGTCGGTGTGATGCCGGAAGACGAGGAGATCGCAAAGATACTCCGGGGCGCCGACAAACCGGTACTTCTCGTCGTGAACAAGATCGACAGCCAGAGAGAGGAGATGGATGTCTACCAGTTTTACGGATTGGGCCTCGGAGATCCGTACGCCCTCTCAGCCGTACACGGGTTGGGAACCGGAGAGCTGCTTGACGCGGTGGCCTCACTCATACCGGAGGTCGAGGTCTTGGCGGAACCCGGTGAGATCAAGGTGGCCATAGTCGGGCGTCCGAACGTGGGCAAATCATCCATCTTGAACCGCCTGATTGGGATGGAGAGGGCGATCGTCAGCGATGTGCCCGGGACGACCAGAGACGCTATCGATACGGTTTACGAGTTGGCGGGGAAAAGATACCGTTTTATCGATACGGCGGGTCTCCGACGCGCCCCGAGAGTGACCGAAGACGTCGAGTACTACGGTCTTGTCCGGTCGTTAAGGGCGCTCGACCGGGCCGATATCGCGATTATTATAATCGACGCGACGCGGGGAGCCGCAGAGCAGGATCAGAAGATAGCGGGATATGCCGAGTCGCGGGGTTGCGCGACGATCATACTGGTGAACAAGTGGGATGCGATAGCCGGCGAAGTAGGGGATTCGGTCGTTGATGGCGTTAGAGATAAACTGAAGTTTATCGGCTACTCGCCGGTCATCAGGGTTTCCGCGGTATCCGGCCGCGGAATCTCCAAAGTAATGCCCGCGCTGGACGATGCTTATGGCGAGTACGAAAAGCGAATTCGAACCGCCAAGCTGAACGGCTTTGTCGGGCAGTTGAAAGCCAGCGGCTATGCGCCTTCAAAGGGCGGGAAGGTCCTGCGGATCGGCTACGCAGCGCAGGTCGGAACCAAGCCGCCATCATTTGCCTTCTTCGTTAACAACCCAACGCTGGTAACGGAGAATTATCGGCGGTATCTCGAAAACAGAATGCGGGAAGCCTTCGGCTTCATGGCGTGCCCTATCTCTTTACGGTTTAAGAGGAAATAGGCGAATCGTTTCTTACGGTTGTAATTCGCTGCGAAACTGCCGCCGACGGCTTGTGCCATTTGACAACGACCGGTAAAGTAACGAAAAGCAAAAGGTTAAAGCAACAACATGCCAGGGGATATAATATAGTTGATATATCGGTTGGAGCTTGGTTTGCAACCGCGTTGGACTTTTGTTTGAGCGTGCCTAAGAGTCAACGCGCTGTAGTATCATGGCTTATGTTCCGGAAGAAACACCTCGGGAGCTAATATGGTCGCGGTTAAGATAATTTCAGCCATAGCCCTCGCCTATATGGTAGGAAGCCTCCCGATGGGCGTAATGATCGGAAGGTTCATCTATAAGAAGGATATTAGGCAGTATGGCAGCGGGAACACGGGGATGGCGAACGCGTATCGAACGCTCGGTCCGTCCGGTGGAGTTATTGTTCTGGCGGCTGATATTGCCAAAGGAGCGGTAGCTGTAACCATTCCGCGGCTGCTTTTCTTCCCCGTAGAATTCCCATCAACGTCGCTCCCGGTCAACGTGGTTATCTCTCTCTGCGGATTGGCGGCGATATTCGGTGCTAGCTACTCGATCTTCCTAAAGTTTTCGGGCGGCAAAAGCGTCGGCGCATCGGCGGGCGTCATAATCTCGCTTTTTCCATATACGATACCCTTTCTGTTCGGCCTCTGGCTCGCAGTTGTGGCGCTGACCAGGTACATTTCCGCTGGCGCGATTGCAATCTCGCTCGCCTTCCCGATTTTGGTCCTGCTTTTTTACCCCGGACACCCGGAACTGGTTGCCGCCACGGTGATTTTCGCCGTGCTGATCATCTACAGGCACAGGTCTAACATCGTAAGGCTGTTAAACGGGACCGAGCGAAGGTTTTACCTTTCGCCGAAGAAGGAGGAGAGCTAGCTGGAGCGTATCTCGGTCGTCGGCGCTGGAAGCTGGGGCACGGCCATGGCTACAATGCTCGCTAAGAAGGGGCATGACGTTAGATTATGGGCGAGAGACGCCGGCCTGGTCGAGGAGATGTTGGCGACTCTCCGGAATCCGCGGTACATAAGCAACATCGAAATCCCGGAAGAAGTCTCGATCACTTCGGACTTGAAGGGAGCGGTGAGCGGCGCCGAGGTCATCGTTATGGCTGTGCCGTCGCACGCGATGAGGGCGGTCGCCAGGTCAATGGCACCGCTGGTATCAGGCGGGTGTATGCTGGTAAGTCTGGCCAAAGGATTGGAAGAAAAGAGCTTCAAACGCATGACTGAGTTGCTGGCCGAGGAGATGCCCGGGTGCGCCGACTCGGTCGCCGCTCTCTCGGGTCCGAACCATGCCGAGGAGGTCAGTGTGGGCATCCCGACCGCTACGGTTGTTGCTTGCCGGAACCGCGGGCTTGCAGAGCGCTTGCAAGAGATCTTTGTCACCTCTTACTTCCGCGTCTACACCAACCCCGATGTTGTCGGCGTCGAACTGGGAGGAGCCGTCAAGAACGTCATAGCGATAGCCGTGGGGGTCGCCGACGGGCTCGGGTTTGGAGACAACACCAGGGCGTCGCTGATGACGCGCGGGCTTGCGGAGATGGCGCGATTGGGGGTGGCGATGGGCGCGGAGGAGCGCACCTTTTCGGGGCTATCAGGCGTGGGGGACCTCATCGCGACCTGCACGAGCAGGCATAGCCGCAACAGGGCGGTGGGCGAGCGACTCGGCCGGGGAGAGGACCTGAAAAGTATAACCGCCGATATGCGCATGATTGCCGAGGGAGTAAGGGCGACCGGCACTATCTACGAGCTTTCGGTCGCGGTCGGGGTCGAAATGCCCATTGTGAGAACGGCCTACGAAGTGCTCTACGAGGGGCGCGACGTCTTAAGTTGCGTCTCGGAGTTGATGACTAGGGACGTCACGCTAGAAACTAGAGACTAGAAACTAGAAACTAGAAACTAATGCTAGGTTACCATGTCGTTTTCGCCGTTAACTTGTCGAACATTCGTAAACGGCATCGATTCAAAAGGACTGAGCGTTGGAGAAAAGATTAAGCGCTCTGCAGCCGCTTAAAGACAACCCGGCCGTTAGCGGGATATTTAGCGATATCGACGGGACGATCAGCCCTATAGCAGAACATCCGGACGAGGCAAGAGTAGCCGACTCCGCAAAGAAGACCATAGCCAGGCTGGCACCCAAGTATGGGTTGTTCTGCCTGGTGACCGGGCGCGACATTGACCGGGCGACTCGGATGGTGGGCGGGAAAAAGCTCGCATATATCGGGAGTCATGGCCTCGAAATATACCTGGATCAATACTATGAATGTTTACCCGAGGCTGAGCCTTACCTTGCGGTCGTACCGGATGTCGCCGGATATCTCAGAGCGCGGCTGGAAAGAGATGGGGTCGTCGTCGAAAGGAAACGATTAGCCATAGGGGTTCATTACAGGCAAGCCAAGAACAAGCCACTGGCAAGGGAACGCATTCTTGAAACGATCGAGCCCTTGCTTTCCAGGTTTAGGCTCAGGCCCATGCAGGCAAGGGAGGCTATAGAGCTGAGACCCGATGTCCCGGCGAACAAGGGGAGCGCCGTGCGCTCCCTGTTAGAGCGAAGAAGTCTGGCGGCAGTTGCCTATTTTGGGGACGACACGACGGATATCGCCGGGTTTGAAGCCATGGAGCACGCCAGGCAAGAAGGGCGCTTTGCGGCGAAAATCGCCGTCGAATCGGCGGAAGCCCCGGAGGAGCTTCTTGAGAGGGCGGATATCCTCTTGGAAAGCGTTGACCAGGTACTTGAGGTCTTTTCCTGGCTGGCCGAATAAGGGTTTGTCCGTAAATCTATCCTATGCTGCAGACGTCCTTGAGCTGGTGATAGAGCCATTTCGTAGTGTCGTTCCTGATCACAATCTCTTTAAGCCACCACGCGCGTGGTTGCCGCTCGCGTTCGGGCAGAATTAGTGCGCGGTAGAGTGCGTCCGCCGTCTCTTGCACGTCGAAGGGGTTGATAACGAGAGCGGCTTCCCCCATTTCGAAATGAGAGCCGGCGTTCTCGGAGAGCACCAGGACGCCATTTCTCTTGTTTACCAGAGGTCCTTCCTTGGATACCAGATTCATCCCGTCAAATATCGAGTTGACCAAGAGGACGTCGTAAAGCTTAAGGGCGGCGACGGATTCCGGGTAGTCGTCCTTTATTCGAAGGCCGATCGGTTGCCAATCATCCGTCCCATGACGTTCGTTGACATCGGCAACCGTCTGCTCAATCCTCGTGCGGTAATCGGCGTACTCCTTCAGCTTGTCCCTTGTCGGATAAAGAAAGGCGAGAAAGCGTACTTTGCGCTTTAGCTCCGGATGGTCGATAAGCATCCGATCGAACGCTTCAAAACCCCTGACGATGTTCTTGGAAAGGTCGGCGCGGTCGCTCCGCACGATGAGTTTCATGCCGGCGTTTTCATTCTTGATGAGTCGCTCATGATTGAGAACATTCTCTCGGTTCGCCACGTCGATCAAGGAATCGGCGTCGATGGATATCGGGTAGGCGCGTGTGAGCACCCGTCGCCCGCCCGCCCGGACAGCTCTGGTGCTCCAATCGACCTCGAAGCCGGCGGACTCTTCGCAGCAGGCGAGAAAAGCTCTAGCGTATCGCGAAGTCTGAAAGCCGACGATATCGGCGAATAGCAATCCCTCAATAAGCCCGACTTGCATCTCCTTTGGTAAGACCTGAAAGTAATTCGGCTCCGGCCAGGGGATGTGGTTGAAGTGGATCACCGGTACATTGGGAAGCGCTTTTTTTACGTAGCGGGACGCCGCTAAAAGATGGTAATCCTGTACCATGATAACCGGTCTTTCGACGAAAGAGGCCTCATTGACGGCGGCCTCCGCCAAAAGCCGGTTCGCGACAAGGTAGCCTTCGCGCCAATCCTCGATAACCGATCGGTCGATTTTCGGATGGTCGACGAGGTTCCAGAGGTAGTGGAAGACAAACCAGATCAACGGATTGCTTATGCTGTTGTAGTAGCGCTCATATATATCATCCGCTATATCGACAAGCCTTATCGAGTAAGAAGGCTCATCGGCCGGGAAGGGGATGGCGCGACCGCTGAGGGCCACCTCACGGTCACCCGGCGTCATAGCCGCCGAGATCCATCGCGCACGGGTCGTGCGGCAGACGCCCGATAAAGCCGTGACCAGGCCGCCACCGCCTCTTCTGGCCTCTAAGGAAGCGTTCGATCTTATAAAGGAAACCGGACCCCTGTTGGATACGATGATGAGCGTTCGGTTTTTAAGGAGTTCGTCGATGCCGACATTGATCAAGTCTCACCTGCTTTAAGGTTAGGCCGCAAGTCCGGCGAAAAGCTCCAGGTAGTCGACGAGCTGGCGAGGGCTCAAGAAGTTCTTTCTGACATGCTCTTTGCCGGCGGCCCCCATGTTTGCAGTGGCGTTCTTGTTGGTCAGCAGCGTCATGATTCTGTCCGCGCACTCGTCGACCGTGTCTATCAGGTAGCCGTTTCTGCCGTCGATTATCTGTATCGGAATTCCGCCCACGTTCCCGCCGATCACCGGCTTCTCTTTCCAGAGAGCCTCCGAGACGACCAGCCCAAAGCCCTCTCGGATCGATTTTTGAACGACGATGTCGGAAGCACGCTGGAAGGCGTTCACCTCAAGATTGCCAACCCCTTCAAAGTTCGAAAGGAGGTGAATGTCTTTATCGCCCGCGGCATGGCGAGAGGTCTTTTCGTAGTAGTGCCAACCCTCCGGGTCGTCGGTGGCCATGGAGGCGATCATTAGAAGCTGGATTTCCGGGATCTTCTTTTTGGCGATCCGGAAGGCGTCGATCACTCCGAGAGGGTCCTTCCATGGGTCAAACCTAGAGACCTGCGTAATAATGGGCTTCACGGGATCGATGCTGTACCGTGCCAGCACGCTCTCGACATCCTTTAATTCTATCTCCATGTTTTTTGGGCTGAGCGGATCGATCGTCGGTGCGACGATTTTGACATTCTTGACGAAAAGATCTTCCTTGACGTACTGGGGCATGGTGAAGATGGCTGCGTCGTAAATATCCAGGTATGGCTTGAGAAACTCCCAGACCGCCATATTTGCATCCGTGAGGTCTATGTGACATCGCCAAATCCACTTGCCGGAGCGGCGCCCCCTTGCTTCGAGCATCTTTAGAATCGCCGCGGGCTGGGGGTCGTGGACCATGACGAAATCATAGCGCCCCTGGAACATGTCGGCGTTGTAATCGTTCTGCCGGTTATAGATATCGACCATATCCTTGGTCAGGATGAGGTCCATCCCCTGGAGGGCGTTATGAAACAGCTTAGTGCAGGTGAAAAAATCATCACTGCCGTAGATTATCTTCCAGTCCACATCGAGCCCAAGGTCGCGTGTGAGGGGAACCAGGGTGTAAAGCAACTCCGCTACGCCGCCGCCGAAAGCTGTCGAGCTGAGGTGAAGGATCTTTGCATTTGCCAACTCATAAGCTACTTCCTTGAGGCGATTGATTAGCTCTCCTCCGACTATCTCCTCGTACTGCGAGATTGATTTGGTGCCGATCGGTACTGTAGTTAGCATCGAAACCTCCAGTTGCAAAATATTCCCAAGCGTATATTAGCAGAAACGGTGCGCAAAACAGACTCCAGACGCCGGGCTGGAGGCGCTGGACACTTGAACGACCAGGGCGCTCAAAACCGGCAACTCAAATGGCTTGTGCATGGTTCCCTTTTTACCGATGGCTATTGATCTGATTTTTCGCCGCGCATGAAGGCCGCGGCGTCTTCGGGTGTGGAGATGTTGATCATCATGCCCGTGCCGAATTCAAAGCCGGCGATTGCCGTGAGCTTGGGGATTATCTCGATATGCCAGTGATAACTTCTATCTTCGGACTTGCAGGGCGTCGTGTGGAGAAAAAGATTGTATGACGGTTTGCTCAGGACCTCGTTATAGCGCCCGAGGATCAGGATGAGCATCTTCGCCAGCGACCTCATGGAGGCCTCATCGATCTCTTCGAAGAAGGCCTGGTGCTCGAGGGGCAAGATCCATGATTCGAACGGCAGCCGGGAAGCATAAGGCATGAATGCGAAGAAACCATCCTCATCGGCGATCGCTCTGACTCCATTCTCGCGTTCGGTTTCGACAATATCGCAGTAGATACAACGTGAGTTCTTCAGCATATAATCGGCGGCGCCAGCCAACTGGTCCTGGGCCGCCGGGGGAACGAGCGGCATGGCGAAAAGCTGGGAGTGCGAATGCTCCAAAGAGGCGCCGGCATCCTTGCCGTGATTCAAGATGATCTCAATGAAGTCGACTTCTTTCACTCCCTTGAAAAAAAGATAGCGGTCGCGATAGGCGCGTATCACGAGGGCGACCTGGTCGATCGGCAGCTCAGGCAAGCTCTTTTCGTGATCCGGGCTATGGATGATGACTTCATGACCGCCCGCGCTTGGCACGCTATAGTATAGTCCTGAACCGGATGGTCGCAGAGAAGCGTCTCGGACGAAGACGGGATACTTATTCGGCACAACTCGCACCGACCATCCGGGCGAATCGGGAGCGCCGCCGTTTGTTCGGTAGGCAAGGGTCTCAGGGGGCGTCATCTTCTCCTGCCCGTAGCAGAAAGGACATTCCTCGTCCTTGGCTTTGGACTTTCTAAAGTGGTCCGGACGCCTCGCTCGTTCTGTGGCGACGACCACCCAATTTCCGGTTACAGCATCTCGTCTTAGCTCCGTCACTTCTCCTCCAAAATCTTGTCGACATAACAAGAATACCCGCCGACCCCGCAAGGCTGCAAATTTATCCGATCTAAAGCGATTATTTTGTAGGAGATTGAATAAAGCCGTCGAATAATAGAAGTCGAAGGGGCAATTCTAACCACGTTGCCCAGCGAGGATGGTTGTGAGGATTAAAGAGATCAATCGCGATACGAGACCGCCAACGCAAGTTGAGAACAAGCGTCGGGTTGAGAAATCATACGCTTCCGACCTGCTTGGAATCGCAGGCAATATTTGGCGCCTGGTCGGTTCCAATAACGATTGCGAACAGGCCTGGAGCTTGATCATCGATCAGATCTCCGCGCTTTTTTCGGTCAACAAAGTAGCCATAATGACATGTGATAATGGGCCGGAGAGCTTCCAGATCGTGGCAAGCCGAGGTCTAACCGGTATATCCGCGGACAGCCTCCTAAACCTGCTACGGCCTTCTTTGGATAAGCTAAGGACGTCCAGGAGCCCCCACTTTCTAGACGGTCACATAATAAGCGAGCTAAATTCGGGGTCGACCGCAGGTGAAGCCGGCGGATCGCTCGAGGCGATGGGATTTGGGATGCTGCTCCCCCTTGTATCAGGTTGTCAAGCAGTCGGTTGCCTTCTGGTCGCCGATAATGCCGGCCGGGAGCTCTCGTGGCAGGATTCAGCGGCTTTGAATCTCTTTGCGGAATTGGCCGTCGTGGTCCTCAATTACTCTCGGGTTTATCATCTGACCGCCGGTTACAATGCAAAGCTTGAGCTTGTTAAAGGCATCGCCGAACTGGTAAGCGGCGAGTCGGACTTGACCTCGGTTTTGGAGAAGGTCGCCTCAGTTCTGAAGCGCGTGTTCGACGCTCAAGCTGGCGCGATATTCACCTTCGAGAATAAGATGGAGCCGGCGATAATCTGGGGCAGCGCGACTCCGCCCGGCCAGCCTGAAGCGAAGGTTTGTAAAGAGATCGTCTACAAAGCTATTGGAGAGCGGAGGCCGGTCTCCGCCGGGAGCGTGGCGGCGGCCATATGCCGTGATGACGATTCTTCACCGGGAAAACCTGAAAAGTGGTCGGCTGCCGGAGTGCCCGTTCTCTACAAGAACGAGGTGCTCGGTGCGATAGTGCTCTTCTCGATGGCGGAAGGTCGTTTTAGTCGTGAAGAGCTTGATTTTCTGGGCGTTTTCGGCAATCAACTGGCGATCGTCGTTCACAACTTTCAGATAAACGCCAAGCTGATCGAGACCGAGCTTGCCCTGGAAAGAGCTGCCAACAAGGCGATAATCGAAGCTGCCGGCGACGGCATATTCGTCGTCGACTCGGAGATGGTGATTCAGGTTTTCAACAGCGCACTCGAAAAGATCACCGGGCTTTCGGCCGACAAGGTGGTTGGTAATGAGAAGTGTTACGAACTTATCAAGTGTGCGCATGAAGGAGAGTCTCTCTGTATCGGGCGCTGTCCATTCGAAAGAACGACCGACAATCAGCCGCAATATCGAACCTCGGAGATAACGATCGCTCGACGAGAACCCGATGGACATGGAAAAAACCGCGTCAAAGTTGAGGTAACCTACTCGGCCGTGATAGACCGGGGCGGGTTAAGAACGGGAATCGCGGTAGTGCGGGACATGCCCCAACTAAAGTTTACGCGCGACGAGATGAGAATCGCCCGAGAGATACAGAGCGGTCTCCTGCCGGAAGCGGCACCGGCCGTAGACGGACACGACCTCCATTTCATCTGCCGGCCTGCCGCCCAGGTGGGAGGAGATTGTCTGGATTTCATCCCCTTAAGTGATGGAAGGATCGGTATCTCGATAAGCGACATCGCGGGGAAGAGCTTGCCGGCAGCCCTTCTCGTATCCATGCACAAGGGACTTCTGCGCTCATCGGCTTTGAGAACCGGGTCGGTGCAGTCGCCGCTTGAGGAATTAAACGAACGCATCCTGGCCGATACATCGCCGGAGGTCTTTATCACCATGATCTATGGCATTTACGATCCCCAAAGAGCTACTTTCACGTATGCCAATGCAGGCCACGTTCCACCGATCCTCTACCGTAAAAGGAGATGCACGGTTCTCCAGCCGCCCCAGCCGCCCCTGGGGGTCGGCGATGATTTCGTTGCTGAGCAGTGCGTCGTGAGGTTGTTCAAGGGAGACGCTCTGGTACTGGTGAGCGACGGCGTCCTCGATGCGCGGTCTGAAAACGGCCGCTTTTTTGGCATCCGGAGTCTTTGCCGTATCATCAAGCGTCATCCAACCTTGCCCGCAGAAGAACTTGCTAATTGCATCTACCGCCGGGTCAAGCAGTTCGCCGGCCATAGATTGCAGGACGATTTCACCCTGATGATTTTGAGATGTAATCGCGAAGTCGAAACCGTTCAAGTCAGCGAACTCATCGTTGAAAACAGGCCGGCGGCCATTCTTGATATACGCCGGTTCGTCATGTCCGAGGCGGCACGACTTCCGTTCAGCCGGGGGGAGCTTTCCGACATAGATATAGCGATCGGTGAGGCTGTAACAAACGCCATCATGCACGGCCAATCGCCCGATGAAGTTAACAACAGGTTGAAAATGACCTGCGAGATAGGCGACGATTACTTGAAGGTTCGTATCGCCGACAACGGTGTAGGTTTCGCGCCCGACTTGGCTTGTTGGAAACCGCCAAAGACTTTTGGAGACCGCGGAAGAGGCATCTACCTAATGAAGGCTCTGGTCGAGGAGGTCGGCTACGAAACGCTGTCGAGAGGAACCGCGGTGGTACTCTTAAAAAGGTGTGGCATTACTAGAAACTAGACACCATGAAACCAGGAAACCATGAAACCATGAAACCAGGAAACCAGGAAACTGAATATAGGTTATCTCAGCTTGCGAGACCGCCGACTCCTCGTTTTGTGCTTGATCAAGACGACCCGCGTGCACCCGTCACCAACCGAAATCGTGACGTGGTCCATCAGGGCGCTCATCAACCAGAGCCCCCGACCGTCCTCAGAATCAAGTTTTCGACGGGCGCCGGTCTTTTTGAACGGCCCGTTACCGGTCAGCGTCACAATAAATGACTTGCAGGAAGAGAAGGCGCTGACCTCGATGTACTGATCGCGGCGTTTGGTGCCGTGTATGATTGCGTTTGCGCAAGCTTCATTGACCGCCATAGCGATGTCGTAAATCCCCGCGTCGGTGAACCCGCTCTCGCGAGCGATTGCCGAGACGAAGTGCCTGACGCGGGATAAAGCTCCGGGAGTTGCCGGCACCCTGGTCGACCTCCTGATTTTCTGGCGAACGTTGGCGGTTTTGTCAGGGCTCCGCCTTGCACACGCGCTTGCCATTTAAAATCACTCCCTCCGAAAGAGGTAAAACGACTGTCTTAACTTTAAGCAGCTAATCTTCCTCGTAAAGGATGGTCTTCTCTCGGTACGGGCTTTGTCTTTCTGAACGATAAGAGATTGAAGCTCAACTTACAAAAGGGAAGACGACAGGGAATGGTTGACTCTATGCTTTTTTGTGGAAGACCGCCGAATCTACCTCTCTCTCGCTTTGAGAACAAGATACCTCGCTCTCTTACATTGAGACAGCTTACTTCCTCGGCAATTAGATGATTCCCTTGAGAGTCACCATCTAAACGCATTTTTAGAAAAATCTTGAAGAGCGGTCGGCCGCCAGTCGGGCACGCCACCGGCAGGCGCGCTTTTGGCGCGCAACCGACGACGGACGACCGCAGACCGATGACCGGTGAGCCTTTTCGTCAGTCGGGATATGGAAACTGGAAACTGAAAACTGGAAACTGGAAAAGCGGATTAAGCCTTGTCTAGTTTAACGGATTTTAGCTCCACTTCCCCCTCCACCTGCCGCTTTACACTGAACTCAAGTTCAGTTATCCACAACCGATAACCGGCCCTTTAGGCGCCAAATAGCTCTGTGCAATCGGTGAGGGCGAACAACTGACAAGCCGTGATGGCAAAGGTATAATATTTTGGTTGCCTTTACCGATTGGACGGGTGATTAATTTGGCGGAATCAATTGTTCCCATCACTCTTGAGGATATCCGAGCGGATGAGAGGATCGGCGTTCTAATAGAGCACGCCGATCAATTTATGGAAGCCATCGGTTATACCGAACACGGCTTTCGTCACGCGAACTTAACCGCAAACATAGCGATAAACGTACTTAAGCGCCTCGGCTTTACCGAGAGGGACGTGGAACTGGCCGGAATCGCCGGCTATTTGCATGATATAGGCAACGTCATCGGCCGGGATTTTCACGGCATCGCGTCCGCGACCCTCGTCAAGACCGAGCTGGATCGGCTAGGCACGGAGATCAACGAGCTTGCGCTGATTCTAAACGCGATCGGCAATCACGAGGAAGACTACGGGGCGGACACGACCGCGGTGGGAGCGGCCGTCGTCTTGGCGGATAAGAGCGACGTCCACCGGACCAGAGTCCGAAATCCGGATCCCATGGACTTCGACATCCACGACCGGGTGAATTTCGCGGCGGAGCGGTCGTTTCTTCGCGTCGAGCCGGTCGATCACGTCATACAGCTCGAAATAGATATCGACACAAGCATCAGCCAGGTGATGGAGTATTTTGAAATATTCCTAAGCCGTATGGTAAGATGCCGAAGGGCAGCTCAATTCTTGGGCTGCAAATTTAGTTTAATGATCAATAAGACGAAGCTCCTGTAGGGGGTAGACTTGACCGACAAGCGGAAGTACATCATCACTATCCTGCTGGTGCTGGCGATAGTCGGTGGGGCGATCGCCGCGATTTATCCGATCGACAGATCGACCAAGCTCGGCCTCGACTTGCGAGGCGGCGTTTCCGTGATCCTGACCGCGAAGGACACGCCGGGCGCTCCTGTTAACGAGGATTCAATGCGCCAGGCCGAGATGATCATCAGAAACAGGGTTGACGGCCTGGGCGTTGGCGAACCCGAGATCCAGCGCCAGGGCAGCCGGAACATCCTGGTCCAGCTCCCGGGCATCAGAAACCAGGATGAGGCGATCAAGATCATGGGCAAGCCGGCCGTCCTCCAATTTGCAGTCGTCAACGAAAAGTACGCCAAGGTCCCCGCGGCGGGCGTTGATCCGAATACCGGCAAAAAGATCAACTTGAACCTCAACGATTTGAAGCGCCAAGGCGAGCCGGTTCTCGGCCCCGTTCTAATGACGGGCAAAGACCTGAAAAGCGCTCAGGCCACCTACGGTGGGCAGATCGGATCACAGCCAATAGTCGAGATGCAGTTCACATCTGAGGGTGCAAGAAGATTCGCGGAGATAACGACGGCGAACGTGAACAAGAGACTGGCCATGATCCTCGACGGAGAGATCAAAGAGGCGCCGACGATACAGCAGCCGATCACCGGAGGAAGCGCCCAGATAACGGGGATCGGTTCCATCGAAGACGCCAAGAACACGGCTCTCGTACTTCAGACTGGCTCGATACCGGTCAAGCTAGAAATGAGCGAGATAAGAAACGTCGGGCCGACCCTCGGTCAGGACTCCTTAAGAGCGGGCCTTATTGCAGGTCTCGTGGGCCTCGCGCTCATCGCGATGTTCATGCTTGTGACCTACCGCGGGCTGGGGGCGGTGACCGTCGCCGCGCTGGTAGTCTTTGCCGCCCTTTACTGGGGCCTGATAGCGGTGATGAGTCGCTACTATCAGTGGAACCTGACCCTGCCGGGAATAGCGGGCATCATCGTATCGATCGGGATCGCGGCGGATTCTTCGATCATCTTCTACGAGCGGATCAAGGATGAGATACGCGCCGGAAAGACCTTCAGAACGGCGGTCGACTCGGGCTTCTGGAACGCGTTTAGGACGATGCTCGATGCCGACTTCGTTACCTGGCTCACCGCGGGCGTGCTCTTTCTTATCGGGATTGGCACGGTGAGGGGATTTGCTCTTACCCTCTCGCTCGGCCTCATAGTCGACATGTTTACGATGTTCTTCTTCACGAGGTCCGTTCTCGGGGTGATCGCCCATATGTGGCCTAAGAAGAGCCCGAAGCTCCTGGGCCTCGAGGAGGTTCCGGCGTAATGAACTTCAATATAGATTTCATCGGACGCATCAAAATTTGGTTTGCGATATCAGCCACGGTCATCCTGATCGGCATGGTCGGTCTTGGAGCCAGGGGGCTCAACTTCGGTATAGATTTCAAGGGCGGCACCTCCTTCGAGGTGAAGACGTCGAAAGAGGTTACGGTGGCAAAGATGCGGGAAGAGCTGAAGAGGCTGGGCATCGATAATGCGGTCGTCCAGCCGGTCAGCGGGAACCAGATGCTCGTGAGGACCAGGGATATATCAGCCGACGAGCAGGCGAAGGTCAAGAACGACATAGCCCAGCATTTCGGCGTGAAGCCCTCCGAGATAAACGTGCAGTCGGTGGGGCCTGGCTGGGGCCGAGAGATCACCAACGCGGCCGTTCAGGCGCTCGTTCTGGCCCTTGCCGGACTGCTCGTCTATATCAGCTTTCGCTTTGAGTTCAAGATGGCCGTCGCGGCGATCGGGGCCCTAGTCCATGATATACTGATAACGATCGGCATATACGCGCTAGTCGGTCGGGAGGTCAATCCGAACACTATCGCGGCGCTTCTGACGATTCTGGGCTATTCGCTCTACGACACGATCGTCGTCTTCCATCGCATCAAAGAGAACGGCGGAACCATGGCGAAGGAGACCTACTCGGCGATGGTGAATCGCTCGATAAACCAGGTGCTCATTCGCTCGATCAATACTACGATGACGGTCATTCTGCCTGTCGGTGCGATTCTCTTCCTGGGCGGCGAGACTCTGAAGGACTTCGCATTCGCTCTCTTCATCGGAATCGCGTCCGGTGCTTATTCGTCGATCTTCGTGGCGACGCCTCTCCTTACCCTTTGGAAGGAGAGGGAGCCTCAGAATCAGGTTTTGCGGCGCAAGTACGGCGCCCAGGAGAACGCGGAGGTTCTAGCTACCGTAAAGTGACCTAAGGCAGCTAGCTGCTTTAGGTCATCCTGAAGGAGCGAGCGCAGCGAGTGATCGAAGGATCCCTACCCATGTTAATGTTATTGTTATAGTTGGAGTAGGCCAAAGGCGGCCAATAACCCGGGGAGGCTTTGGATGTCGAGAGGTATTATCGGCGATCGGAAAGTGAACGATGATCTCTTGAAGAAGGGAATTACGAGCTTCCTCGGCGCCTGGCTGTTGTTTCACGAAAAAGCCGATGACGCCATCCGGGCCATGATCGGTAGAAGTCGTGGCAGGTCGGAGGGGGAAAGGGATTTCACCGAGAGGCTGGCCATCGAGGTTGATTCGGAGAAAGAAGTTCTGAAAGAGAAGCTCGAAGGGACTTTTGCGGACGCGATGAGGACCGCGAGAAAAGACGAGATAGAGCGGATAGAAGAACGGCTTGCGGCAATCGAGGAACGCCTAAGAAATCTAGAAACTAGAGGCTAGAGGCTAGGGTAAAGATGGCGATTGCTCAGAAGCGCGGTCGAAATCTTAAAAGGGTTGCGGAAATAGCGGAAGTCGCCGCGCGCCACGGTCTCGGTTACTGGGTCGCCAGGGCTGGGATCCGGGTAAGAACCTTGGACAAAGGCGACCAGCCGCTTCCCGAGGAGGTTCTCGCCAGGCGTCTCCGATCATTCCTTGAGGAACTTGGACCTACCTTTGTCAAAATCGGGCAACTGATCAGCGTTCGTCCCGATCTCGTACCGCCCGAAGTGGTCTTTGAGTTTGAAAATCTCCTGGACGAAACGTCGCCCCTTTCGTTTGAAATCATCAAGACGGAGGTTGAGAACTCTCTTGAGAGGCCGATAGACGAGGTTTTCGAGAGGTTCGACCCCAACCCGATCGCATCGGCATCGATCGGCCAGGTGCATCGAGCAAAGCTTCGCGAAGGCGGCCATGATGTTGCGGTCAAGGTGCAGAGGCCGGGCATACAGGCAAAAATTGAGGCCGATCTCGATATCATCGCCACCATCGCTGCGAAAGTACAGACCAGGGTTGACGTGGTCGATCTCTCCTCGGTGGTCCAGGAGTTTTCAGATTCGCTCCATCGCGAGCTTGACTACCGGACGGAAGCCCGCCATATCGACCGCTTCCGCTTTAACTTCAAGGAAGACGAACTCATCAGAGTACCGATCGTCCACTGGAAGTACACGAGCCGCCGGCTCCTGGTGCTCGAATATATAGAGGGATGGAAGCTCTCCGAGCTGGCGGAACCCGAATCGTTGGGCATCGACACTTTTGCGCTCGCCAAACACGGGGCCGAGGCCTTCATGAAGCAGGTTCTTGAGGACGGCTTCTTTCATGGCGATCTTCACCCGGCGAATCTCCTTATCACGCCGGAGAGTAAGATCGCTTATCTCGATTTCGGCATCGTCGGAACCATCCCCGTCCAGGATAAAGAGGCGATCGCCAGAATGCTCCTCGGCATTATCAGGCATGATGTGGACGAGATCATTGCAGAATCGAGAGCTCTTGGAGTCGATATTACCGCCGATAAGATTGAAGACATCAGGGTGGGTCTCAAGGATGCGATAGATAAATACAGCGGCAAAAAGCTTGGCGAGATAAAGATCGACGTCATCGGGCGAGAGTTCCTCTCGCTCATCTATCGAAACCACATTCGTATCCCGAGAAACTACGCCCTTCTGGCCAAGGCCCTCATTACGGTTGAGGGAACCGCCAAAAAGCTATATCCGGATATCAATATCCTCGAAATAGCCCAGCCCTATGTCGTCGGCCTGATCAACCGCAGGTACGGGCGCGAGATGACCGCCGAGGCCGTTTACGACGAAATAAAAAGCCAACTTCGCTACGCCTTCGACTTTCCACGCCAGATCCACGAAGTTCTGAATCAAATCCGGGCGGGGGAGCTTAAGGTGCGCTACCACCATGCAGGGCTCGAGCCGCTCCTGTCAAAACTCGATTCAACGGTCAACAGGCTGGTAGTCGGTCTTTTACTCGCCTCGATCATCCTCGGATCTTCACTTCTCTCGCTAGCGGCGAGGGGCCAAAGCACCGTCTCGATAGTCATGTTCGTCCTGGCCGCCCTCCTGGCCCTCTGGCTGATCTCAACCTCATGGAGAAACAGAGTCTAACATTCAATAAATCTCTAGTAAAGGTTTAGGAAGCTCTTAGGAAGCCCTTAGGAAGCCAGAGCCGGGAACCTCTCCGAAGCCCGTTGTGGCGGATGACGCTAACGATCAATGGCGCTTACCAGATCGGCATCTGGATGGATACTCCCTGTAAGGAGCTGCGTAATCTGATAGAATATGGTCTCAGTCTATATATTCGAGGCGCTCTGATGGTCGATTATAGAAAGCTCATCAACAAGATTAAGAAGTACAACCCGGAGGTCGACGAAGGGGCGATCAAGGGCGCTTACGCGCTTGCGAGGGACCTTCACTCCGACCAATTTCGTAAATCGGGCGAAGACTTCGTCAGCCACCCGAAAGAGGTGGCCGATATTCTAGCCGATCTGCAGATGGACACGCCGACCATCATCGCCGGACTCCTTCACGATGTCGTAGAAGATACGGACGCTGTGCTGGATGACGTCAAACCGCTGGTCGGAAGCGAGGTCTGTGAGCTGATCGACGGAGTCACCAAGCTCGGGCAGATAACGTTCAAGAGCCGCGAGGAGGAGCAGGCGGAGAACCTGCGGAAGATGCTCATCGCGATGGCTAAGGACGTCCGCATCATCATCATTAAACTGGCCGACCGCTTGCATAATATGAGGACCGTTTGCCACCTGAATAAGGAGAAGCAGCAAGAGAAAGCGATGGAAACCCTTGAGATCTACGCTCCGCTCGCACACCGGCTGGGGATCATGCAGATCAAGTGGGAGCTGGAAGATCTGGCGTTCGAGGTGCTTGAACCGAAGATGTACGAGCAGATACAGAAGAGAGTTACCGAGAAGCGGTCCGAGCGCGAGGATTTCCTGAATGAATTCATCAAGCGATTAAAAAAGGAGCTTAAAGGGGTCGGGATCGAGGCCGAGATTTCAGGACGTCCGAAGCATTTCTACAGCATTTACATGAAGATGGTTGAGAAGGGCAAGGACTTCTCGGAGATTTACGATCTTTCGGCCATCCGGGTCATCGTCAACTCCATAAAGGACTGCTATGGCACCTTGGGCACGATTCATACCTTCTGGAAGCCCATCCCCGGTCGATTCAAAGATTACATCGCGATGCCCAAATTCAACATGTATCAATCGCTTCACACCAGCATTATCGGGCCGGGGGGGAGGCCGCTGGAGATACAGATCAGGACGGAGCCGATGCATCGAACGGCCGAGTATGGCATCGCGGCCCACTGGCGCTATAAGGAGGGCGGCAAGGACGAAAAGTTCGACGAGCGGCTGGCGTGGCTCAGACAGATGCTCGAGTGGCAGAATGAACTGAAAGATCCCCGCGAGTTCATGGAAACGTTGAAGATAGATCTCTTCCAGGACGAGGTCTACGTCTTCACCCCGAAGGGCGACGTCATGAGCTTGCAGGCGGGGGCGACACCGCTCGACTTCGCTTACGGGGTCCATACGGACGTCGGTCATCGCTGCATCGGCGCGAAGGTGAACAACCAGATCGTACCTCTCGAGTACGAGCTAAGGACGGGCGATTTCGTCGAAATCTTGACGAGCAAGACATCAACCGGTCCCAGCCAGGACTGGTTGAAGATGGTCAAAACCTCGCGGGCGAGGAACAAGATTCGGCAATGGTTCAGCCGGGAAAGCCGCGAGGTGAACATCAGTCTCGGCCGGGACGCCGTCTATAAGGAGCTCAGGCGATATGGGACCGGACTTAAGTCAACGGCCCATTCGGACATCTTGGAAAAGATCGCTCATGAGCTGAGCTACAAGACGGTCGACGATCTTTTCGGAGCTATCGGAGCCGGGAAGGTCTCGCCGAAGCAGGTGGCGGGGAAGATCGCCGCAGAGGTTACCGGTGCAAAAAGCGAAGAACCGGATGAGATAAGTTTCGAATTTCCCCGGCGGCGGGGGCGGCAGGCGTCGACGACGGGCGTCAGAGTTAAGGACATCGACGACGTCCTCATCAGATTGGCCCAGTGCTGCAATCCGGTCCCTTATGACGAGATAATCGGCTTTATCACCAGGGGGAGAGGTGTTTCAATCCACCGCCGTGACTGCATTAACGCGAAGCAACTTCTGGAACAACCGGAGAGGCTGATAGAGGTCAAATGGGACGCCAAGCAGGCGGCCGCCTTCAAGGTTGAAATACTGGTGGAAGCGATAGACCGCCCAAAGCTTTTGCGGGACATCTCAACGGTCCTCGGGGAAGCGGGCCTGAATATACTCTCCGGGAGTGTAAACGCTTCGAAGGGCCACATAGCCTTTTTCCGTTTTGTCTTTGAGATAGGTAATCTCGGTCATCTCAAACAGGTGCTCGATAATATAAAGAGGGTGAGCAACGTCGTAGAAGCGTACCGCGTCGAGCCGGGGAAAGAAGAAAAGCAGACGCTTGATACCAGATTCTAGATACCTGATGGATGCAGACGGTGGCGGATTAGACACCAACCGCCAGCGGGTTCTATATGCCATTGAAACCCTGCACGTTAAGAAGAAGGCGATGTAATTGAGGGCGGTCGTTCAGCGCGTTAAAAAGGCAAGCGTGTCCATTGACGGCACAAGGATAGCCGAAATAGGGAAGGGGCTCCTGGTCCTCGTCGCGATGGGCAGGGGCGATCTAGATAAGGATATCGATTACGTTGTTGATAAAATCGCCAATATGCGCATCTTCGAGAGAGAAGGTAAGTTCGATCTCGCCCTGGCGGACGTTGATGGCGAAGTCCTCGTCGTTTCGAATTTCACGCTATACGGCGAGGTCAGAAAAGGTCGGCGGCCAAGTTTCACCGAAGCCCTGCCGCCGGTGGAAGCTGAAAGTCTTTACGATGACTTTGTCGCGGCGCTCTCCGAGCGAGTGCCAACGAAAGCCGGTCGCTTTCAAGCTATGATGACGGTCGAGCTCGTAAACGACGGCCCGGTAACTATTATTGTTGACAGCAAGAAGAGCATGTAAAGCTGTCAGCTATCAGCTATCAGCTATCAGCAATACCGGTCGGCGGCCGGCGGTCGTCGGGGTAATTACGGAAGGTGCGTATTCTCAGTCCGGCGGAGGTGGCTAAGTGTTGCTCCATACTTTGGTGGTCGGTCTGAATGTCAACTGCTATATAATCGCCAGCGAGCTGGAGGATGAAGCCATAATCATAGATCCAGGCGCTGAGGCAAGGCGAATTTTCGATGTCATCGAGGAGCGCCAGCTCTCGACCACGGCTGTAATCTGCACCCACGGTCACTTCGACCACATCGGCGGGGTCGCCGAGCTGGTCGAGCTCACCGGCGCCGAAGTCTTTATCCACCGGGGGGACGCACGATACATGGAAGACGCGACCCTCAATCTATCGGGCTATATTGACGCGCCCGCAAGCATCGCGGTTCCCACGCGTCCGGTTGAGGATGGTCAAATTCTCAAACTCGGGGAGATGCGTCTAAAGGTCCTCCATACGCCCGGTCACACCCCGGGCAGCATCTCCATCCTGGTCGGAGAGGCCGTTTTCTGCGGCGATCTAATATTTGCCGGTTCCGTGGGAAGGGTTGATTTTCCAGGTGGCTCCTGGGAAGCGCTCTCTTTGTCCGTTAGGGAGAAGATATTCACGTTGCCCGAGCGCCTGATACTCTACCCGGGGCACGGCTCTTCAACGACGATAGGCGAAGAGAAGAAGTACAACCCGTATTTTGGTTCAAGAAACTAGAAACCGGAGAGAGAATTGCATGTACGTGTATGCTCCTGGTTTTGCTCTTGATTTCGGGTAAAATAGGGAGGACTGAGCGGGCGGGGCAAGGCCCGTTTTTTAAGATTGGCGAAAAGAGGTTTGCTTTTTGATCTATCTCCTCGCGGTAGTCGGCTTGGGCCTCATCATATTCGTTCACGAGTTCGGCCACTTTATTGCGGGTAAACTGATGGGCCTTACCGTGAAGGAGTTCAAGTTTGGGCTTCCAGGGCCGGAGATATTCGGCGTGACGGTGGGTGAGACGAGATATGGCGTCACCGCCATTCCCTTCGGTGGGTATGTCCGGTTCGCCGGGCTCGAATCGGAACTTTCCATCGGCGACGAGGAGAGCGAGGACGTCCCGGACCGACGGAATTTTGACAAGCAATCGATACCGAGAAAAGCTCTAATCATCGCCGCGGGTCCGCTGATGAACTTCATCTTCGCGATCGTTTTGTTCACTTCACTCCTAATGATTCAGGGCGAACCGGTCGGAGCAAAGCCCCAGGTGAATGAGGTGGCGCCCAAGAGCCCGGCGGCCGATGTTGGCATAAAGAACGGCGACAAGATCATCCAGATCGACAACAAAAAGATCAGGACATGGCAGGATGTTCTCGGTGAGATAAAGCCGCGGCCTGGAAAGAAAGTCACGATCGTGATCGACCGGGGCGGAAGCAGCCTTTCGTTCGCTCCTATCCTGCAGAAGGGCAAGGAAGGCAAGGGATTTCTCGGCATTACGCCGGTCGTCATATATAAGCGCGAGAATCCGTTCGTCGCCCTCTATAAGGGTGTGCTGGTGACGGCCGGTATGACTGCTTTGCTCGTCAAAACCCTATTCGTGCTCGTTGCAAAGCAGGCCGGTCTGCTCCTAAAAGAATCCAGGGGGCCCGTGGGCATAGTCCAGGAGACGGCCAGGATCGCCAGGCACGGCATCTGGGATTTCGTCGCGGCTCTCGCCTTTTTGAGCGTGAATATCGGGGTTGTCAATCTTATGCCATTCCCGCCTCTTGACGGTGGCCGGATCGCTCTCTACGGCGTTGAAGGCGTGTCCGGGCGCCGACTCAGCCGCAAAGTTGTTTTGGCGGTCAGCTTCATCGGTCTCGCAATCCTGCTCTTCTTCATCGTCTACGTCACAATCGCGGACGTTATACGATGGCTTTCAGGGGCGGGCGGTCTGTAGGGCACGCCGGTTACTGGTATCCTGGTTTCTTGGTGTCTTGGTTTCTTGGTGTCTTGGTATCTTGGTATCTTGGTGTCTTGGCGGGTTCGCCAAAGATAGAGTTGCTTTTCGGTCTTTCATTTTTTTGTGATAATCCTTCTATGGCTTCAACCAGAATTGTTCGAATCGGAGATGTCGAAATCGGCGGTGATCGACCGGTCGCCGTACAATCCATGACGAACACCAGGACGAAAGATGTGGAGGCGACCGTCTCGCAGATCAACTTGCTTGAAGAGGCGGGATGCGAGATCGTTCGCGTCGGTCTGCCCGATCGCGAGTCGGTCGCGGCTGTCGAGGAGATCAAAGGAAGGATAAGCATCCCGCTCGTAGCCGATGTTCACTTCCATGCCGACTTTGCCATCGAGGCGCTTAAGAGGGGCGCGGACAAAGTCCGCATCAACCCGGGAAACATTGGATCGGAGCCCGAGTTCATCAGCGTTCTAGAGGCGGCAGGGGAACGGGGTGTCGCTGTTCGGATCGGGGTAAACTCCGGTTCCCTCCACCGCAAGTTCGCCGACGAACCGGACCAGGCGACCGCCCTCGTTAAGAGCTGCATCGAGTACGTCAAAGCGGCTGAAAAGATTGGATTCACCGATCTCGTTCTTTCCGTGAAGTCCTCTACCGTAATGACCGCTGTAAAAGCATACCGGCGGCTTGCCAAGGAAGCCGATTATCCGCTACATTTGGGGATAACCGAGGCAGGAACGCTACTGGCCGGCGCGGTGAAATCCTCCGTCGGGCTGGGGGTCTTACTGGCCGAGGGCATCGGCGATACAATCCGCGTCTCCCTCACGGCCGACCCGGTAAGAGAGGTGCAGGTGGCCCAGGAGATTTTAAGGTCGCTGGGTCTTAGAAGTTTTGGTCCGGAGGTAATCGCCTGCCCGACCTGCGCGCGCCAGGAGATCGATATCATCGCTCTTGCTGAAGAGGTCGAGAAGCGCCTGAGAGCCTACCGCGATCCCATAAAAGTCGTCGTCATGGGTTGTCCGGTGAACGGCCCGGGCGAGGCCTCCGAGGCGGACGTCGGCATCGCCGGCGGGCGTGGCGCCGGCATCATATACCGCGAGGGCAAAGCGGTAAGGCGAGTCTCCACCGACCGAATGATAGATGAGCTTTTTAAGGAGATCGATGACTTTATTACAGCGAAGCGGTCACAGTAGTTTATCGTTTTGCGTAAGGCTGACAACGGGCGGTTCGCGAACCGCCCCTACTCTTTAAAATAGGAGACGCGATGAGGTTTTCAAAGCTCTTCATTCCGACGCTTAAGGAAGAGCCGGCCGAAGCTGAGATTATCAGTCACAAGCTTCTTTTCAGAGCTGGAATGGTGAGAAAGGTCGCGTCCGGGGTCTACTCATTCCTGCCGCTCGGTTTCAAGGTGCTCAAAAAAATCGAGCGGATCATCAGGGAGGAGATGGATGCGATAGGCGCCCAGGAGATCCTAATGCCCGCGTTACAACCGTCGGAGATTTGGGTGGAGTCCGGGCGCTGGTCCGAGTACGGCCCTGAGATGTGGCGGGTGAAGGATCGGAATGATCGGGACTTCTGTCTCGGGCCGACCCACGAGGAGCTGGTCACAAGCCTCGTGATGGGCGAGGTAAGGAGCTATCGACAGCTTCCCCAGACCTTCTACCAAATCCAGATGAAGTTCAGGGATGAAATACGACCCCGCTTCGGCTTGATGCGCGCACGAGAGTTCTTGATGAAGGACGCGTACTCTTTCAACGCCGACCTCGAAGACCTTGAGCGATCCTACACCGATATGGACAGGGCTTATACGCGCATATTTCAAAGATGCGGTTTTAACTTCCGCTCGGTTGAGGCGGCGAGCGGCTTGATAGGCGGCAAGGTCTCGCGAGAGTTTATGATTCTTGCGGAATCCGGCGAAGACACCGTCTTTTACTGCGATTCGTGCGATTATGCCGCGAGCGCCGACGTTGCGACGACCAGGCTAATCGAACCTCCAAAGGAGGCCGCCCGCCCGACGATAAAGGTTTCAACGCCGGGCAAGAAAAGCGTCACCGAAGTCTCCGCCTTTCTTGGTGTCCCGCAGGAGAAGCTCGTCAAGACGCTGGTCTATCGGTTTGAAGATTCCATCGCGGCTGTTTTGATGAGGGGTGGGCGGGAGGTAAACGAGTCGAAGCTGTCAGCGATTCTCGGCACGACCAGGTTTCATCTGCTCGGTGAGGGTGAGTTTAGAGAAGTGGACCTTGTTCCAGGCTACGTCGGACCGGTAGGCTTGAGAGAAGGAGTACGGCTAATCGCCGACGACGAGGTGGCGCTGCTCACCAACTTCGTCGTCGGTGCGAACGAAGAGGACGCCCACCTGAAAGACGTCAACATAGGCGTCGATTTTCAGGTGGAAGAGTGGGGCGATCTCAAGCTTGCCGAAGAGGGAGAGCCCTGCCCGCAGTGTGCCGGCGGCAAACTGCTCTCAGCCAAGAGCATAGAGGCCGGGCACATTTTCCAGTTGGGGACGAGGTACTCGGAAGCCATGGGTGCCAGCTTCGTAGCCGAGAATGGGGAGCGTAAGCCGTATATCATGGGCTGTTACGGCATAGGCGTCTCGCGCATGGTGGCCGCGGCCATCGAGCAGTATCACGACGACGCCGGCATACTCTGGCCCGTATCGATAGCCCCCTTCGAGATCGAAATCGTACCGCTAAAATGGGACGACGGAGCGATCAGGAAGACGGCGGAAGAACTATACGAAGGACTCCTGGCAAAAGGCATCGAGGCTTTGCTCGATGACCGTTCGGAGTCGCCCGGAAAAAAATTCGCGGACGCCGACCTTATCGGGATACCCGTACAAATAATTATCGGGCCGCGCTCGATCGTGAGCGGAAACGCCGAGATAAAAGTGCGCTCGACGGCAGAGCGCAGCGAAGCGCCGATCGCCGACGCGGTCGATGAAAGCGTGCGAATATTGAAGAATCTTTTCCGGGCGATAGCCGGTGAGTAGCTTGGAAAATGAAAAAGTGGTTGCCGTCATCCCAGCCTACAACGAGGCGGAAAGAATAGGCGCCGTCCTCGTGCCTGTTTCCGAGGCGACCCTCGTCGACGAAGTCGTCGTCATCGACGACGGTTCGACCGACGGGACCGCCATAGCGGCTGAGCGATACCCGGTAAGGGTTGTGGTCAGGACCGAGAACGGCGGCAAGGGAGCTGCCATCGAGACCGCCCGGGCCGAGGTGGACGCGGACATCATCGTCTATCTCGACGCCGACCTCGTGGGCTTGAAGCCCGAGCATGTGGACGCCTTGGTAAGACCCCTCCTAGAAGAAGAACTTCTCATGATGACGGTCGGCAAGTTCGCCGGCGGCAGGCTGCGCACCGACCTCGCGCAGAAGATCGTCCCGACGATTTCCGGCCAGCGAGCGGTGAGGAGGGAGTTCATCGAGAGGATGCCCGACACTTCAGCCACCCGCTTCGGCGTGGAGGTGGTCTTTACCGAGCATGCCAGGAAGAATGGTTACAAGACGACCGAGGTCGTCATCGAGGGCGTCACACAGGTGATGAAGGAAGAGAAGCACGGCAGTTATGCCCC
>JAMCWL010000005.1 GCA_023481285.1 Actinomycetota bacterium | reverse complement strand
CCCGGTCGATGGTGGACTTGATTTCGGCGAGCTCATTCAAGGCCTCACCGTACGCTCGCTCGACCCCACGACGCCGGCCGACCAGCGCATCTAGCTCGACTTTGGCCTTGCTTACTTTAAGCGACGCCTCAGCCTCCTCTTTAAGGCACTCTTCCCTGGACGTCCTCACCGCACCCATTTCAGCTCTTCTCTCTTCAAGCGATGCCCGAAGCTTGACCAGGCGCATTCTGTTCTCTTCGAGCTTGTGAGCTTCAACTTCCAGGCGAGACGTGAAAGTGGCCGCCCTATCGTCGATCACCTTCAGCTCTTGTGCGACCGCATCGACCTCACGCTTGACGCTCTCGATCCTTTGGTGGGCCGCGTTCATTTCGGCGCGCCTTGCCTCCAGATCTCGCGATACGCTTAACGCCGCTTCCTCCAGGCTCTTCAGAGACGCCGACAGCTCTTCACAGCAGCTCTTTATTTTAGCAACCGTCTTTGACATTCGGGCCAGCATGCCACCGAGCTCCCCGATCTCACGGCGTCTGGCGAGTTGGCCGAGCAGATCGCTTTTCGTACCCAGAACCACCTTCCCCGTCGGGTGAACGACCTCCCCGTCGAGGGTGACGATCGTGCTCTCTCCTCCTTCGACGGCCAGGGCCATTTCAAGATCGGCTGCAACGTATACCCCGTCGAGGAGCGCATCCACCGCGGGCCTGACCGTAGCGAGGCACTCGATAATGGATGCCGCCGACACAAGCCCCTCTTTCGCACTTCGCTTTGGCTCTGCTCTATCCAGCGAAAGGATTGATAGTCGATCGTCGACCAGGCTGGCAAGCTTTCGCACCGCGTCGGTCTCTTTAACCACCAAACAGTAGAAATCCCCGCCCAGAACGGCTTCTATCGCCTTCTCGTACTTCTTAGGCACGGAGATCGACTCGCCAAGAATGGCGATCGCATCCTCACCACCGGCTTTAAAAGCGGTGCTGGCGTCAGGATCGCCGTCCTCAATGGTCTCCTCAAGCGTCTTCATCCTGGCCAGGCAGGACTCGTTATCCTTCTCCGCCCTTGATAGGTCCTCCCGGCTAGCCGCCAGATTGGCTTCCGCTCTTCTCTTTTCAACTTCAAGCCCGGAAAGCTTCGATTCTAACTCGGCGACTTGCACGACCAGGCTTTCTTCACTTCCTAAGGCCTCCTTTAAGTCGGCCCCAACCTTCAAGTGCCTTGCTTCGACAGAGCTTCGCTGCTCTCTTAAGATTTCAAGCTGTGCTTCCCCGGTCTTTATGGCAAGGTCCAGATTTGCCACCGCGGTCTCATAATTACCGACGGCCCGCTCATCGGCGCCGATCGCCGCTTCCAGATCGTTCAACCTCGACTTCAGGCCCCTGGCTTTTTCGACCGTCCGCTCGAAGTCCGACTCGGCTGCAGCCAATCTCTCGTCCCCTTTTGATATCGCCAAATCTACCTGATCAAGCTCTCGCATACTCTGTTGCGCCTGCTTCTCGAGCACCAGCTTGCGCGTCGCCGCCCGATAGGAGCCAGCCGATAGTGTTTCCAGCCTTTCCGCGGCGTTTCTAGCCTTCTCGGCGACGAGGGAAGCTACGGCGCGCAAGCGCTCTCCCGCGCTCTCAATTCGATGTCGCTTCTCGGAAAGATCGCTCACCCTGCTCTCGGCAGCTTCAAGGTTAAGTTCCGTGGACTCAAGCTCGCTTTCGATCCTGGCAAGGTCGCTCTCGTGACCCTTGATATACTGTTTTGCGGTCGCCGTGTCTGCCTCCAAAGACGCCCATTTGACCTGAAGCTCCTTCAGATCGAGGACGGCGATTGAAAGTTCATGCCTCTTGAGCTCTTCAGTCAGCTCCGCATGGTTCCTAGCCAGTTCAGCCTGGCGCTTCAAGGGTGCGAGCTGCCGATTCACCTCGCTCAGGATGTCCTTTACCCTGATCAGGTTGGCGTCCATTGATGAGAGCCGCTTAACGGCTCGGTCGCGCCGCCTCTTGTGCTTGAGGACCCCAGCCGCCTCTTCAATGAAGACCCTTCTCTCCTCGGGCTTCGCCGTGAGGGCCTCCTCTATTCTGCCCTGACCGATTATGGAGTAGAAGCCACGGCCGAGACCTGAACCCGATAGAAGCTCCTGGATATCGAGGAGACGGCAGGCCGAGTTGTTGATGTAATACTCGCTCTCGCCGGTTCGATAGACACGTCTGGCGATCGTCACTTCGGAGAATTCGATGGGAAGCGCCCCGTCTGAGTTGTCGAGGGTAAGGACGACCTCGGCAACGCCCAGGGCCTGGCGGGTGGCACTGCCAGCGAAGATCACATCCTCCATCGACCCGCCCCGGAGGGACCGGGGGCTCTGCTCGCCGAGCACCCAGAGGACCGCGTCGGTGACGTTGCTCTTGCCGCTGCCGTTCGGGCCGACGATGGCCGTGACGCCCGGCTCGAACTTGAGTGTTGTCTTGTCGGCGAAGGATTTGAAGCCACGCAACGTCAGCGATTTAAGGTACAAGCCGAGGCCTCCTAGATGATTTCCGCTATAATTCTAAGCTCTCAAGGGCTAGCTGGCAACAAAAACGACCACCTAAAGATTTAGGATGGCTATCTGACGTAGGTAATGGCAAAGACGGTGATCAAAATCACGCCGACGGCATAAAAGAGCAGGTCGCCCAGGGTTGGATTGGATCCTTCTTTCTCCTTTTGGCTCAGGGCGGCATTCATCGTTAGCGCCGTGAGGTACGCGAAGACGCTGAACACCACCGCGGCCGCGATTGCCAGCCCGACCTTCACAAGAGTAGAGGCTATAGTCCCGGTCAACAGCTTGCCAAAGACGAGAAGTCCGGGTGCGAGAATCAAGGCTGAACCGACTAGCAGGTTTAGTAAAACCCTTGCTCTGAAGAACCGAACTATGAGATAGAAACCCGTCGCCGCAACGAGCAGGTATATGATGAGCGCACGCGGCATCACTTTCGCCTCCGCCGTGAGACGGTCACTCTATTCCCAAAACCGGCAATGCCGAGTAGCTTGCCCTTATAAACAAAAAAGGTGCAGGCCTTAACCCACACCTCCCTACCGCTATCTAGCTTCTAGCCTTTAGCTTCGAGTATCGAGTTTCGAGCTAGCGGCTGCTTTTTATTCATACCTCCTCAGAGCGGCCTTTGCTGCTTCTTGCTCCGCCTTCTTCTTGCTCTTGCCCTCCCCTTCGCCCCGGACCTCGCCCTCGATAACGACGTCCACTACGAAAGTCCGATCGTGAACCGGCCCCAGCTCGCTTACTATGCGGTACTCCGGCACCACGCCAATCCTGGACATGACCACCTCTTGAAGTCTCGTCTTCGGGTCGCCATAATGTTCGGCCGAGGCCTCTTCGAATATGGTCTCTTTCATACGGGTGAGGATAAAACTCTTGGTTTCCGTCATCCCCTGATCGATATAGATGGCCCCAATGATAGCTTCAAACGTGTCCCCGAGGATTGAGGCTCGCTCTCGTCCGCCGGTCAGCTCGGCCCCTTTACCCATGAGAATGAGATCGCCAAGACCTATCTCCTGAGCGACCCTGGCAAGAGTGCTCGCGTTGACTATCCTCGCCCGCAGCTTGGCTAAATCGCCCTCGTTGTGTTCTGGAAACCGGTAGAAGATGAACTCGGTGATGATAAGGTTTAAGACGGTGTCTCCGAGGAACTCCAGCTTCTCGTTCATCTCCCGGACTCCCGCTTCGAAGCTGAACGAGCGGTGTGTTAATGCTCTTACCAGAAGCTCTCGGTCGCTAAAACTAATGCCGAGACGCTCCTCGGCAATTCTAATTCTCTCTTCGATCGAATGATTGCTAAGCATTTACTTATGAGAACCTCTTAAAGACTAGGCAGGCGTTATGCCCGCCAAAGCCGAATGAGTTCGAAACGGCAACGTCCACTTTCATCTCTCTCGCTTCGTTTGGCACGTAGTCGAGATCGCACTCCGGATCGGTGGTCTCCTGGTTAATCGTCGGGGGCACGACGTTGTTCTTGATGGCCTCGCAGCAAGCTATCGCCTCAATCGCACCCGCCGCCCCGAGCAGGTGACCCGTCATCGATTTGGTCGAGCTGACCGCGACCCGCCCCGCGTGCGCTCCGAAGAGCCTCTTAATCGCTTTCGTTTCGGCCACGTCTCCCACCTCGGTTGACGTGCCGTGCGCGTTTATATAATCCACCTCATCTACGCTTACTCCCGCCCGTTCGAGAGCCAGCCTCATCGCCATCACGGCCCCTGCACCTTCCGGATCCGGCTGAGTGATATGGTAGGCGTCCGCCGTCGCGCCGTAACCTACCAGCTCCGCATAGATCATCGCGCCCCTCGCTTTTGCATGCTCGAGCTCCTCCAATATTAGTATGCCCGATCCCTCGGCGATGACGAAGCCGTTGCGGTCGGCGTCAAACGGCCGGCTCGCCCGCTGTGGTTCGTCGTTCCGTGTAGACAAGGCCCTCGCAGCGCAGAACGCCGCGAGTCCGAGCGGGGTCACCGGAGCCTCGGAGCCGCCGGCGATCATCGCGTCGGCGTCTCCCCTAGCGATCGTGCAGAACGCCTCGCCTATGGCGTGGCTTCCCGACGCGCACGCCGTCACGGTGCAGAAATTCGGACCTTTAGCTCCGAAAATAATCGATACCTGGCCGGCGGCCAGGTCCGCGATCATCATCGGAACCAGGAACGGACTGATCCTTCGCGGCCCTTTGTCGATGAGTTGAAGGTGCTGATCCTCGAGGGAGCGAAGTCCGCCTATCCCCGACCCGATTATAACCCCGACGCGATCGGCCTCCCCGCCCTCTATCTTGAGACCGGAGTCTTCAATCGCCAGTTTTGTCCCCGCCACGGCGAAGTGGATGAAACGATCCATCCGCTTGGCCTCTTTTTGGTCTATGTAATCGGTTGGGTTAAATCCCTGTACTTCGCCGGCTATGTGTGAGGAGTATCTGCTCGGATCAAAAAGAGTAACCCGATCTATGCCCGAACGGCCCTCAATGAGGGCCTTCCAGAACTCGCCTTTTCCTATCCCAACAGGAGCGACCGGACCAATGCCGGTCACGACAACCCGTTTACGCAAACGCCGTCACCCCGGAAGCGGCCAGTATATACTCATCAACCAATCTCTTAATTATCTCCTTTACAGAGAGAATCTCCTTGATCTCGCCGACTCTCTCCCCGCAGAAGATAAGACCCCTTTCCATATCCCCTCTCTGGGCTCTGACCAGAGCCTCTATGATGCAGTAATTCTTCTTGCACTCTTTCAGGCAGGTGACGCACCGCCCGATATCCTCGTGATGCGGGATCTCGCCGGCGTAGAGCTTCTTGACAAACTTACTGAACAAGGCCCGACCGGGCATCCCTACAGGACTTTCGATGATCACCACATCTTCCGGCTTCGCTTTCACGCAAGCCTCTTTCCACGCCTGCGCCGCGCTCGACTCTTCACTGACGGCGAAGCGCGTGCCCATCTGAACGCCGCTAGCTCCTCCGGTAATGGCCCGGAAAATGTCCCTGCCGTTCAGTATTCCGCCCGCCGCAACGACGGGTATTTTTACCGCCTCCACTATCCTGGGCAACAGACTCCAGGTGGACTCGCTTGTGCCCAGGTGCCCACCCGCTTCTTTGCCCTCCAGAATCACGGCGTCCGCCCCGAACATCTCGGCAAGCTTCGCTACCCTGACCGACGAGACGATCGGAGCTATCGCTACTTTCGCTTCGCGGCACCACTTGAAAACGTCCCTTGAAAAACCGGCTCCCGCCACAACGATATCGACCCTCTCCTGTATTGCCGCTTTCACAAGGGACGCAAACTCTTTGACGGCGACCATCACGTTTATGCCGATAATTCCATCGGACAATTCACGCGCTTCCCTGATATGCCGGACGAGCTCGGGAACTCTCATTCCCGACGCAGCTATGAGCCCTATGCCCCCCTCGTTCGCCACAGCCGCCGCCAGCGGAGCAAGCGATATTCTTACCGCCATGCCGCCTTGAATGATCGGAATAGCGGCCTCCAATTCGCCGATTCTAAGCTTCGGTAGATTCAAAGGTCCTCCCTCGGTGGCTTAGCCGATGAAAAGATCGAGAGCTCTATTCGGATTTGCTCTCGATGTACTCTACGGCCTCCTCGACCGTGCTGATCTGCTCGGCATCCTCATCCGGTATCTCGATGTTGAACTCCTCCTCGAGCGCCATGACGAGCTCTACGACGTCCAGGCTGTCGGCACCAAGGTCGTCGACGAATGACGATTCGGGCTTGACCTCGCCCTCGTCAACTCCCAGTTGCTCGGCGATGATGCCCTTGACCCTTTCGTAGGTATCCGCGTCGGTCAACTTTGCACCTCCTTACTCAAGATGGGTTCGCTTATTTTTACTACATAACCAGGCCGCCGTCCACCACGAT
>JAMCWL010000091.1 GCA_023481285.1 Actinomycetota bacterium | reverse complement strand
CTATTCCGCAGTATAACCGTCCTCTCGAGAACCTCCGGTCTTGCGTAGTTAAGGTCCCCATCCTCCTCAAAGAAAAACTCCATCGCCATCCACCCCCTTATATAGTAGTGCTCACCCTATTTATCGGATATTCTTGTGTCGTGCTTTACTTTTTTAAGTATACCTTATTTTAGCCGAGCAAGCCTCCTCAGATACAAGGCACCCTCAGATACAAGGCAGGAACGCTTCCCAAAAAAGCATCAGCAATCAGCAATCGGCGATCAGCTTGGTCATCGCTTGCAGGTGCATTCTGAGAAAAATAATAGGCACTAAATGTCGGATTAATTAGTACACGTTTGTCAGGTGCCGAATCGGGAAAGTAGACCTCCGTTTGTCGACGTCAACTTGAATTTCAACCGCAGATAGGAAAAGGGAGGTGAAAAATAGTGCCTCATGCTCCAGGAGCGGAGATAGATCAAACGACGCGAATGTGCATCGACGATACTCTAAGCTGTCACAACGTCTGTCTGGAGACGTCGATGTACTGTCTCCAACAGGGCGGCAAGCATACCGAGCCCAATCACTATCGACTGATGCTTGATTGCGGGGAACTCTGTGAGACGACCGCAAACCACATGCTGCGTGGGTCGATTTTGGACGCTCGCCTTTGCGAGGTCTGCGCCGAGATGTGTGAGAAATGCGCTGAAAGCTGCGAGCAATTCCGGGATGATAGCAGGATGTTGGCGTGTGCTGAGATCTGCCATCGCTGCGCCGAGTCTTGCCGGCGCATGGTAGGTAAGACTAAGGCCGCCGCATAACTGTTGTTTGAAGCGCATAAGCGCCGAACTAATGAATAAAGGGCACGCCGGCACCGATAAATCAAGTACACAACGTGCCCCTGGACCAATAAAAATAAAGGCCGCAAAAAAGCGGCCTTTATTTATTGGCTCCGCCATTGTCGTGATTACGCGCACACATATGAAGCCGATCCCACTAAGTGGGTGTCCTCCTACCCGCTTATGCAAGTCCCCTTGCGGGGCATTTGCGCATCGAGCAGAGCTCGGGCTCCCTATGCAAAAGTGTTGGCTTTATATAGGCCGCGTAATCACGTGCAAGGCAGAGCCTAAATATATATTACCACTTTCCCGAGGGCTTTCACAGTTCGTCTAATCCAATTAGGTAATCCCGTTTATGTAACGCGAATATGAAGCTCTTTTAGCTGCTCGGGTGAGACCGCATCCGGCGCCTTCGTCATCTGGTCGGTTCCTTGCTGCGTCTTTGGAAATGCGATCACGTCGCGAATCGAGTCGCGTCCGAGTAGAACGGCGATGAGGCGATCGAGGCCGATCGCGAGACCCCCGTGGGGCGGAGCGCCGTAATCGAACGCCTCGAGTAGAAATCCAAATTTCTCCTCGTACTCGTCGTGAGCTAGACCGAGAAGCCTGAATATCTTCTCCTGTAGCTCGCTCGTATAGATTCTGAGGCTACCGCTTCCAAGCTCAACGCCGTTCAGGACTATGTCATAGGCGCTGGCCCTGACCTCCAGGGGGCGCTCCTCCAGAAAGGGCAGGTCCTCGTCCATTGGCATCGTAAATGGATGGTGGTTTGAGTTGAGCCGTCCCTCCTCCTCGTCCCACTCGAAAAGCGGAAAGTCCAGGACCCAGAGCATCTTAAAGCCTCCAGCTCTCGCAAGACCGAGATCACGGGCGAGCTTTACCCGGAGCGCTCCCAGAACCTTCGATGGAAACGCCGGCGGCGAGTCCGCGACGATAAGGATGAGATCGCCGGCTCCGGCTTGCAGACGACTGATCGAACCCTCTATTTCGCCTTCAGTCAGAAACTTGGCTATCGGGGATTTGATATCGCCTTCCGGGCCGATCGCTATCCAGGCCAGCCCTTTGGCGCCGTTGTCGACGGCGACTTGCGCAAGCTCATCAATCTGGCTCCGCGAATACCCGCCGCAACCGGGCGCGACTATCCCCCTTACCGACCCTCCCCCGTCCAGCGCATCGGAAAAGACCTTGAACCCACAGTCTTTGAAGACGTCGGAGATATCTTCTATCTCGAGTCCGTACCTGAGGTCCGGTTTGTCGGTCCCATAGCGATCGACAGCTTCTCCATAGGTGAGCCTCGGGAAAGGCGTCTCCAAGTCGACGCCGGCGACCGCGCACACCGCTTTTAGCAAACCCTCGAAAAGCGAGAGGATATCCTCCTGGGTGACGAAGGACATTTCAATGTCGACCTGCGTATGTTCAAGCTGGCGATCCGCCCTCAGATCTTCATCCCGGAAAGCCCTCGCGAGCTGGTAATAGCGCTCCATGCCGGCGATCATGAGAATCTGTTTGAAAAGCTGCGGTGATTGGGGCAGCGCGTAAAAATGACCCGCCTGAAGGCGGCTCGGGACTAGGAAGTCCCTGGCGCCCTCCGGCGTGCTCTTGGTGAGCATGGGCGTTTCGACCTCGATGAAGTCGGCGTCGTTCAAGTACTCACGGACCTTCTGCGCTATCTTGTGGCGCATGACGAGGGCCTTGACCATCTCCGGGCGCCTCAGGTCTATGTACCTGTAGCGAAGTCGAAGTGTTTCATCAACGCCCGCTTGATCGAGCTCAAACGGCGGGGTCTTCGACCGGTTGAGAATCTTTATCGACGAGACGTCTATCTCCACCTCGCCGGTGGGTATGTTCGGATTGACTGCCTCTCCCGGCCTTGCCCTCACCTTACCCTCGACCGAAAGGACGAACTCCGAGCGCACACCCTCCGCTTCGGCGAAAGCCTCCATCCTATCGGGGGTCACGACCACTTGGACAAGGCCACTTCTGTCTCTCAGGTCAAGGAAGATGAGTCCCCCGTGATCGCGACGACGGTTGACCCAACCCGTAAGAATGACCTCTTTTCCGACGTTCTCTTTCCTTAAATCGCCACAGTTATGAGATTTTACGCCGTATATAACGCGTCTAGACACTTACTTCACCGGCTCTTCAAATACTTTATCGGCAAGATAGGCGGGCGCCCCGCCAAGCGGGACGTCCTCCTGCTCACCCGTGACCATGTTCTTAAGACGGCATAGACCGGCCGCCAACTCCTCGGGACCTACGAATGCGGCGAACCTGGCGCCGAGCTTGTCGGCCAATTTGAGCTGACCCTTGATGCTCCTGCCTAGATAGTCCATCTCGGCGACGAGGCCCTCTCCCCGTAAGCGCTGTGCGAGCATGAAGGCGTCGACCCGCACACTGTCATCGACGGCGACCACAAAGACGTCCAGTTCATATTCGCCCGGAATCTTACCTGATTCGGCTTCAACCGCCATTGCCAGGCGTTCGATTCCAAGCGCGAACCCTATCCCGGGCGCCGGTGCGCCACCCAGCTCCTCCGCCAGACCGTCATATCGCCCCCCGCCGCCGATGGCATTCTGTGCGCCCAGATATCCGCTCTGCACCTCGAAGGTCGTTCTCGTATAGTAATCCAGCCCGCGCACGAGCGTTGGGTCGATTTTGTACCCGACCCCGGCCTTACCGAGATGGCCTTTGACAGATTCGAAGTGGACACGGCATCCGTCGCAGAGATAATCAATCATCTTTGGGGCGCCGGCCAAGACTTCCCCGCACGCCGGGTTCTTGCAATCAAAAAGGCGCAACGGATTGACCTCAAACCTTCTCGCGCAATCCGGACAGAGTTTCGAGATTCGTTCTCGCGCAAAATCCTTCAGCGCCTCAATATAAGAGGACCGGCACTCGGAGCAGCCCATGCTGCTGATCAGGAGATCCATCTCTTTGACGCCGACGGATCGGCAGTACTCCAAGAGAAGGATGATTACTTCAGCATCGAGCGCCGGATCATTCGAGCCGAGAGCCTCGACGCCCAGTTGGTAAAATTGGCGATACCGCCCGGCCTGGGGTCGCTCATATCTAAACATGGAACCGGCATAGTAAAGCTTGACCGGCTGGGGCCACTGGCTCATCCCATGTTCTTCATGAGCCCTTACAATCGGAGCGGTACCCTCGGGCCTGAGGGTGATGCTCCTCCCCCCCTTGTCGGTGAAGGTGTACATCTCCTTTTGAACGATGTCCGTCGCTTCGCCGATACCCCTCGCGAAGAGCTCGGTCGCCTCGAAAATCGGCGTCTCTATCGGCCGGTAACCGTAGATCTTGAAGATGCTTCTCGCCGCTTCCTCGAGGAACTCCCACTTTTCGGCTTTTTCCGGCAGAACGTCGTATGTCCCTTTAGGTGCTTTAAAGCGCATTTAACCTCCGTGAGAACGGTCGTTTGCACGATGCTTGGCCTCAAAAATTTCAGCCATTAGCCACTAGCTTCTAACCTCTAGCTAGTGGCTAGAGAGGCTAGCAGCCAATCGCCATAGCGAACGCTACTCAATACTAGCAAACTATTGACTATCGCTGGCGCTTGTCAATTTCTACGCGGGCTGTTTGTCGGGCGCCCGCTTCGATTTTCATTAGTATATCGAAAGTCTCCGCCCGTTCACCACCAAATGAATCGAGCACCGCTTCGACAACCGGGGCTATGTCGACAAAGCGGATCGATCCGGCAAGGAAGGCGGCGACCGCCTCCTCATTGGCCGCATTCATGACCGCCGGGTATGCGCCCCCAAGCCGTCCAGCCTCTATCGCCAGGCGCAAAGCCGGGAAGTTTACAAGATCGGGCGCCTCAAAGGTTAGCTTGCCCAGCTCAATCAGATCGAGCGGCTGAACAGGTGAGGACAGGTGCTCGGGGTACGAGAGCGCATATTGGATCGGTATCCGCATATCGGTCGGGGCCAACTGGGCTTTTATGGATCCGTCGGCGAACTCCACCATCGAATGGATTGTCGACTCGAGGTGGACAATGACCTCGATCGAACCGTAGGCGACATCGAAAAGGTAGTGCGCCTCGATGACCTCCAGCCCCTTGTTCATCATGGTGGCGGAGTCTACGCTTATCTTCGGTCCCATCCTCCAGCGAGGATGGGCTAGCGCCTCCTCAACCGTCACATCCATGAGGTCGGCGATTGTCTTACCCCTGAATGGGCCCCCCGAACCGGTGAGCAGAATCTTCGAGACGCCCACCCGCGACTCTCCAACCAGACATGCAAATATCGCGCTGTGCTCGCTGTCGACGGGGATGATCGAGCTGCCCGACTTCCTCAGCGCTTCCTTTACAAGGTCACCGCCGGCGACCATCGACTCCTTGTTGGCAAGAGCGAGCTCTCGGCCCGCTGAAATAGCCGACAATGTCGAGCGCAAGCCTGCCGATCCGACCAGGGCGTTGACTACCGTGTCCGCACCATCCCACGCGGCCAGCGTCGCGACGCCCTCATCCCCGACAAGAATCTCGCATTCGATTTGTTCGAGAAAGGCCGCGGCGTCCGCGTCGGCGACCGCTACGACCGCAGGCCGAAACTCTTTAACGTGTTGGACGAGCGTCTCTATATCCGAGCGCACGGAAAGACCTACTACTTTGAATCGATCCGAGTGAGCCCGGATTACATCGAGCGTTTGAAGGCCGATGGAACCGGATGAACCTAGAACGGTAACCTTCTTCATTAAGTTATCCTGCCAACCACAACCATAGATAGTAGACGCCTACCGAGGCGAACATCAGGCTGTCCAGCCTATCCAAAAATCCCCCGTGACCGGGAATGATATTGCCGCTGTCCTTGATATTGAGCTCGCGCTTGAGACGCGACTCAGCAAGATCTCCCAACGGGGCGAAGACGCCGATCGCCATACCGATCGCAAGTCCTCTCAAGACGCCGCTCAACATCCCGTCGCCCGCCAGCCCGACCTGCGGAATCGCACCGGCCGTCGCGATAAGAACGCTGGGCGCGATAAGCCCGGCAACCGCTCCCTCCCATGTCTTTTTGGCGCTGATCGCTGGAGCCAACGGCGTCCGTCCAAAGACGCTGCCGGCGAAATAGGCGGCGACGTCACTTGCCCACGTGCCTAAAAGAACTATGACGACTCCAACCTGCCCGCCTTTCAGTCCATAGATAAATATGAGGTAAGAGAGAAGCACCCCGACGTAGATTATTGCCGTGATATTGAGCGCCGTATCCGCGAAGCGCAGGCCAAGAGCCGCCTGCCTGACCATAAAAATGAGCAGGATGAAGACGAGCCCTGCCATCACGCCCTGTACTCCGGCAAAGTATGCAAGAACGGCCAGAACGCCACCGGCCGCCATAGATATCGGGCGACTGACCGCAAAACCGCGCCACTTTAAGAGGGTTGCCAGCTCATCAATTGAGAGAACGACAATTGCTCCAACCAGGAGCGAAAAGACCGTTCGTCCTAGCAAAACAGCGATTACCCACACCACTCCGGTGATCAGACCGCCTACTATCCGGAGCTTCAGCGCTTTTTGGTCAGTCCTCTTCAAGACCGCCGAAGCGGCGTCTTCTACTTTGGAAATCATAAACCGCCTCAAAAAAATCTCTTCTTGTGAAATCGGGCCATAGTTTCTCCGTCACCCAGATCTCCGAGTATGCGATCTGCCAGAGAAGAAAGTTGCTTACCCTGCGCTCCCCGCTCGTGCGTATCAAGAGCTCCGGATCGGGAATTTCGGCGGTGTAGAGCTGCGAGGCTATCATCTTCTCGTCCACCGAGTCGGGCGCCACCTTTCCGGCCGCCGCAAGCGATGCGATTCTTGCGGCCGCATCGGTTATCTCCGCTCTCCCGCCATAATTCAATGCAATTATCAAAGTAAGGCGCTTGTTTTCGGCCGTCCTCTCGGCCGCTTGAGCGAACGCATTTCTAAGCGACTCCGGCAATCCCGCTGCGCGTCCGATACTCATTATTCTAACGCCTTTTTCGTTCAATTCGGAAACTTCTCTCTCGAGTTGCTCCTCTATCAGGCGAAGCAGACCCTCAATCTCATCTCCGGGACGCTGCCAATTCTCCGTCGAAAAAGCGTAAAAGGTGAGGTGATCCACGCCGATCTCCGGCGCCGCCTCGACTATCCGGCGAACCACCTTTGTTCCCTCTCGATGACCGGCCAGCCTGGGCAGACCTCGCTGTCTGGCCCACCTTCCATTCCCATCCGTAATGATGGCGACGTGTCGTGGGACAGGCCGGCTCTTTATCTCCCCTAGCAAAAAGTCTTCGCTCAACCGTTCAGGTTTTTTGCGAAGACCAAACAACCTATCCAGAACCATATTTTTCACCAATCCGAACCGCCTGGAAGCGATTTGCCCCTTCGACTCTGCTTGAGAGTAAGTTGAGGTGAACTCTCTTTTGGCTCGTTAACGCCCTCTATCTTCTTTCCGCCACCTACCGGGCACGCCACCGGCGTGCCCTTATTACACTTCCATAATCTCCTTCTCTTTATGAGAGAGGAGCTCATCTATCTGCTTGCCGTATTTGTCCGTCAATTCCTGGACCTTCTTCTCCCCACGATCCCGGTCGTCCTCCGAGATGAGCTTTTCCTTTTCGAGCTCGTGCAGGTGATCACGAGCCTCGTGCCGGACATTTCTGACGGCCACCTTGCCGTCCTCGCCTATCTTATGGGCAACCTTCACGATCTCCCGCCGGCGCTCTTCGGAGAGGGGCGGAAACGGCACTCTGATAACGTTGCCGTCGTTGGACGGGTTAAGTCCTAGATCGGACTGCAGGATGGCTTTCTCGATGGCCCCTATGGCGCCCTTATCCCAAGGCTGAATTACAACCAGTTGGGGTTCGGGGATGGAGAGCGAAGCCATCTGCTTCAGCGGAGTCTTGGTCCCATAGTAATCGACTTTAATGTGATCGAAGATTCCCGCGGACGCTCTGCCCGTCCGCACCCCAGAGAACTCCTTCTTTAAGGCTTCGATCGCCTTTATCATCTTGCTTTCGGATTCGGATAGAATATCGCTAACCATGAGCGCCACCTCCTCGAACGATCGTCCCGATATGCTCCCCGCGAAGAACTTTCTCGATATTTCCCGGCTTCAACATATCGAAGACTATAATCGGCAGGTCGTTATCCATACACAAAGATATGGCGGTCGCATCCATAACTTTAAGACCCTTATTAAGAACGTCTATGAAGGTCAACTGATCGAACTTCTTGGCGGCCGGGTTCTTTTCGGGATCGGAATCGTACACGCCGTCGACACGAGTCGCCTTCAGGATGGCTTCGGCCCCTATCTCGAGAGCCCTCAGGGCCGCCGCTGTATCCGTGCTGAAGTACGGGTTCCCGGTCCCGGCGGCAAATATGACGACCCTGCCCTTTTCCAGATGGCGCATGGCTCGACGACGTATATAGGGCTCGGCGACCTCCTGCATGTTGATCGCCGATTGGACCCTTGTGAAGGCCCCTCTCTTCTCGAGCGCCTCCTGCAGAGCCATCGCATTCATAACGGTCGCCAGCATACCGATATAGTCTGCGGTTGCCCGGTCCATTCCGCGAACGCTCGCCTCAAACCCACGAAAGACATTCCCACCTCCGACCACAATCGCGATTTCTATCTTGTCCTGGCAGACCTTTTTTATCTGATCGGCCAGCGACCCTACGACCTCGGGGTCGATGCCATAGCCGGCCGTTCCTTGCAGAGCTTGACCGCTCAGCTTGAGAAGAACTCTCCGGTACCTGTACTCAGACTTCACCAGCCCTCCATAACGCTAAATCTCTTCGCCCAGCTCGTACCTGATAAAGCGACGAATACCCATATTTTCACCCAGCTTCGCCGCCAGTTCGCCGAGGTAATCTTTGATCGTTATATCCGGATTCTTTACGAAGGGCTGCTCTAGCAGGCAGACGGACTCAAAGAACTTCTCGAGGCGCCCTTGCGCGATTTTATCGAGGATCTGGTCGGACTTGCCCTCTTCGGACGCGGCCGCCCGGTATATCTCAAGCTCCTTCTCGACAATATTATCGGGGACGTCCTCGCGTGAAATGTAAGCGGGATTGCCCGCGGCGACCTGCAGAGAAATGTCATGTGCGAAAGTTCGGAAGTCCTCGCTCCGAGCCACAAAATCGGTTTCGCAATTCACCTCGACCATGACTCCGATTCGCCCGCCACCGTGGACGTACGTGTCGATGACGCCCTCTTTGGCTACCCTGGCGGCCTTCTTCTTCAAAGCCGCAAGGCCCTTTCTGCGCAAGATTTCGGTCGCCTCAACGATATCGCCACCAGCCTCCGCCAGCGCTTGCTTGCAGTCCATCATTCCCGAGCCGGTCAGCGCCCTTAGCTCTCTAACTTGAGCCGCTGAAATTTCCATTATCGCACCCTCCTGGTTAATGCTTGGCAAACGATCGGTTGGTTGATTAATTGACGGCGATGTGAAGTTCATCATACCCGCTCCACACCCGAGATAAAATCCTACAATAAAAGGTATGCCCCTGCAATACAGAGCCTCTGTCGCCAAGCGTGTCTCGCTTTAAGACCTTAAAAAGGACCCCGCTCGGCGGGGTCCTTGCGGGGTCTTTGGAAATAGCCCTCTTCTTATCAGCCTTCGGCGCTCTCTTCCCCACCTTCAGGCTTTTGCTCTTCCTGCTTCTTGCTTTTAGCCGCCTTTGCCGCCTTTGTCTTCTTGACCTCGGGCTCCTCCGCCTTTGGCTCCTCCGCCTTCGGTTCTTCCTCCTTATACGTCTCCACCTCTGGCTTCTCGGCCTCCGGCCGGGCGGCTTTTCCGGCCTCGACCTTAACTTCCTCAGCCTCCTCGGACGCAGCGACTTCCTGAGCGGCTCGTGTCTCGTGCCCTTCCAAAGCAGCGTCAGCCATTATTCTGGTTATAAGCGTAACTGCTCGAATTGCGTCATCATTACCCGGGATCACGTAATCGACCTCGTCAGGGTCGCAGTTCGTGTCGACGACGGCCACGATTGGAATCCCGAGCCTCCTTGCTTCCTTGATGGCTATGTGCTCCTTACGGGAATCGACGATATAGACGGCGCCAGGCAGGCGAGTCATGTTTTTAATGCCGCCGAGATTGCGGTCGAGCTTTTCCCGCTCCGCCTGGATCTTCAAGATTTCTTTCTTGGGATACCTCTCAATGGTTCCATCCTCAACCATGCGGTCGATCTCTTCAAGCCGGTCGATTCTCGTTTTAATCGTACGATAATTTGTGAGACTCCCGCCCAACCAGCGATAATTGATATAGGGCATCGCGGCCTTGGCCGCTTCCTCCTTGATCGCCTCTTGGGCCTGCTTCTTTGTTCCGACGAAAAGAACTTGCTCACCTGAGGCCGCGATATCCCGAACGAAGTTGTAAGCTTTCTCCATCATTCCAAGGGTTTTCTGCAAATCAATGATGTAGATGCCGTTTCTCTCAGTGAAGATATACGGCTTCATCTTGGGGTTCCAGCGCCTGGTCTGATGGCCGAAATGGACGCCGGCTTCCAGGAGCTGCTTCATGGATACTACTGGCAAGGTTTCCTCCTTCCGGTTTTTCCCTGGCACCCGCTTCATCTCTCGTTCCAACCGCTCTTGCGGCACCGGTACGCGATCTGCGGATGCGCGTAATTGCTGAGCTATATTACCATGATGAGTTACTCCCATCAACACAAATTGTTATATAGAAAGCGCTCGGCTTCTTTAAAATGTTATGATTCTTCGTCCCCTGGTGACGCTGGAGGATTATTAAGCTTGCCTCTGAGGCGAAGAACCGCTTTGGTGTGAAGCTGGGAGACCCTCGATTCGGTCACGCCGAGAATCTCGCCGATTTCTTTGAGCGTGAGCCCGTCGTAGTAGTAGAGCGCTATGACAGTCTTCTCCCTCTCGGTCAGCCTATTTAGCGCCTGACCGAGAAGCTCTTTCATCTCTTCAAACTCGAAAGCCAACGAAGGCTCCGGGCTTGACGTATCCTCGATCGTGTCGATGAGGCTTATCCGGTCATCGCGATCGGATGAGCTCCAAAGCTCGTCGAGTGCGAGCATCGAGGTCGAGCTTACCTGCGCCAGAATATCGCGGTATTCGTCGGTCGATATTCCAAGAGCGTCGGCGACTTCCTCATCGGTCGGAATTCTCTTAAGCCTGTTTTCGAGGTCTACATAGGCCCTTTCTATCTCTTTCGCCCTCGTCCTGATCGAGCGCGGCACCCAATCAAGGCAGCGCAACTCGTCGATTATCGCGCCTTTAATCCTCGATATCGCGTAAGTCTCAAATTTTACCTCGCGCTCCACGTCGTACTTCTCTACTGCGTCGATCAATCCGAAGATTCCATAGCTTACGATATCTCCCTGATCCACGTTTTGCGGAAGGTTGGCGCAAATTCGCCCCGCCACATACTTAACTATCGGCGCGTAATGGAGTATGAGCTTCTCACGCGCCTCGAGTCGGCTCTCGATTTTGTACTCCCGCCAAAGATCGTCAACCGATATCTCACTTCGGACTTTCACGCTGCTCCCCTGTGTGCCGCTGTCGCCCGCCAATCAAGCTCTTGGATGAGCTCTCAGATACTGGTCACGCATCTTTCCCCTGCTAAGATGAGTATAGACTTGGGTAGTTGATAAATCAACGTGACCCAGTAGCTCCTGAACTGAACGCAAATCAGCTCCATGATCGAGCATGTGCGTCGCGAAGGTATGACGGATCGCGTGGGGAGATATCCCTCTTTCGAGACCTACGCGATCGGCGTACCTGCGAAAGATGACCCTCACTCCACGTTCGGTCAACCGCCTCCCGGACCTGTTTAAGAAGAGGGCCCTCTCCGATATCCCTTCAACACCCCGGCTCTTGAGCAACTCACGCCGGGACGTTCTAACATAGCTGGAGAGCGTTTTCAAAGATAAAGCGTGAACCGGCGTGATCCTTTCCTTCCGCCCCTTCCCGAAGACGGTAATCCTGCTCCCGGCCCAGTCAATGGACGTGAGATCAAGGCCGACAAGCTCGCCAACCCTGATCCCGGATGCATAGAGTAGTTCCAGAATGGCCCGATCTCTTTTCCCCAGAACCGAAGCATCGGTGATGCAGATTAGCTCTTCCATGGTATGCTCCCGGATCACTTTGGGAAGACTCTTGGGTAGCTTTGGAGAGCTCAGGAGATCGGCCGCATTCCCCTCCGCCCCCTTAAAGTTTTGGAGATAGCGGAAATAATTCCTTATGGCCGAGAGCTTTCTGGCAATGGACCGGCGACTATATCGCATGGTCTGAAGGTAGGCGAGATATCGTCTTAAAAAAACGTGATCGACGAGATCGATCGTCCACTCTGCGCGCTCGAGAAAAGATTTGAATTGGGCGAGGTCTGAAGCGTAGGACCTGACGGTTCTATCGGAGAGGTTTCGCTCAGCAGCTAGATACCTTAAGAATTCGTCAACTACTTCGTCCACGATCGGTGCTCCGACTAATACCTGCTTGTAAACCTTCAAGGCGATTATGCCCCAAAAAACCAAGGCCGTCAAAAAGGCCATACTTTCTCGCAAATAAAAAGGCAGGCTAAACCCGCCTTTTTTGCGATTACATGAATTGCATACAATGGCTTTAAGCCTCGACCTTCTCCTTCTCTTTCTCGGTCGCCTCGCTTTTCGCGGTTGTTTCCGGCTTTGATTCCGAGGTGTCATTCATCGTCTTCTTAAACTCCCTAAGCGACTCGCCCAACGCCTTTCCGGCCCCAGCCAGACGACTCGGTCCAAAGATGAGGAGCACGATCACCAGCAGTATTATGAGATGTACCGGGTTGAGACCTCCCAACACTAGGATCTCACCTCCAATTCAGGCTATTTCGTCCAGGTCATTTTAGCATGAGGTTACTTTTATAGATACCACTTACCAGTTATTTAATTCTCAGATAGAGCCCGCCGTGATCTTTTCTTATGGCGCCCTTGATCTCTAGAATGGTAAGGAGGGTCGACGCTTCCGAGGTGTCCCCAACGAGGCGCGCGATCTGATCCACGTGCACGGGTTCCCAACCCATAGCGTTGAGGACTCTACTTTCAGCGTCGCTTACGTCCCGTTCAGATATCGATTCGCTCGCCCGGATCCCGAACGTTTCGAGCACATCCGCGGCGTCTTCAATGAGAACGGCTCCCTGCTTAAGTAGAGCATGCGCTCCCCGGCTCTGCGGACTCCGGACGTTGCCTGGAAGGGCGAAGACCTCCTTTCCCTGCTCTAAAGCGAAATCGGCGGTGATCAATGCCCCACTTCTCTCCGCAGCTTCGACGACGACTACGCCCACTGATATCCCGGCGATTATCCGGTTTCTGGCGGGAAAGTTCATGGGGAGAGGCAGCGTTCCGGGCGGATACTCGGTGATAATCCAGCCGGCGACGGCTATCTCCTCCATCAACCTTGAATTCTCAGGTGGATAGGTGATATCCAGCCCGCAGCCCAGGATGGCGACCGTACGGCCGTTCCCCTTAAGCGCCCCTCGGTGGGCCGCGGTGTCGATCCCCCGGGCGAGCCCGCTGGCGACCGCGATACCCGCGCCTGAAAGCTCCTCGGCGATGCTCTCAGCCATCGACCTCCCGTAAGCGGATGCCGAACGGGAACCGACAATAGCGACGGCGTTTCTCAGCTTTTCTATCTCTTTACCCCGGCAGAAGAGAATCCTCGGTGGATCGGAAATCATTCGCAAGGTCTTTGGATAACCATCATCTTCAAAACAGACAGCCCTGGCATGCGTCCGACTAAGCCGCTCACGCACCCTATCGGCGCTAACGCCGCGTCGCTCGAGACAGATTCTTTCTGCCGTCTCCTCCGAGCAGCCAACCGACATTAGCTCGCCCTTTGTCGCAAGCCAGAGCGCTTCAGGACCGCCGATCCTGTCGACCAGACGGCCGGCTCTCGCATAGAGCGATGGCGCCTGGCAGATGGAGAGCCAGTAGTCGAGCAAGCTCACCAGACAACCCCCCGGTCGAGCGCCCGATACTGGATGGCTTCTGCGACGTGCTCAATTCTTATGGATTCCTCGCCCGCAAGGTCGGCGATAGTGCGAGCCACTTTCAGGATTCTCTCGAACGACCGGCCGGAGAGCGCAAGCCCATCGATGGCCTTTTCAAGCAGAGCCGACGCACCGTCGTCAAGATGACAGCACTTCCTGACCTCCCGCGGCTTCATCGAGGCGTTCGAGACCGTGCGTGAACCCATAAACCGCTCTCTCTGCCTTTCGCGGGCCGCCTCGACCCTCTCACGCGCCTTCTCCGACGGCTCTCCCGCCTCCACCGTCATCAGCTCCTCCCTGGTAAGCCGAGCAACCTCCACCTGGATATCTATACGGTCGAGAAGCGGACCGGATATCCTCGCCCTGTATCGCTGAACTGCGTTCGACGTGCAAGCGCAGGCCTTTGCCCTATCGCCCAGAAATCCGCACGGACATGGATTCATCGATGCGACGAGCATGAAGTCGGCCGGGTAAGTCAACGTACCCGCGGCGCGTGAGATGGTGACAACGCCGTCCTCAAGCGGCTGGCGCAAGACTTCAAGAACGTTCCTGCCGAACTCCGGGAACTCGTCAAGAAAGAGGACGCCGTGATGGCTGAGAGAGACCTCACCGGGTCGAGGATTTTGGCCTCCCCCCACAAGGCCCGCGGAGGATATCGTGTGGTGAGGGGAGCGAAACGATCTTCGCGAAGCGAGCGACTGGCCCGGCGCCAGCATACCGGCGACGCTGTAAATCCTGGTCAATTCAACCGCTTCCTCGAAAGTCAGCGATGGCATGATCGTCGGCAACCTGCGGGCCAGCATCGTCTTGCCTGAACCGGGCGGCCCGATCATCAAAACATTGTGGCCGCCGGCTGCTGCAACCTCCAGCGCCCGCTTTGCGTGCTCCTGGCCTTTTACTTCCGAAAAATCGACGCCATAATCAAGAGGCTCCGTGGCGAAAACGCCGGCATCGTAGGTGACCGGTTTGAGATTCCCGTTCCCGTTGAGATAACCAACGGCCTCGCGCAGGTACGAGACGGGAATGACTTCGATGCCCTTGATAAGGGCCGCCTCGGCGGCGTTGGCGGCCGGCAAAACCACGCCCTTGAAGCCCGTCTCTTTGGCTTTGGCCGCCATGCTCAGCGCGCCGGATACTTGCTTCACATCACCGGTCAGCGAGAGCTCGCCTGCGATCATGTAATCGGAGAGGCGCTCGCGGCTGACGAAATCCGCGGCGGCCAGGATGGCCAGGGCGATCGGCAGATCGAAAGAGGGCCCTTCCTTCTTCGTGTCGCCGGGAGCCAGGTTGACCGTGATCCTCCTGAGCGGGAAATCGTACTCGGAGTTCTTGATGCCCGAGCGCACTCGCTCTTTTGCCTCTTTAATCGCCGTATCCGGTAATCCTACGATATAAAAAGCCGGAACGCCCGGCGTGATGTCGACCTCGACGGCGACGAGCAATGCGTCTAGCCCGATGACGGTGGCGCTTTTGGTGACCGACAGCAAGGGAACCTCCATTGATCCGCCAGCCTTTTTACAGTGGCCACTTAATAGGTTTGACGCATAAGCACAAAAGTCCTTCCGCCCGGTTGGATATTTTTTCAGTGCATTTTACAGAAAGCCCCAGCTTGCTAAGTGAACAACCGGTTGGCAATGAATCTCCTGACCGGATTTATACATTTTTGAGCATCACCAGCGTGAAAAGCACGACCAGCTCAACGACCTCATTGACGGCTCCGTGATTATCTCCGGTCATGCCGCCAAGTCTCGACTTCATATAAAAAGCCAGGATTAATGCGGCCGAAACAACCGCCACTAAAACCGGAATTACTCTAAATCCCATTAGTGGAGTCGTCACCACGAGCATGAATATCGTCGAGATCAAAAGATCAACGTAGGTTGTGGGACCTCGGTACCAGCCAGCCAGACCGGACTTGCCCCTGGGGCTTTTCTGCGTGATTAAAGTCACCGACATCGCCCACCGGGATATGAGTGGAAACACCAGAAGCGACGCCAGCTTGATACCCGCGGGAAGATAGCCGAGCAGGAGGTATTTCAAGATGAGATCGAAGAAGAGGGCGGCGGCCCCAAAAGCGCCTATGCCGGAGTCCTTCATTATCCTTAACGCTTCCTCTTGAGTTTCGCCCCCGCCGAGACCGTCGACCGTATCTGCGAGGCCGTCCAGGTGAAAGCCGTTTGTCAGAAGAACTAGCGCCAGAACCAGGAGCAGATTAACGACCGGACCGGGCAACACCCTGGTTAAGACAACATCCAGCCCCGCCAGGCCGACGCCGATCAGCAGTCCGACAACCGGAAAGTATCGCACAGATTTCCCGATATCTGCTTCCGCTAATCGAGCCCGAACAGGAACCGCCGTTAAAAAAGATACTGCGGTTAATAGAACATTCATATGTGCTCCGACATCTTTAGCCTCAGCTCACGGCCTTTGTATCGGCGGCCACCTTGGACGCCGCAAATTCCGAATATTTTCATCTTTTCCACACGCAAAGTCCGTAGGTTTTAGCTGATTGGCGATGGCTGATCGCCGATGGCTTCCTTTTGCGTTACTCCGGCCTCTTCGAACGTCGCCATCTCGTTGATTATCTTAGTCGCCGCCTCCACCAGGGCCATCCCGAGGGCCGCCCCCGTGCCCTCGCCAAGCCTCATATCCATGTAGAGCATGGGTTTGAGCCCAAGCACCTCCAGCATCCGCCGATGACCGGGCTCCACCGAAACGTGGGAGGCGATCATGTACTCGACCGAGCGAGGAGCGAGCTTTGCCGCCACAAGGGCCGCCGCTCCTGAAATAAAGCCGTCGATGACGACGGGAGTCCGTCTCGAAGCCGCCCCCAGAATGACGCCGGCCAGCCCACCTATCTCCAGCCCACCCAGCTTGGCCAGAGCGTCCAATGGGTCATTGCCATCCGGCTTGTTAACCCGGATAGCCGACTCGATCACCTCACGCTTATGGCCCAGCAAGCCCTCTTCGATGCCCGTCCCTTTTCCAACAAGACCATTAAGAGGTAGACCTGTAAATGCGGCTAGCAAGGCGCTGGAGGCAGTCGTGTTGCCGATCCCCATGTCGCCGGTGGCGATAAGAGTCGCCCCCCTATCTATCTCCCGCTCGGCGATCTCGATGCCGGTCTCAAGCACAGCGACCGCTTCCTCGATCGACATGGCCGGTCCGCGGGCGAAGTTGTCCGTACCGGATTTAACCTTGCGACACTCTACGCAGAGAGCGTCGACATCCGTCGCTACGCCAATGTCCACTACGACCACTTCAGCCCCGACATGACGCGCCAGCACGTTGATCGCCGCTCCGCCGGCCGCAAAGTTCAGTACCATCTGAGGAGTTACTTCGGAAGGATAAGCCGAGACCCCTTCGGCCGTCACCCCGTGGTCGCCGGCCATGACGATGACCACCTTGCGCCCGATTTTGGGACGAGGCTCACCGGTAATGCCGGCCACTCTGATCGAGAGCTCTTCAAGCATCCCCAGAGCTCCCGGGGGTTTCGTCAAGCTATCCTGCCTCTCTCCGGCCAACAACATGGCGTCCTCATCTAGGCCGGTAATTGAATTGATCGTCTCTTGAAGTTTTTTCATCTCTCCTCCTCGTTGTCTATGCCGATAACCGCAGGCTCTTGGAGGAGTGGGGGGACGTGATAAAAGATGCTGAAGGACGCCCGCCGCCGCCTCCGAGGAGCGGTTCCGCCCTATGTGGGCGAATGCGGTCACGTCCAGGCAGGTCTCCTGACTTCCGGCTCATGCGCCGTCCGCGCCTTCCCGGTCTGTAGGGGCACGCTGATATCGCGCCCACTTATTTCCCAGTGGCATTCCGCGGAGCGGCTCGCCGGTTACAGTGGCGGGCCCGTGCCGGATTTCCACCGGCTTCCCTATTCTCCCGTAGGGCCTTGATTCATCTTGTAAGGGTACGCATAGCGTGCCCTTAGCCCTTCAGGCACCCGGACCTATTACGTTTCCAAAGAGAGTCTATGGTTCAAATGATCGGATGTCAATATAGATATCGCAGAGTCAAGGGGTGGTGGCGAAGAGGCTCGTTCTATTTGATGGCGGAGCACGATCTGCCACTAAAGCTCCTTAACCTGACAAGCGGCTAAAAGCCCTACAGACCTGAGGCGCCGCTATCAAAGAGAAAACCTTTGCTCTATGATGGTAGCAAAAGGGCGAAATCGTTTTGACGAACCATGTGGTCTCGATCTTTCCGAAGGTCATTAAATAACAGGCTGGCTGATGAACGGGATGAAGATAAGTGAGAGATCCGCCTGGTGGATGGCACAGGCGGCGAGCCTAGAAAGAGTGATCGAGAGGCTTACCCGAAAGCTACAAGGACTTCTCCTCCCGGCTAATCTGGCCCTGGCGATTGCCGTAATCCTCGGCTTTGCACTGCGCGCGTATAGGATCAGCGAGCCGTATGGCGGCTTCATGAGCTATAACGAAGCTTTTTATGCCTCGCTGGCCAGAGGTTATCTTGACAAAGGACTCCTCTCCGTCATCCTTTCGCCAGGGGATTACAATAATCCTCCTCTATACAGCTTTCTGCTCGTCTTGTCGTTCAAGGTGTTTGGAGTCGGCGAAGCCGCGGCGCGAGCCGTCGGGGTTTTAGCAAGCGCTTTGTCGATTGTTTTTCTTTTCAAGCTCGCGAAGACGCTCTACAACGAGAAAATCGCCATACTGGCGGCGTTTGTATTGGCTTTTACCCCCGGACATGTCCTTGTAGGAAGAAACGTGCAACCCGAAGCGCTGCTAATGCTCCTCGTAATCGCTTCCCTTTACTTTTACGTCAGAGGCGTCAAGGAAGGTCGACCGCTCCTCACCTGGGTGGGGGGTCTTCTGCTTGGTCTCGGTATTCTCACCAAACTTCAGGCGATTCTTTTGATACCTCCCATGCTCGCCTGGGAGACCTGGCGCAGGCGTAACCTGAAATGGGTTCTTGACCCACATATCCTTGGCTTTACAACCATAAGCGCTTTTTCGGGCTTGTCCTGGTATCTCTTCCACTTCCTTGTGAACCGCGGCGCGTTTATCGAGGTCCAATCCCGCCTGTTATCCACCTTCCAGATTCCAAACGCATACTTTCTCGAGTATGAATTTTACAGGGAATTGATCTGGCTACTCTCTCCGCCGCTCTTCATCGCCTTCGTGGCCTCATTCGCCTGGCTTCTATACAGGCGACAGCTTGCAGACTTGCTGGTCGTCTTTCTCCTCATCGTAAACGCGGTTTTCTACTTCTTCTACCACTATCATACCTACTATTTGATTCCAGTAGCCCCTTTCGCCGCCATCGCGGTCGCCCGCGGCATTTACTCCGTGCGGATCACCTCCTGGAAGAGGGTCATGCTCGCGTCTGCCCTCATAACCGCTTCGTCGATCTTCTTCACCCTTCTGCTCCTAGCCGGGGTCAAGTACGGTATGACCGAGCTGGCCCAGCTTGAGAGTATCGAAGGGCTTAAACCAGAGAAGCTCACTATCGAGGTGGGCAGTCGAGTGATGGGCAATTTCGGTCCCGTCTTAAAGTACTACGTTAAGAGGGCCAACTTGATTGGCTACCCGCCACTGCCCCGGGAGAAAACTCGCACGGGGGACGAAGTTGTTATCCTTAATTTCATAAACGAGCCGGTGAAAGATGCCGAACCTTATCTTTTCACACCCAAACGAACTCGTGTCGTGCTCTTTGGGTATGCCTTCAGTCAGACTCCGCCCTTTCTCCACGCCTTCAAGAACGGGGATATCAACATCGAGCGGATTGGTCGCCTTTTTGATTTTGGACTCGATGAGGTCCCCGGCGACAGCCTTTTCATCATCTACCGACCAAGAAAGCTTTAGGCGGTCATTTGTAGGTTTCGCTCAAGGGTGGGTTTAGGGAAATAAGTTACCATGCGGGCGATCTGGTCGGGCGCCATCAGTTTCGGCCTCGTCAACATCCCGGTCCAGCTCTACACTGCGACCGGGCGGATGAGGCTTGACTTCAATTATCTGCATAGAGAGGACCTCTCCCCTATTCGCTATGCCAGGGTCTGCCGGGCGGAAGGGCTTGAGATTCCTTTCGAAGATATCGTCAGGGGCTACGAATATCAAAAAGGAGAGTACGTGGTTCTGGACGACGAAGATTTCAGGCGCGCCGACGTCGCCAAAACTTTCACCATCGACATCGTCAGCTTCACCGACGAAGACGGCATAGAGAGTATCTATTTTGAAAAGCCTTACTACCTGGAACCGGACCGTGGCGCCGCAAAACCGTATGCGCTTCTCAGAGAAGCTCTTAGGCGTTCCAAAAAGGTCGGGGTGGCAAAGTTCGTTCTGAGGAATCGCGAACACATCGGGATTATCAAACCCGACGAAAACGTGATCGTTCTTAACCAGTTGAGATTCATGGACGAGATACGAGCGCCTGCGGACCTCGCGCTTCCCGCGCCCGAGGAGGCCGAGAAAAGAGAGGTCGAGCTGGCCCTCTCATTGATCGACAAGCTTAGCGAGCCCTTCAAGCCCGAAGCGTACAAGGACACCTATACCGAGGAGCTCATGAGAGTGATCGAAGAGAAGGTGCAAGGTAAGGTTCCGACTCTAAAAGGCAAGGAGCCGGAACCGACCGAAGTTAAAGACCTGATGGCGCGGCTGAAAGCGAGCCTGGAGCGGGAAGAGCGAAAAGCCGCTTAACCCTTCATAAGACAGCCATGACTTATAACAAGCGGGATCATGAGCCTTAAGGAGTATCGGGAGAAGCGCAGATTTAAGCTCACGCCCGAGCCTATAGGCGGGGAAGAGCGCGAGGAGGGACCCCTTAGGTTTGTCGTCCAGAAGCATAAGGCGTCCCACCTCCACTACGATTTCCGGCTCGAGCTGGGTGGTGTGCTCAAAAGTTGGGCGGTTCCCAAGGGACCCTCACTCAACCCCAAAGATAAGCATCTCGCTATAATGGTCGAAGACCACCCCATTGAATATCGAACATTCGAGGGCGTCATCCCGGAGGGCAACTACGGGGCCGGCGCCGTCATGGTCTGGGACGAAGGGAGATACAGGGCTCTCAAAATCGCCGATCGCCCTGAGAGCGAAGACGCTATTGCTCAAGAACTGAGCAAGGGGCATATCAGCTTCATCCTAGAGGGAAAGAAGCTGAAAGGTGGATTTGCGCTGGTGAAGCTGAGGCGCGGTGGAGAGAACGCCTGGCTCCTGGTGAAGAAGAGCGACGAGTTCGCGACGGGCGAGGACGTCACTAAGAGAGACCGCTCAGCTTTATCAAATCGGACAATGGACGAGATTGCCGAGTCGGCGCTGAAGCCGGAAGGCTACTCGGTCGCCGTAAAAGGAGGCGAGCTTGATTTAGGCGGCGTTCCCAAATCGCCGATGCCGCGCAACGTAAGACCGATGTTGGCGACGCTCGTCGAAGATATATTCGATCGCCGTGGATGGGTCTTCGAATTGAAGTGGGATGGCTTTCGCGCGATCGCCGAAGTTGAACGAGGGCAAGTCTACCTTTACTCCCGCAACCTCCAGCCCTTCAACGAACGCTTCCCAGACGTGGTCGACTCCCTTAAGGAATTGGGAGACGAGGCGGTTCTCGACGGAGAGATCGTCGTGCTCGACGAGAAGGGTAAGCCCCGATTCCAGCTCCTCCAGAATTATCATCGCACACGCCGGGGAAGGCTTATCTACTACATCTTCGATCTGCTCTACTTGGACGGTCATGACTTGAGGGGTTTGCCTCTCAGACGCCGTAAGGATTTGCTGCGACAGATACTCCCCGACCGGCCTCATATCAAGCTGAGCGACCATATTGAGGAAAAAGGGATTGCCTTTTTTAAAGAGGTTTCCCAGCAAAACCTGGAGGGGGTCCTTGCCAAGGACGGAGGGAGCCCGTACCGGGAGGGCGTGCGTGGCCGTGAATGGCTTAAGGTGAAAACCCTCCTTCGCCAAGAAGCCGTGATCGGCGGCTTTACCGAACCACGCGGTAGTCGAAAACACCTTGGAGCGCTCGTCTTGGGAGTTTATGAGGGAGGCGAATTGATCTACGTCGGCCATGCCGGTGGAGGATTCGACGACAAGGGCCTGGCGGAGATGAGATCGACACTCGATCCTCTCGTACAAGAGACCTCACCTTTTAAGAAGAGACCAAAGACTAACGCTCCCGTCCACTGGGTCCGGCCCACTCTTGTCTGCGAAGTAAAGTTCCGTGAGTGGACGAAAGACGACATCATGCGCCAACCCATCTTCTTGGGATTACGAGAGGACAAGGGCGCCGAGGAGGTGAGACGCGAACGACCTTCCCCGGGTGGCGCCGTATTCGGCCCCGAGCCACCGGGGCGCGAAAAGCGAGGTGACGAGGATATCCGGATCGACGGGCGGCTGAAGCTTACCAATCTTAACAAGGTCTTCTGGCCCAAGGAGAGGTATACCAAGCGAGACCTAGTTAATTACTATCGGGAGATAGCCCCTTTTATCCTACCCTACCTGCGGGACCGACCAGAAGTTCTCAACCGCCATCCCGACGGCATCGAGGGAGAGCACTTCTTTCAAAAAGATGTCGCCGGGCTGCCTCCCCCGGATTGGACGGAGACGGTCAATATCCGGTCGGAAACGGAAGACAAAGAGATCACTTACCTTCTCTGCCAGAATGAGGCGACCCTCGTCTACCTTGCCAATCTCGGCTGCATCGAAATCAATCCCTGGAGCTCGCGGTTGGAATCTTTAGATTCGCCGGATTTCCTGCTGCTCGACCTCGACCCGTTGGATATCGAATTTGAGCACGTCGTGGAAGCGGCACTGGCGGTTGGAGAGGTCCTTGAAGAGGCGGGCGCCGTAAGCTGCTGCAAAACTTCGGGGGCCACGGGCCTGCACATCTACGTTCCCCTCGGAGCCAAATACACCTACGAGCAAGCAAGGCGATTCGCGGAAATCGTGGCCTTCCTGGCCCATCGTAAACTGCCAGAGCGGACGAGCCTTGAACGCCTCCCCGCCAGGCGGCGAAGAAAGGTCTACCTCGACTACCTTCAAAACATCTACGGTAAGACCCTGGCCGCACCCTACAGCGTCCGCCCCATGCCTGGCGCCACCGTCTCCACACCTTTGAAGTGGGACGAGGTGAAGCCTGGACTTGACCCTGCCGCCTTTACCATCCGTACCACTATTGATAGGTTCAGGGTTGAAGGGGACATATTTTCAACCGTGCTTGGTCCCGGAGTCGACCTCGGAAGGTGCCTCGGGCGGTTGGAGAGAGCAGCCTAGCGCCTACTTGCATAGGTCTACTGCATTCGGTCCCCGCCGCATCGCGGCAGGCTGCGTTGCTCCTCTTATAGGCGGCGGGACATTCCTTTGCCGTATCAAAGGAGTGTCCACCGTCAACAATTATAGGCGGCGGGACATTCCTTTGCCGTATCAAAGGAGTGTCCACCGTCAACAATTAACGCCAAGTATTCTCGGTCGTCGCGCCTTGCCTGCCGCGCGCATCGGGGCCCTCGGTGCTAACGCAGACTTATGCAAGCAGGCACTAGCGCTGATAAAATCTGCCGATGAAACCTCTACTCCCGGGCGTTCTTTTTCTTGTTGTTGTAAACGGCGAAGACTACCGCGCCGACTGTGAGGAGCAGAAACATGTAGATCAGGATGTCCGAGGACGACTTACCGCTGGAACCGGCGGCTGTGCCCCCGGGAGCGCCTTCCTGAAACTGCTGTTGCTGTTGTTGCGGGGTGATGGACGGCCCGACCGCACTCCTCTTGTAGGCCACACTGAAGGTCTGCTTCCCGCCGACGGGTAAGCTGAGGGGGGCACTCGCGTAGTAATCCAGTTTATCCTGGCCCTTGAGTACCTGGGCTGACGCGGGCGTCATAGTGACGCTCGAGGATTTCGAGGGCGCTTTGAATCCGAACTGAACCTGCTTTGCCTCGTACCGCTGGACCCAATCCCAATTAATCGACCGGTCCTGGCCGTTGATCTTCAGGCCCGACCATATCGCTTCAACCTGCCCCTTCCTGGTTTTGGAGAGCGTAAAGACGACTTCGTCGTAGTCGGCCTGCGGGTTGACCTTCGGCGTTACGTTGATATCCTGGGATGGCGGCCCTCCCGTAATCTCGCCCGACCAAGTCACATTGGCCCCTTTAGGAACGGCCACCTTCACCTCGATTGGCAGGGGTATATTCGCGGGATACTCCACCGCCCCGATGAACAACACCTGGCCGTTGTCGTACTCCGGCCAAAACTCAAGGTTAAGCCTGTCGGGAACCGCAGCGGCCGCCGCCGCCGCCTGGGCCGCCAGCACGCCGACCAAAATCGTGATGAGAAGTACGAGCAACTTTTTCATCTTCGCTGCCTCCTATAGCCGGTTTTCCGCCGGTCGTTCTCAGATGCGCTCTCCAGTTAAATCGGTTTACCGGTAGAATAACACGTTGCCGGACAAAATACTACAAGCTATAGTAGAAAGAAGAGCGCTTTGTTTGACATTGGCTTGCACCCCCTCGATGAGAGCGCTGATTTCAATTTCGCGTTCTGAGTCATCTCTGCCACCTCTTGTCGCCAGATGACAGTCTCCCACACGACCATCTATCCCGCCGCTTCTTTGACGATCACCAATTCGGCGGTCTGCGGTCTGCGGTCTGCCGCCGGCGGTCCGCTCCTTAGAATTCTATTCCTCGGCGTGCGGTTAGGTCACCGCTAATATAGGGATGCTTGATGAGGGTCATCTCGGTCACGTAATCGGCAAGGTTGATGAGCCGGGGATGGGCATGGCGTCCCGTCAGCACCAGCTCGACATCGATCGGCTTTGACGCTATGAGGTCGACCAGGTCATCGACGCTTAAAAGGCCGAAGTGAGCGGCCACATTTATCTCATCCAGAACGAGAAGATCACACCTTCCGGAAGCGAGGGCCCGGCGCGCTTCGGCGAGACCGAGGCGCGCTTCCTCATAATCCTCTTCGATGATCTCGGTCCGGTCACCCAGCAGACTGTGCCCGAAGCGGAGCACCTCATGCCCGGTCAACTTCTCCAGCACCTGGATATCCCCGCTCTTCTCCACATTCGCCTTCATGAACTGGATGACGCGAACCTTCAGCCCCTGCCCGGTAGCACGCAGTGCCAGGCCGACGGCAGCGGTCGTCTTCCCTTTACTCTCACCCGTATAAACGTGCACCCGGCCGATTTCCAGAGACATGCTTCCCTCGCAAGTTTACGTTCTCGTAAAGAGTATAGTACCTGGTGGTTTATTTGGCGAATAGGTGCTTTTGGCCCCCAATAACGCCATGCCTCGACGCGCTCCTTTCCCGGCAAGCGGTCACTAATCTACCGGCCGCGTCGCCTTCTCCGTAGAAGTGCAGGTGGATGTAGGTCGCAAGTATGTTCCCCTTTGCAATACCCTCGAATACCCCGGAATCGACATCCCTATAAGCGCGAGCGTCCTCCCCACACCTCGTGATCTTCGAGCGATGGAACTCATGCCCTCTCAGTAAGGTTCCCTTCGCGAATAAGGGCGTATCCGCGACCGCCTCAACCTCTCGGTATCCGAGCGTCAGCTTATCCCTCATTTTGCAGGAAATATCCACGGCCGCCACCATGGGATATTTTCGCCCATCGAAATCCTCGAGCTCTTTCCCCATGTAGATAAGGCCACCGCACTCGGCATATGTAGGCGCCCCTTTCGCTATCGCTTGTCTTAACCCCTCGCGCATCCCCTCGTTTGCAGCCAACCGCCCGGCGAATACCTCGGGAAATCCGCCCCCGAAATAGAAGCCGTCGGCCTCGGGCGGGAGAGGATCGTTCAACGGGCTGAATTCGATTAGACGCGCCCGCTCAGCGAGAAGATCGAGGTTCTCGGTGTAATAGAAGTTGAAAGCCTCGTCGCAGGCGACCCCGATCACGGGCACCTTCCCATCCTTCTCCGGCAGCTTACTATTGCGAGTGCTCAGCATATGTCCAATTGTTTGGGACTCACCATCGGTCGAATAATGAGCAACCGGCTCTCCTACCGACCCAAGCTCGCCAGCCGTCGGATGTCCCGCGATTTCAAGGAGTCTCTCGATATCCAAACACCTATTAATCTCATAAGATATGTTTTCTATAGCCAGCTCGAGCCCACTGGCTCTTTCTGCGATCGGCACAAGGCCGAGATGGCGCTCTTCGAGGCTCTCACCCATGCGACTCAGGCTTCCCAAGACTTTGAGACCCAGCTTTTTTTGCTTCGTTTTCAAGCACTCGTGCGTGCCCCGAACCCGCAACGTTGTTGAAGACGACCCCTACAACCTTAACTTCGGGATCGTGCTCCTTGAAACCGCGCAGCAACGCTCCAGCGCTCTGCGCCAGCGCCCTGGCGTCGAGGACGAGGATTACCGGGGCGCGGATAATCTTCGCGACCTGAGCGGTCGACCCCACACCTCCATCTCCACCGTCAAAGAGCCCCATCATGCCCTCGACGACCGCGAGCTTTCCTGCGGAGCCTTTATCGAAAATCTCCGCTACCGCTCTCTCGGAGGTCAACCAGACGTCCAGATTACTCGAGGGTATACCGCAAGCCAGCCTGTGATAGCCCGGGTCGATGAAGTCCGGTCCAACCTTGAAAGGCTTGACGGCCATCCCCTTCTTTGAGAGAGTGCGCAGCAAACCGGAGACGATCGTGGTCTTGCCCACGCCGCTCTGCGTCCCGGCGACGACCACCCTACCGGACATGCGTCTTCGTTCCCGTATCGATCCCCGCAAGCCGGCATATCATGGGGAAATCGAGATGCGCGGAGAGGTGATCGGCGAGCCGGTCCATCTCTTTATCAAGATACCCGCGGTAATCCAATGGCTTATGCGTGCCCTGAATCCCCTTTCTCTCCCTGATGAATTCCAGGAATGCCGAGCGGAAGCTTTCATCATCGAACAAGCCATGAAGATATGCTCCGATTATCAGGCCGCTTTCGTCGACCGCCCCATCAGACACGAGCGATCCATCCCTTTCGATCTCAAAGGCCGCCTCGGATCCTTCCAGTCGCTCGGTCGACCCCATATGGATTTCGTAGCCGCGGATACTCCGCCCGCGTGCCCTCCCCAAGATGGGGCCGCCTCCCGTGCACCTCGCCGTCGACCGTCTCGTCGATTTTTCGGGCCCGATATGGCTCTCAACCTCAAGAAGCCCTAAGCCTTCGATCTCGCCGAGCTCCGATTCGACGCCGTGCGGGTCATAAACCATCCGCCCGAGCATCTGGTAGCCGCCGCAAATCCCGATCACGGGAGTACCGCCGGACGCCAGCTCCTTTATCCTCGCGGCCAAGCCCCTTTCCTTGATGAACATCAAGTCCGCGATGGTGTTCTTACTGCCCGGCATGATGATCGCGTCGGGGTATCCAAATTCTCCGGGTTTGCGCACCATCCTCAGCGATACGTCCGGCTCCAACGACAACGGGTTTAAGTCGGTGAAATTGGAGAGATGCGGGAGGCCGACGACCGTTATGTCGATGCATCTCCCGGTCGACCAGGGGCCCGCTTTGACCTCATCCTCCTCCTCGATGAGAAAGTTCAAGTAGGGCACAACCCCAAGCACGGGCACGCCCGTCTTGTTCTCGATGAACTCGAGCCCCGGCCGCAAGAGCGAGAGATCACCCCTAAATTTGTTGATGACAAAGCCCTTAACGTGGTATTTTTCATGCGAGTCGAGAAGCTCCATCGTTCCGACGAGCGATGCGAAGACTCCTCCCTTATCGATGTCGGCGACGATGACGACGGGAGCGCCCGCATATTCAGCGGTCTTCATATTGACGATGTCGCGATCCTTTAAATTGATCTCCGCCGGGCTGCCGGCGCCTTCGATTACGACGACCTCGTAAGCGGCGGCAAGCCTGTCGTAAGCGGAACGGGCGACGTTCCATAGCGAGAGCTTACGCTCATGATAATCGACGGCGGAGAGATTGCCTATCGGTTTGCCGAGGACGATGACCTGCGCGTCCGTGTCGCTCGAGGGTTTAATTAGTATCGGGTTCATATCAACTGCCGGCTCTATACGCGCGGCGAAAGCCTGAGCCGCTTGGGCCCTGCCGATCTCCCCGCCACACGGGGTGACCGCCGAATTGAGGGCCATGTTCTGGGCTTTAAATGGCGCCGTCTTCAATCCTGATCGAGCGAGTAAGCGGCAGAGCCCTGCGACAAGCACGCTCTTCCC